>JANXXJ010000041.1 GCA_025350665.1 Gemmatimonadota bacterium | reverse complement strand
CCCACGTTCACATGCGGCTTGGTCCGCTCGAATTTCGCTTTGCCCATGAGTCCATTCTCCCTGGTCTGCCGTCATCCTCGAGGGCGGGCTTACGCCCGCCCTTACAGGTCCCGCGCGTTTCCAGAGCTCGCGACCGGGATCGAACCGGTGACCTCATCCTTACCAAGGATGTGCTCTACCAACTGAGCTACACGAGCAGCTGTCCCACCGCCCCCATCCACTGTCCGACCGCAAGCGGGCGACGGGACTCGAACCCGCGACCCTCAGCTTGGAAGGCTGATGCTCTACCAACTGAGCTACACCCGCCTATACCCCGCACGACCTTCGTGACCTGAGCCGCCACTGGCAAGTGGTGGGGGTAGGATTCGAACCTACGTAGAGCAAAGCTCGGCAGATTTACAGTCTGCTGCCATTAGCCACTCGGCCACCCCACCGCGCCTAACGAACCACGTCACCCCGAACCGAAACCCGCCCCGTCGTAACCCGGGGTGGGCGGAGTGATGATCGTCTGCGTCTCGGGTGAAGCTGACGAAGGGACTCGAACCCTTAGCCTGCTGATTACAAATCAGCTGCTCTACCAGTTGAGCTACGCCAGCGAACTGGCCGCAGAATCGACAGACCCTTATGATACTTTGACTTAGCTCAAGAGTCAACGGCGCTGCGAACCCCTCCGGAAGGACCGCCCTGCTGTCCTGGTCTAGGCCCGGCTGGCCCCGGACAAGGGAAGCCGGGAAGTCTGGTAGGGATTGCCGCGGCGCCGGCAGCACGGCCAGACCGGAGGTCAGCTGCTCAACGCCGGCATCTCGCCGACCAGACCCTCGGATGCCCCCTCCCCGGGACTTACGGTTTCACGCCAAGCCGGGCCAGGATCTTCTCCATCAGACACCACCTGGTGACCGAGGATTGGACCAGGTTCAATCCGACGAACGCGGTGAACAGGAACCAGGCCGGATTGACCCAGTAGCCCAGAGCCAGCGAGATGAGCACGAAGCTCCCTGCAATCAGCCGAATCGCGTAGTGCATCGACATCCGTTCCTCCGATCCCCGCATTTGTTCACCACCACCGTGAGTTTCAGGCGACCTCCCCGTACAACAGCGGGATCAGCACCAGGGTCAGGAGTGTGGCAACCACCGCTCCCGTCATCAAGGCGATCCCCAGCCCCTGGAAAATCGGGTCCGCCACCATCACGGCCCCGCCGATCACCACGGCGAGCGCCGTTAGGATGATCGGACGCGCCCGGATCACACCGGCCTCGATCACGGCATCCCGCACCGAACGGCCCCGTTCCCGGGCCAGTTCAGCGAAGTCGACCAGCAGGATCGAGTTACGGACGATGATCCCGGCGAGCGCGATCATTCCGATCATCGACGTCGCCGTGAAGAACGCCCCCGCAATCGCGTGCCCCGGCAAAATGCCGATCAGGGTGAGCGGAATCGGGGCCATGATGACCAGAGGCGTCTTGAACGACTGGAACCAGGCGACAACCAGGAAATAGATGAGGACCAGCACGGCCGCGAACGCGACTCCAAGATCCCGGAAGACCTCATAGGTGATCCGCCACTCCCCATCCCAGTTGACCGAAACCCGCTCCGTCGTTGCGGCTGGGCCGGCCCAGGTGGTCGTTATCCCGGCGGCCGCGAACGCCGGCTCGACTTTGAGCATGGCATACACCGGCGCCTCGATCACGCCGGCCACGTCGGCCGTGACATAGATCACGGGTTTCAGGTCCTTCCGGAACCGGAGGCCGGCCCGGGGTGCCGAGTCGATGGTTGCGACCGACCCCAAGGGCACGACGGCGCCGGTCCGGCTGGCAAGGGGCAAGGCGAGCAGCCCCGTCGGCCCTTGCCGGTCGATTGCGGCAAGCCTGACCAGAATCGGCACCGCTTCGGCCGCCCGGGGATCGTGGAGCACGCCTGCTTCTATGCCCCCAACACTCCGGACCGCCTGGGCGACCTCGGCCGTGGCAAGGCCGGCGCCGTTGGCGACATCCGGCCGGACGGTCACGTGAAGCTCGGATGCGGGATCGGCCAGCGTCCAGTCGCTGTCGACGACGCCGTCGGTCGCATCAAATGCCCGCCGCACCACCTCGGCCGTGCGGATCCGGCTGGCCTCGTCAGGCCCGAAGACCTCGGCGGTCAGGGTGGAGATTACCGGCGGCCCAGGCGGAATCTCGGCGACCTTGGCGCTGGCGCCATACCGTTTGGCCAGGGCGGCGACCCGGGGCCGGAGCCGCACGGCAATCTCGTGGGATTGGGCGGAGCGATCAGCCTTGGGCGCCAAGTTGACCTGCAGGTCGGCCACTTCCGGCCCCTGGCGAAGGAAATAGTGACGGACCAGGCCGTTGAAATTGAAAGGCGCCGAGGTCCCGGCATAGACCTGGATGTCCCTGACATCACGGTCGGGCAGCAGTTGCTCGGCGATCTCCTGGGCCGCCCGCGCGCTGGTCTCCAGTGTGGTCCCTTCCGGGAAGTCGAGCACGACCTGGAATTCACTCTTGTTGTCGAACGGCAGCATCTTCACCGTGACCGCGCCGAGTCCGATCAGCGACGCCGATCCCGCCAGCAGCACCACGACCACGGCGTAGAGCAGCCAGCGCTCCCCACGCCGATCCAGCAAACGCTCCAACAGGGCGCGGTAGCGCGAACCGATCGCGGAGCCGCCCGCGGCCCAATCCGCTCACGAACGCCATCGGCAGAATGGCGGCGATCACCGTGAAGGTCGCAAGGATGGTCGGATTGCCGACCTCATCGACGCCTTCGACAGCGGCGACGGCCGCCGACCGGTTCCCCATGCCGATATGGCGGGCGATGTTCTCGACCACGACGATCGCGTCATCGACCAGGATGCCGATCGCGAACACCAGGGCGAACAGGGTGATCCGGTTCAGGGTATACCCGAATAGCCGGTAGACGAGCAGCGTCAGCGCGAGGGTCACCGGTACCGCGACCAACACCACCAGTGCCTCCCGCCACCCCAGAGCAAGCCACACGAGCAGGGCCACGCCTACGGTGGCGATGATGATATGCGACAGAAGCTCCTGGGCCTTCTCGTTGGCCGTCTCGCCGTAGTTCCGCGTCACGGTCACCCCGAGACCCCGCGGCACCAGACCACCGCGCAGAGTCTCGATCCGCTCCAGCACGAGATCGGCCAGCGTCGCCGCGTTGACGCCGGGCCGCTTG
>JANXXJ010000363.1 GCA_025350665.1 Gemmatimonadota bacterium | reverse complement strand
CTTACGCCCGCCCCTACGGCCCGCCCCTACGGCCCGCCCCTACGGTCCCGAAATATCAGCCGGCGCCGAGCGTCTCGTCGACCGCCCGGGCCCCCTGCGTGATCGCCGCGTTGGTATTGGCCGCCGCCGCCGAATCGGAGTTGGCGATCGCAATTCGCCCGAACCGCTGCCGGCCCACCACCCACGGCTTCTCCCGCTCCGATTTCCACTCCGGCTCCCAAAGCATCTCCGACTCGTAGGCGTATCCGTGCGGCCACCGGTTCACCGTGATCGCCTTGATGTCGCGTTCCGCGTCGAAGCCCGCACCCCGCAGAGCCTGGTCGAGCTGGTCCCGGACATGGTGCTCGAAGGTCTGGAACGTGGTGGTCATCAGACGGCGCCGGCCCTCCCGCCACTGCTCGGGCCCTTTGTGGCCCGAGCCGTGGTGTACGTAGCACATATGCAGGACCATCGGCTCATCCGGCGTCTGCGACCGCTTGTACTTGCCGATCGACACCGGGTAGTCGAGCTCGACCTGCTTGAAGAAGTCCTTGGTGTAGTAGACGAAATTGGTCTTGAGCTCGGCAAAGGCCCGCCAGTTCGGCACCAGCACCTTGGTATAGGTCAGCGGAACCTTGACCCCATAGGCCAGCCCCTTCTTCTGCTGCTCCGGCAGCTCCGGGCACAGATAGGGAATCGCCATGTTGTAGCAGGCCAGAATGCAGCGGGCCGCCCGCACCGTATGAGCCTGGCCCCGGGTCACGTAGGTGACGTCGACCGCCTTCTGATCGGCAGTGTGCCGAACCCCGACCACGGTGCTGTTGAGCCGGACCCGGGCCGGGTTCCCGCTCCGGTCGAGTTCGGCGTAGCGGGCCCGCGTGGTCACCACATCTTCCATCGTGGTCCCCGGCATGGCGGCCGGCACCAGCGACCGAACCAGGAGCCGCGCCACGGACGCGTTGCCGTCGGGAAAGTGGAAGATGTAGGGATCGTCGCCCCGGGTGCTCGAACGGATCAGGGTATGATCGAGGCCCGGCATGTCGCCGTCGTACGACTGAATCGACGTGGCCGGCACTTCGTCGATCCCGACGCACCAGAAGCTGATCCCCCATTTGCGATACATCTCGATCAACTGCGGATCGACCTTGGCATAGTCCCGGAGAAACGCCTCGTAGCTCACCTTCGACAGCCGCCGGTGCTTTTCAGCCGCCGAGAGCCCCGGCAGATAGTCCACCTTCTCGGTCACGATCCGGACCAGATCGCGCCGAGCCTGTTCGTTCAACGGGGTCTCGCGAACGAATTCATCCCACGGCTTCTTCCAGTAGCCGGTGACCATCTTCTGCTGGCCGAAGTTCTCCCGGTCGAAGACGATCGACTTGGAGAGACCGTACGAGTCGTAGAGCTTCTGGTCGAAGGCGTCGTAGAACTTCCGGACGTCGATCCCGACGTCCACCAGCAGCTTCTTGGCCACCGCGCTGTACGCCGACGGCGTGTCGATTGATTCCGTCCCGCCGTAGCCGAGCCGGGTCTGGCCGTTGATGGTGAATTCATTGCGCTTGGCGTGGCCGCCGAAGTCGTCGTGGTTGTCGAGCACCAGGACCCGGGCCTTGGGACGGCGTTGCCGGTAGAGGTGCGCCGCCGACAGGCCGCTGATCCCGCCGCCCACCACCACGAGATCGTACTGCTCTTCGGGTTTCCCCACGGGCCAGGTCTTGCCGGAGACCCGGGCGTGCATGGTCTCCCACGCCCCGTCATGGGTGCCCCGAAGACCGGTCAGCGCCGGCGGGTAATACTCGGCGGCGGGATCGACACCGCGAAGGCCGAGCTGATCCCAGGGCGTGAGCATGGCACCGCCGATGGCGAGCTGCATGCCGTTCAGGAAATCACGCCGGGTAACGCCGTCGCTCATGGGTTGGCTCCTTTGAGTCCCGTTCCGACCGTTCCCACCGTCCGTGCGATGATCGCCGCCTGCACGAACGCGAGGTCGGCTCCGTAGATCGTTCCCATCAGTTCACCGACAGGCAGGCGCCGGGGCCAGCGAGGTCTCCGGTTTGATCGTCGTGACCTCGAGGAACTGCACCCGGGCCGGACTGGTCGGCGCCAGCGTAATCGACACCGCGAGCTCCCCGGAGGTGCACCTCATCCGCCATTTGCCGCGGAGAGCGTTCTCCACTTCGAAATGGCCATCATTCCGGCATCCGCCGCCCGCCTCGGTCCGCAGCCGGTCGATCGCCTGATGGCGCCGGTCCCTGGACAAGTCGAGAAAGAGGTTCATCGCCGCGACACTGTCGGCGAGTCCATCGTTCCATCCGTTGATGAGACGGCTGACCTTGTCTCGCATCTCCACCAGCACCGGCGCCGGCGTCGGCTGCCTCGGCTCAAGCCCACCGGTCCTGGCCAGCGCGTCGAACACCTGGTCACCCACACCGCCCCAGCTGGTATAGGTGAGGTTGCCGAGCGCTACGAAGCCGACCCCGTACTCGGGCAGCCAGCGCATGTGGGACCCGAACCCCGGCAACCCTCCCGAGTGCGCCACCGAGATCTTGAACCGGCAGGTCTGGCGGACCCCGAGCCCATAGGCGTAGCCGCCGGCGCTCAGGATCAAGCCATCGCTCGTGCGCGCCGCCGTTGCGCCGCTGAATCGGGCCACTTGCTGCATCTCGCGAAGCGACGCGCGGCGAACCGGGCCCGGATCGGCGCCGTCCCGGGGCGGCCAGGCCTGCAGCATGAACCCGACCCACCGGCTCAGATCGGCGATCGACGTGAGCATCCCGCCCATCGACCCAAACGAACCGTCGGGGAGGGCCGCCTCCTCGAGCCATGCCTCGTCCTGGCGCCGGTATCCGTGCGCCAGGCGCGCCGGCCGCACCGCCCCCGCCTGCATGAAGGTGGAGGTCATGCCCAGCGGCCTGAGGATATTCTCGGTCAGATAGCGGGTGTAGGGCATCTTCGTCACGTTGGCCACGACCCGCCCCAGAATCGCGAAGCCGAAATTGGAGTACTCGTAGGCAATGCCCGGTGGATTCGAGAACGGAATCCCGCTCCGGATCATCCGCGAGAGGTCCTCGTCCGAATCGGCCAGCTGCTGGTCACCCCAGGGATTGTCTTCGGGGAAGCCGGTCGAGTGCGACATCAAGTGGCGAATCGTGAGCCGAGGCGAGTCAGCCGTCGGATACTTGAGCAGCTTGAGCTCCGGCACATACCGCTCGGCCGGGTCCTCGAGCGACAGTTTGCCTTCGTCCCGGAGCTTCAGGATCGCCGCGGCGGTGAAGCTCTTGGTCATCGACGCGATCCGGAACACCGTCCCCGTGTCCACCACCGACTTCGAAGGAACTTCCCGGAGACCAGCGACGCCCGCATGAATCAGCCGCCCATCCACGATGACCCCGTACGCCACGCCCGGCACATGGGACTTCTCGGCAAACTCCCGGACCACGCGATCGATCTCCGGCAGGGCCGTCTTGAGCTTGGCAAGGCGCTCGGTGTCGGTGAAGCTGGCCTGCCCGGCGAGGCGGGCCGGGACGGCCGCGAGCAACGCCGCGGCGACGGTGGCGAGTCCGGAGCGAAGCACCATCGGAACCTCCTGTGGGTCGGGTTGATTGCCCGTCAAAGGTACGTCGACCCGAACCATGAGGGAATCAAACCGGAGTGAGAACGCTGGTCACGAACGCCGGGCGGTGGTAGACTCATCGGGCTGCTTCCCCACCCTGAACGAGACACCTCGATGATCCGTAGCTCCTGGCTCGTTGCTCTGGCGCTCCCCGCTTCGCTCGCGGCCCAGGCCCGTTCCGCCGACTGGCCGGTCTATGGCGGGAACACCACCAACACCCGCTACTCGACCCTCAACCAGATCACCCCGGCGAACGTCGGCCGGCTCCAGGTAGCGTGGACCTACGAGACCCACGATGAGTTCCCGGGGTCGGAGATGCAGTCGAATCCGATCATCGTCGACGGCGTCCTCTTCGCCACCACGCCGAAGCTCAAGGTGATGGCGCTCAACGCCGCAACCGGCCGCGAGATCTGGACCTTCGACCCCAATGCCATCGACCCCCACCCAGGGCGGTACCGGCACCGCGGCGTTACCGTATATAAGGACAGGGTATTCGTCACCCACCGGAACAATCTCTGGGCCCTCGACAAGAAAACCGGCCGCCCGATCGACTCCTTCGGCGACCACGGCCGAGTCGATCTGCGGAAGGGTCTGGGACGGCCGTTCGACGTGCAATCGGTGAGCGCCAGCACGCCGGGTGTCGTGTTCGACGGCCTCTACATCATCGGCAGCAGTGTGAGCGAGAGCCTGCCCTCCTCACCCGGCGACATCCGCGCCTACGACGTGATGACCGGCGCCATTCGCTGGACCTTTCACACCATCCCTCGACCGGGGGAATACGGCTATCAGACCTGGCCCAGGGAGGCCTGGAAGGTGACCGGCGGGACCAACGCCTGGGCCGGCCTGACGGTCGATCCGAAACTCGGCCTGGTGTTCGGCGCCACCGGCTCGGCGGCGTTCGATTTCTACGGCTCGAACCGCGTGGGCGACGATCTCTTCGCCAACAGTGTGATCGCGCTCAACGCCCGGACCGGGAAGCGGGTCTGGCATTTCCAGACCGTCAGGCACGATCTCTGGGATATGGACCTCCCCTCGCCCCCGGCGCTGGTGACCGTCAAGCGGGCCGGCCACCTGGTCGAGGCTCTCGCCCAGGTCACCAAGACGGGGTTCGTCTTCGTGTTCGACCGGCGGACCGGCAAGCCGCTCTTTCCGATCGAGTACCGGAAAGTCCCGACCGACGGCCTGCCCGGCGAACGGCCGAGCCCCACGCAGCCCGTGCCGCTCAAACCGCCGGCGCTCACCCGGCAGACCGTCACCGAGGACATGATCACCACCCGCACGCCGGAAGCACACGCGGCGGCGCTCGCGATCTTCAACCAGTATCCTCGGCGCGGGATGTTCCAGCCGCCCAGCCTCGAGGGCAACATCGTCTTCCCGGGCTACGATGGCGGCGGCGAGTGGGGCGGCCAGGCGTTCGATCCGGCGACAGGCCTGTTCTACGTCAACGTGAACGAGATGCCGTGGCTGCTCAAGATGATTGGGCGGGACGACAAGTCGCTCTACCAGAACAACTGCGCCAGCTGCCACCAGAAGGATCTCCGCGGCACACCGGGACAAATGCCGTCGCTGGTCGACATCGGCAACCGGCGGACCCGCGAGGAACTGGCCAAAATAATCCGCCAGGGCACCGGACGGATGCCGGGCTTCGCCGAGGTGCTCGAGGGCGGCGCCATCGATGACATGGTGAACTTCCTGATCACCGGGAAAGACGCTGCCGAGAAGAAGGGGAGCAACCCCTACTGGCTCGACTACCGCAACGACGGCTACAACATCTTCCTCGATCAGGAAGGCTATCCCGGCATCACGCCCCCGTGGGGGAGCCTGGCCGCGGTCGATCTCAACAACGGCACGATCCGCTGGAAGATTCCGTTCGGCGAATACCCGGCGCTCGCGGCCAAGGGGCTCAAAGACACCGGCACCGACAACTATGGCGGCCCCGTCGTCACGGCCAACGGCCTTCTGTTCATCGGCGCCACCACCTACGACCGGAAGTTCCACGTCTACGACAAGGCCACCGGCAAACTGTTATGGGAGACCGACCTGCCGGCATCGGGTAACGCCACACCGTCGCTGTATATGGTGAACGGAAAGCAGTACGTAGTGATCGCCTGCGGCGGCGGCAAGAACGGCGCGGCTTCGGGGGGAACGTTCGTGGCGTTTGCGCTGCCGGACCACTGAGGCAAGGGCCGACAACGCGATTCACGCCCTGCACGCCTCGAGACGATCAGGCCTGGTACGGGACGCTAACTGAGAAGGGAGCTCTGGATGGAACTGCTTGAGGGCCGGTCGCTACTTTGGGTTGTCGGTCTCGCCGCCGTCCTGGGATGCCGTCAACAGGGCCCGGGCGGATTCGTTCGGCCCCGCGCTGTGGTCGACTTGAGTCCGGTCATCGGCGAGGACGCCCCGGTCCGGATCATGGGGAGCAGGTTCCTCAAGGATTTCGGCCTGCCGGAGTCCACCGCGTTCCACCACACCGTCAGCGAAACCCCGGCGTACGTCGCCGACAGCAGACTCGAGTTGTTCAATCACGTCGGCCCTCACCACGATGCCCCGAATCATGCCATCAAGGGCGCGCGGGGGACGGACACCTTCCCGCTCGATCAGTTCATCGGGGTTGCCAAGGTGCTGGACTTCCGCGATCGGCCCAAGGATGCGCCGCTGTCCCGGGCCGACTTTGCCGGCCGAGGCCTGGTGGCCGGCGATGTCGTGATCGCCTTCGTCGGCTATGTGCCGCCCACGGATCCGAATGAATACCCGTCATACGCCTACCTCTCGGGCGAGGCCGCCGAGTATCTGGCCACGCTTCCGGTGCGGCTGTTCGCCACGGACATGCCGAGTCTGGCGGGACTCAAGAACATCGCCGCCATCATGGCGAAAGGTGAGCTCAAGGGATCCCAGGCGATCGTACCGGAACACTATGCCTTCCTGTCGCGGAACGTGCCCAGCGTCGAGGGATTGGTGAACCTGGAACGAATTGTGAACGAGCCCAACGTGGTCTTCGTCGGCTTTCCGCTCAAGATCAAGGATGGCAACGCCGGGCCGATGCGGGCGGCGGCCCTGGTCTACTAGGGGAGCGTGTATTCGAATCCGTAGCCGTGCTGCCCGCCCTCGATCGTGATCGTCATTTTCCCGGCGAGACCCTCCAGCTCGCCCGTGCCGCTCCGGTTCAGACCACTGTGCCGAATATGCGGCCCACCAGGGCCGAGCAACCCATCGCCACCGCGCCCCAGAACGCCACCCGGAACGCCCCCTTCGCCAACGGCGCGCCGCCCATCCCCGCCGCCGCGGCACCCAGGCCGGCCAGCATGACCAGCGAGAGTCCCACAACCACCACTGAGAGACGGGCAATCGGTACGACCGCCGTGAGAACGAGCGGCAGTGCCGCACCGACGGCGAACGCCGCCGCCGACGCCATCGACGCCTGAATCGGGCGAGCCCGAGTCCCTTCCGACATTCCCAGTTCGTCGCGGGCGTGGACGCCAAGGACGTCATGGGCCGTCAGCTGGTCCGCCACCTGGGCGGCCAGGTCCGCCGTCAGACCCCGATGAACGTAGATCCCGATCAGTTCGGCCCGCTCGGTGTCGGGACTCTCATCGAGTTCTTTCCGTTCTCGAGCCAGATCCGCGGATTCCGTATCCGCCTGGGAGCTGACCGACACGTACTCGCCGGCCGCCATCGACAGCGCGCCCGCCACCAGGCCGGCCACGGCGGCAAGCAGTACCGAGGCGCGGTTGGGCTGCGCCGCCGCGACGCCGACCACCAGGCTGCTGGTGGAAATCAGCCCGTCGTTGGCGCCCAGGACCGCAGCCCGGAGCCAGCCGATATGGGCGGTTCGATGAAATTCACGATGAACCATGGTCTCGAAGATAGCCGGGCGGCATTCCGAACGGTTTCCCGTGGCGGTAACTTGGGACCAGCATGTTTGACCCGCATCATTCATCGACCGCGAGACCCGCATGGCTCCCAATTCGAATCGTTTCGTCGCCACGGCTGCCTGCCTGCTGCTCGGCTCATTGACGCTCACAACGGCCGCCGGGGCCCAGACCAAACGGCCCGCCGCCCGCGACCCCCGCGTCGGCCTCAAGTCCGGATGGCAGGACGCCGGCTGGGCCGCCCGCGGCATGGCGATGGTGGCGCACCACGATCCCTCGGAAACCTTCATGGACCGGAAAGCCCCCGGAGATTTCCGCTTTGCCAACGCCGACCTGGCCTTCAGCGGGCATTACGCCTTCCAGGGCAGCTACCACGGCTTCCAGATCTGGGATATCACCGACGCGACGCACCCCAAGGTCCGCACCGCGTTCCCCTGCCCCGGCGGCCAAGGGGATCCGTCGGTCTACGGCAACCTGCTGTTCATCTCGGTCGAGGAAACCCGGGGCCGGATCGACTGCGGCAGCCAGGGTGTAGCGGACACCGTGAGCGCTGAACGGTTCCGCGGGGTCCGGATCTTCGACATCAGCGATCTCGACCATCCGAAACAGGTAGCCGCCGTGCAGACCTGCCGCGGGTCGCACACCCATACCCTGGTGACCGATCCCAGGGACGCCGCCAATATCTACGTCTACGTCTCCGGCACCAGCGACGTCCGGCCCGGGGCGGAACTCGCCGGCTGCTCGGACAAGTCGCCGGCCGAAGATCCGAATACCTCGCTGTTCCGGATCGAAGTGATTCAAGTGCCGCTTGCCGCGCCGGAAAAGGCTCGGGTCGTCAATTCACCCCGGCTCTTCGCCGATGCCACCGGCAAGATCGACGCCCTCTGGAAGGGCGGCGCCCACGGCGCCGGGACCCAGGAGACCAGCGAGGCCGACCAGTGCCACGACATCACGGTCTACCCTGACCTTGGCATCGGCGCCGGCGCCTGCTCCGGCAACGGACTCCTGCTCGACATCTCGACCCCGTCCAACCCGAAGCGCATCGCCGAAGTCAGCGACCCGAACTTCGCCTACTGGCACTCGGCCACGTTCAGCAACGACGGCTCGAAGCTGCTGTTCACCGACGAGTGGGGCGGCGGCGTGGGTGCCAAGTGCCGCGCCACCGACCGGAAGGAATGGGGCGCCGACGCGATCTACACCGTGGCCGGCAACACCCTGAACCAGGCCAGCTTCTACAAACTGCCGGCCGCGCAGACCGAGTTCGAGAACTGCGTCGCCCACAACGGATCACTGGTGCCGGTGCCCGGCCGCGACATTTTCGTGCAGGCCTGGTATCAGGGCGGCATTTCCGTGATGGACTTCACCGATGCGGCCCACCCGAAAGAGATCGCCTTCTTCGACCGGGGCCCGATGTTCAAGAACAAGCCGTCGCTGGCGGGCTTCTGGTCGGCCTACTGGTACAACGGCCACATCATCGGCTCCGAGATCGCCCGCGGACTCGATATCCTCGACCTCGTGCCCAGCGCGTTTCTCACCAGGAACGAGATTGACGCCGCGCGCTCGGTTCAGACCGACCGGTCGAACCCGCAGCTCCAGACCCGGATCGTCTGGCCGGCCAACTTCGCCGTAGCCCGGGCCTATGTCGACCAGCTGGTGCGCGGCAAAGGACTGAAAGCGGGCCGCACCGTGAAGATTGCGGCCGATCTCCGCCGCGCGGAGTTGCAGAAGGGCGAGGCGCGAGCCAGGACGCTCACCAGCCTGGCCGCCGACCTCGCCAGGGACGCCGACGGCGCCGCCGACGGGACCCGGGTCCGGGCGCTGGAGGCCACGGTAAGCGAACTCTCGAAGATTTGACCAGGGTACCAACAATGGATATCAACGGAAAAGTCGCGCTGGTGACCGGTGGCGCATCCGGCCTGGGCGAAGCCACGGTCCGGGCCCTCGCCGCCCGAGGCGCCAACGTGGTGATCGTGGATCTCAACGCCAAGGCCGGCCAGGCGCTGGCCGATGAACTGGGCGCCAGGACCGCCTTCCAGGCCGCCGACGTTGCCAACCCGGGCGAGATGGAAGCGGCCGTCAATCTCGCGCTGTCCCGATTCGGCGGTCTGCAGATCGTGGCCAACTGTGCCGGTATTGGGCCCAGTGCCCGGACCGTCGGCAAGGAAGGCCCCCACTCACTCGAGCAGTTCGAGAAAGTGGTCCGGGTGAACCTGATCGGCTCGTTCAACGTGACTCGCCTCTCGGCCGCCGCCATGGCCCGCGGAACGCCCGACGCCGGCGGCGAGCGCGGCGTGATCGTCAACACCGCGTCGGTCGCGGCGTTCGACGGCCAGATCGGCCAGGCGGCGTACGCGGCATCCAAGGCGGGCATCGTGGGGATGACGCTGCCCATCGCCCGCGATCTTTCGCGGGACGGGATCCGGGTCATGACCATCGCGCCCGGAATCTTCGACACCCCGCTCCTTGCCTCGCTACCCGAACCGGTCCGCCAGTCCCTCGGCCAGCAGGTGCCCTTCCCGCCCCGGCTCGGGAAGCCCGAGGAGTTCGCTCGATTGGTCGTGGCCATCGCGGAGAACCCGATGCTGAACGGCGAGACGATCCGGCTCGACGGCGCGATCCGCATGGGACCGAAGTAGTCAACCGCGGGCGGGCCGATCGTGCCGGTGTCGGATCAGAACACAAATTGGACGGGAAATCTCATGGATGAGTCGACCAGGGAACAATTCGCGGCCCAGTCCCATCCGTTTGTCCCGCTGCAATTCACCCGGCGTACGCTGGCCGAGTCGGCTGAGCGGGCCCGGGCGTTTTATGAGGAAATGAACCGGCGCCGCACCACCCGGCACTTCTCGACCGATCCGGTTCCCAGGGAATTGATCGAGCAGGCGATCCTCACCGGCGGGACCGCGCCAAGCGGGGCCCACCAGCAGCCGTGGACCTTTGTCGCGGTGTCGGATCTCGGCCTGAAACGCCAGATCCGCGAAGCCGCTGAAAAAGAGGAGCACGAGTTCTACCACGGCCGGGCACCGGCAGAGTGGACCGAGGCCCTGGCCCCGCTCGGTACCGACGAACACAAGCCGCACCTGACCGATGCGCCCTGGGTCGTGGTGCTGTTCCGCCAGTCGCATGGGCTCCGGCCGGATGGGACCAAGCGCACGTACTACTACACCCAGGAGTCTTGCGGGATCGCGGCGGGATATTTCATCGCGGCGATTCACATGATGGGGTTGGTGACCGTCACCCACACGCCCAATCCCATGGGGTTCCTGGCCGAACTGCTGGGCCGGCCCGCCAATGAAAAAGCCATGCTGGTGATGCCGGTAGGATATCCAGCCGAGGACGCCAGGATCCCCGATCTGACCCGGAAGCCGTTCGGCGAGATTGCGGTCTGGAAGTGATCTATCGGGTGGCGGGCACCGCGGCCCGCCACCCAGCCAGTCGTTGCGCCTCGAGCTCTGAGAGCGTGGCCGCGAACCGCGGTTCGTGAGCAAGGTTCCGGTCTTCGTCGGGATCCGCCTTCAGATCGTACAACTCCTGCGCCGCCAGCTTCCGGGTCCGCCAATCGATCCAGGTCACGTAGTGATAGGCGTCGGTCCGGATACTGTACCCCATGTACGGAATGCTGTCCGGCGCCACCCAAATCCCGTCCCGCAAGAATTGCGTGAAGATGGCCTTCTTCCAGGCCCGCGTTGGATCCGCGATCAGCGGCACGGCGCTCGTCCCCTGCAGCCCTGACGGCACGGGCAAGCCGGCGAGCTCGGCCAGGGTCGGATAGACATCGACGAACTCCACCAGTTGGCCCAGCCTGAGATTCGGCGGAATCCGGCCCGGCGCCCGGATGATCAGCGGCGCGTGGGTGTCGATCAGATAGTTGGTCATCTTGGCCCAGCCGTTGTGCTCTCCCAGCTTGTAACCGTGATCGCCCCAGAGCACCACGATCGTGTTGTCGGCGATACCAAGCTCATCCAGCCGATCGAGCAGCCGGCCCACCTGGGCATCGACGTAACTCACCGACGCGTAGTAGCCATGCTTCAGGCGGCGGGCGTCCGCCAGGCTGATCCGCCCCTCGAACGGATGGGGCGCGTCGGCGAAATCGGTGTAGCCGCGCAGTTCGCGCGCGGTACTGATGGCCATGATCGGCCCGTCTTCCGGCACGTTCGGGTTCCGGGCCAGCGGGATCGAGTCGCGCTGGTAGAGGTCCCAGTACTTCTTCGGCGCGTTGAACGGCAGGTGCGGCCGGTAGTACCCGACGCCAAAGAAAAACGGCTCCCCCCGTTTAGCCAGGTCGCCGAGTCGCTCCACCGCGCGATTGGTCTCGGCACCGTCGTAGTAGACGCTGTCGGGCAGGTCGACGCTCTCGGTGGCGTTGGCCTTGAGGTACCAGAGGCCGTATTTGTCGATGTGACTGGTGGTGTCCCCCACCTTGCGGAAGGCCGCCTTTTTCGCGTCCTGTATGGCCAGGTTGTCGCGATGGTGGTAGACCGCGTCAGGATCGTAGGGGAATCCATCAACATGCATCTCGGGTTCGCTCCATGAGAGCGGATCCGGAATGACGTTGTGGTAGATCTTGCCGATCGACACCGCGTGGTACCCGAACCTCTGGAAGTACTGCGGCAGCGTCACGACGTCCGGCACGGTGGTCCGAAAATCGGTGTCGAGATCCCAGACCCGAGTCGAGTCGGGCCGGAGTCCCGTCATCAGGCTCACCCGGGACGGGTTGCACACCGCCTGCTGGGCGTACGCCTCGAGGAACGTGACGCCCGACCGGGCCAGGCGGTCGATGTTGGGCGTCTTGATATCGGGATCGCCGTAAACACCGAGCGTCGGCCGAAGATCATCGACCGCGATGAACAGTACGTTGGGGCGCCGGGCAGGCTTGGAAGGCGAATGACAGCCCGCCAGAAACACGGCCACCCCTAAGCCGGCGCAGACCCGCCCGATCTGGCGCCTCATTTCGGCGGCAGCGCGTTCACCTCGTGCGCCTGGACGATCACCCATTTCCCCGCCCGTCGCTGGTATACGAAGGTCCAGATCTTTCCGCTGGTCCACAACGGCTTGCCTTCGAGGTCCGCCATGACCGGCCGGAAAATCCCGGTGAACGCGCCACCGCTCTCCGAGAGCACCACAATCCGGGGCGACTCCCAGGTTCCGCCAGCCGAACCGATCCGTTTGAAGAAGCCTCCGGCCGCCGCGGCCAGGGCCTCCCGACTGGGGTAGATCTTGCCGTTGTCGACGTAGGTCAGGTCGGGATCGGTGGTGAACAACTCCATGAATCGATCGATCTGCTTCGAGCCGATGGCGGCGATCACTCGGTCCGCCTGGCGCTGGATCGTGTCGGCCACGGCTGCGCGCCGTGCCCGGCTCAAGCCCTGCGCCCCCGCCGCGGTCGTCACCAGCAGCAGCATAGCGGGTATCGTCAACATCCATCGAAATCGAGCGGTCATGGCTGTCTCCGCGGTGATTTGCCTTCGGATCAGACGGGCGAGGCCCATCTGGGGGAAGTCTCCATCGGATCCGGCATTGCTGACCCGCCGTGCCGGAAAATCTACAGCAGCCGGCCAACCCGTGCTGAGGCTCGCTGGCTCCCCGATCTTCCTGCGAGGGCTTCGCGAATTGGCCCGAGGCCAATCGCGGCCATCCGCCCCCACAAGCGGAATTTCGGTTACGTGGCCCAGGCCCGCACCGATACCTTGGATTCATGACGAAATCAACGGCAGTATCGACATTTGACAAGGTGGCCTCTGGAAGCTACTTTAAATCCATGCTGGCAGTCGGCCTCAAGACCCTGAAGAACAAGCTGGCGGAATACGTCCGCCTCGTCGCGGCCGGCGAAGTCGTGCTGGTCACGGACCGGGAACGGGTCGTGGCCGAACTCATACCACCTCGCGCAGGGAGGAGTGAAATGGCACCCGATGCATTGTTGGCGGACGCGGTCCGGAAGGGCTGGATCACCGCGCCCCTGATCGGCGGGGCGGTTCCGCCCTCCGGCCCGGCCGTGGCACCGCTCGCCACGATCCTCGCCGAGCTGGATCAGGACCGGGGCAACCGGTGATCTATCTCGACACCTCGGTGGCGCTGGCCCATCTGCTGGCGGAGGACCGGCGCCCACCACTGGCGATCTGGGAGGAGCCGATCATCACCAGCCGGCTGCTCGAATATGAAGTCTGGAATCGCCTGCACAGTCGGGGACTGGGCGTCTCCCATCGGGCGGCCGCCGAGTCCCTGCTCGGACGGCTCGCCTTCGTCGAACTGCTGCGCCCGGTTCTGACCCGGGCCACCGAGTCGTTCTCCGCTCCGGTGCGGACCCTCGACGCACTCCACCTCGCCTCGATGGATTTCCTGCTCCGCCAGGGGCAGCGGATCCGGCTGGCCAGCTACGACCAGCGGCTCAATGCCGGCGCCGCCAAGGTCGGCATTGAGCTCTATCCCCTTCACTAACCCCTTCACCAATGTTCGCCCCTTCACCACGCTCAGGGGATTTGCGACCTGGCACCCGAAGACCAACTCGGCAATCAGGTCCGAGTACGGCTTGCCGCCGACCTCAGCCATCGGCCGCGAGGCCACGAAAACGAGCAGCAACAGGGCGACCACGCCACGCATCTAGGGCTTCATGACCGTGGTCCGATCAGACGGCCCGCAATGGCTGCGCCATCGCGGCCTTCGTCAGGCGCGCAGCGGCGAGAAAGAAGAAGACCGCGACGCAACCGGCCGGCACCGATACCGACACCAGGGCGATGCTGAGATGATCGGCATCGCGAACGCCGAACGACACCGCCAGCGCACGGAGCCAGCCCAGACCACCCCCGGCCATCGCGGTGGACATGGCGCCAACCAGCGGCCACGAGATGAAGTCGCCAAGGAGGTGCATCGACGTGAGCAATACGGCCGCGGCCGTGCTCCGGACTTGGGCCCCGACCTGCTCCATCGCCGTCGCCATGACGAGCCCCACCGCGGCATTCCCGAACAACGCCTCGGCCAGAACGCAGGCAAAGATGGCGGTCCGGCTTGCCGCCACCGCGATCACGGCGAGCGGAATGATCGCCCCGACCACCGCGCCCGCCGCCACCAGGAAGTATCCCCTCGGCGTCTTCCGCCGGAGCCAGTCCCCCACGAAGGCACCAAGCAGCGGGCCCACGACGCCCGCGATGAACACCATCGCCCCATAGGTAGCGTTGGCCTCCGCGATCGGAATCGCCTTGTCACGCTGGAGGATGGTTGGAAGCCAGTACTCCACGGCGTTCTGGAGGAAGACCTGGCCCGCGATGCCGAGGGTAAGGAGCAGAAAGACGGGGTTGCCGAACAGGGCCCGGACGATCAGCGGCAGGGTTGCCGGACTGGCAGCGGCCGCAGCACCGTCCATCGCACCCCGCGTCGGATCGGCCGAGCGATAGAGGGCCAGCACCAGCAGGAGCCCGGGCAGCCCGACGATGAAACAGGCCGCCCGCCAGCCGACGCTCCCGGCAATGACCCCGGCGATCGCCACGCCTAACGCCGCCCCGATCGGCGCCGCCGAGTAGAAGATCGAGAGCATCCGCCCCCGCCGGTTGGCCGGGTAGATATCTGCGATGATCCCGGGCGTGTTGGCCATGTACGACGCCTCACCCAGGCCCACGAATCCCCGGGCAAGGGCCAACTGCCGGACCGAGCCGATCATGCCTGACCCGGCCGTCGCCAGACACCACGCCGCGGCGGACATCGCCAGCAACCGGGTCCGTTTCATCCGGTCGCCGAGCCAGCCGAACACCGGGGGGAGCAGCGTATAGGTGAGCAGAAAGGCCGACCCGACCAGGCCCATCTGCGCGTCGGTGGCGCCAAGATCCTTGCGGATCGGCTCGAGCAGGCCGGTCACGGCCTGCCGATCGATGTAATTCAGGAGATTGAGGGCGCAGAGGAGGAGAAAAAGCCGGTTCTCTCTGCGGAGCTCAGCCACCCCGCACCGCCTCAAACACCCGGAGGAAGTTCCCGCCCATGATCTTCTCGATCTGGTCGTCCGAGAGACCCTTCCGGCACAGCGCGTCCGTAAGCTTCGGATAGTCCCGGGCGCTGTCGAAGCCATCGGGCAGCGGGATCCGGCAGGCGTCCATATCGGCCCCGATCCCAACGTGATCCGCGCCGGCCACGTTCACCAGGTGCATGATGTGCTCGATGATTCGCTCGAACGGCGGGCGGTGGGTCTGATCCAGGAAGAACCCCCGGATCCGTTCGGCGGCCACCCGGTCGAGTTCCTCGGGGCGGTAGTGAGTCGGCTCGTTCAGGATCTTGAGCACCGAACCCCGGCCGGCGGATACCCTGTCGTAGGACGCCTGGTCCACGATTTCATTGACGAAATTCACCCCAACCACGCCGCCGGTGTCGGCGATGGCGCGGGCCAGCACGTCGGTCACATTCCGGGGATGGTTGCAGATCATCTTGGCCGACGAGTGGGACGCAATCACCGGCGCGGTGGAAAGTTTCGTGGCCTGTTCGATGACCGGGTCGGAGACGTGGGATACGTCCACGATCATCCTTAGCCGGT
>JANXXJ010000345.1 GCA_025350665.1 Gemmatimonadota bacterium | reverse complement strand
CACCGAACGCCCCGAGGTGGTCGAGAGCGGCTTTGGGGTTCTGGTGGGCACCGAACCCCAGCAGATCATCGCCACGGTCGACCGGTTGCTGGCGGACCCGCTGGCCCGCGCCCGGATGACTCAGGGAGAGAATCCGTTCGGCGACGGCCGGGCCTCGGAGCGAATCTGCGACGCGATCGAACAGTACTTCGGCGACCAGGCCGCCGTGGCCGTTGGATCCACGGCCCTGGCGAGCTGACCCCATGATCCGTCGACTGGTCCTTCTGTTCGCACTGCTCCGGCCGGCGCTGGCGTCGGCCCAGGCGGTCCCCAGTCAGTTTGGCGACAGCTGGATCCGGTTCTCCGGCGCTGTGGCGGGCGTCACCAACGGCTACGGCGACTGGGCTTCGTTCGGCTTCCGGACTGCGGTCGTCGCCGGCTCCCGCGACCTCATCCTGGGAGAAGCCCGCTGGCAGCGGGCGTACGGCGACCGTGGCGTCTACGCCGGGGGCGGCCTCCGGCATGCCTTCGGCTCCAAGTGGTTCACAACCACGACCCTCGGCGGGGGCACCGGCCGTTTCGCCCTTCCCGATTTCCGGTTCGATGCCTCAATCCACCGGAAGCTGGCCGCCCGAGACCGCGTCCTGTTCACGGCTGGATTTACCGCGGTACGCTCCAAGGACGTCTATCGCGACCGGGCCGGGTTCACGAGTCTCGCCGTCTACGGCGACGCTGTGGTGGTCGAAGGCGGGATCCGGCTCAACTGGAGCAATCCGGGAAGCCGGAGCTCGGCCCGCGGGTTCGGCGCCCTGACGATTGGACGCACCGGCCAGCGGCTCTTCGTGCTCCGGGGCAGCGCCGGCCACGAGAGTTACCAGCTGCTTGGGGCGGCCCAGGTGCTCCGTGAATTCGCGAGCGAGGAGGCGAGCGCCGAGTACGAGGAATGGCTCGGCCGCCACACCAGCCTGACCGTCGGCGCGGACTACTACCACAATCCGTTCTATCGCCGGACCGGGGGGAGCCTTGGCATCGCCCGCCACTGGTAGCGCACCGGAACGCGAAGGTCTGCTTCGCGACCTGGCCCGCCGGGGCGTCCGGGGCGGCACGATCGACCCGCACCGGGCCATGCTCAAGCTGCCCGACCCGGGCCGTCGACTGGCGATGGCGTCGACCACCACCCTGATTGGCGTGACCGGGTTCCTGTTCTCACTCCCCGCCCTTGGCACGGCGTGGACCTGGATTTTCCGCCAGGCGCACTCATTCCTCGGCCTGCCGGGCGCGGTGGTCGAGCGGTCAGCCTCGGTCCTGGGACGAATTCATTTCACAGTCCCGACGCTCACCTTCGACGCGATCCCGCCTGACGGCACCGCCTTGCTCGCCGCTACCATCGCGACGGCGGCGGTCTTGATGCTGAGCTTCGCGCTGCGCGGTCCGCTCGTCCCCCTCGCCTATTTCGTGAGGGCCCTGGCGCTGGTCCAGACGACGGCGATCGTCTACTTCCGATTCTGGCCCGAATACTTCCCCTACCGGCTGTCGGAGTACCTGGTCGGGCAGCTCCAGGCCGGCCTGGTCGTGATGGGCCTGATTCCTCTGGTCCTCGGCTTCACGTTCTACCTTTTCGACCTGAGTCTGATCCGCAAGTTGCTGCTGACGGTGATGGTGCTGGGCCACCTCGCGGTATTCTTGCCGCTGTTGGCCATGCTGCACGCCTACCTGGTTGCGATCGGAACCCTCGTGGTTCTGCCGACTTTGTTCCTCATGTTCGGCCTGCTGCTCCACGTGATGGTCTTCGTCGCCTTCTACGGCTGGGCGATGAGCTGGCCCTCGGCTCTCTGGCAGGAGCCGAAACGGTCATGAGAACGGCGCTCCTGATCCCGCTCTTCGTAATCGTGGGGATCGTCGCGATCTACACGATCCGTCACTACATCTTCACCTTGAACCGCCTGTTCGGCACTCAGCGGCAGCCCTACGTCGACATTGGCACCGCGCAGTGGCCGCCCGTCACCATTCTGGTCCCGGCGCACAACGAGGAGCAGGTGATCGGCGGCATGCTCGACGCGCTGCTCGGGAGCGACTACCCAGCCGAGCGGCTGTCGATCGTCGTGATCAACGATCGCTCGACCGACGGGACCAGGGAGATCCTCGACGACTACGCCCGCCGGTTCCCCGGGCGCGTCAAGCCGCGGCACCGAACCGGGGGACGCCCAGGCAAGGCGGCGGCGCTCGCGGAACTTTCGGGCGAGGTCGAGACCGAGGTCATCCTGGTCTTCGACGCCGACTATCTGCCCGGGGCCGGCCTGATCAAGCAGCTGGTCGCTCCGTTCTTCGATCCTGAGGTGGGAGCGGTCATGGGGCGGGTCGTGCCGCTCAACCTGAACCGGACTCTGCTGACCCGGCTGCTCGATCTCGAGCGATCGGGTGGCTATCAGGTCGATCAGCAGGCCCGCATGAACCTGGGGCTGGTGCCCCAGTACGGCGGAACGGTCGGCGGCGTCCGGCGCTCAGCGCTCCTGGCAGTGGGCGGATGGCGCGCGGACGCCCTGGCCGAGGACACCGACATGACCTATCGGCTCATTGTGGCTGGCTGGCAGGTCGTCTACCAGAATCGGTCCGAGTGTTACGAGGAGGTCCCGGAAAACTGGCCGACTCGGATCCGGCAAATCAAGCGGTGGGCCCGCGGCCACAACCAGGCGCTCGTCAGCTTTGGCTGGCCCCTGCTCAAGAGCGTAAGACGGCTCCCGGCGACCGTCGTCTTCGACGGATTGCTGCTGCTGGGCGTCTTCGCGGTCGGGCCACTGCTGCTGATCGGGTTCGGACTCGCCACGGCCCTGTACTATGTGGGCTTCCCAATCGAGTACGGCATCCTCCCGGTTCTCGGGGTCGCGACCTACAGCACACTGGGAAACTTTGCGGCATTCTTCGAGGTCGCGACGGCGGCCCGCCTCGATGGATCGAGAAACCGGATTCGGCTCCTGCCCTTCCTCATGTTCGGCTTCCTGGTGAGCCTCACGTCGGTGTCCGTTGCGACGGTTACCCAGATGGTTCAGTCGCTCCGTGGCGAGGATCATCACTGGGAGAAGACCGAGCGATATCGGAACGGCAACGGCGGAACCGGAGGCCGGCCGTGAACCTCTGGTACGGACTCGCCTTCGCGGCAATGACGGTGGGCTGGTTCCTCCTGCCGCTGGTACCGGCGATTCTCGAGCTGCTGCATCCGAGCGACGTCGCACCACTTCGGGTGGTTCCCCGCGATGCCGGGGATGTCTCCTTCCTCGCTCGGGGCTTTCGCCAGTACCTCGGCCGTCAGATGAACCTGCTCCCGGCGGCCACGCCGGCGGATTTCCTGGGCCGCCTTCCCGATGGCACCCACTTCGCCCGGGTCAAAGCCGGCCCCGACGTGCTCCGGCCGGGCGAGCCGGGCACCACGCAGGACCGCGTGGTCCGGGTCGACACGCCGATCGCCTTGGCAGGCAACCAGACCTTCCTCCAGGAAGTGCACGCCACCGAGGATTTCGTCGGCGGTCCACAAACAGTCTATCGCGCTCTGCTGGGCGAACGCCGCATCACGTTGGGCGAGCGGTCCCGGGTCCTGCGCTGGGTTCATGCCGGCGGAGCCCTGACGATCGGCGGCGAATCGGCGCTCCAGGGCCGGATTTCGTCCGACGAGTCCGTGACCGTCGGCCCCGGGGTCGAGTTCGATCGGATTGGAGCGCCGGAGATCCGAACGACCGGCTCCGCCGCCCCTGCCCGCGCGGCGGCAACGGGAGGATGGCAGCTACCGGACGGGGCCCGCCGGATCGGCGACCACCACCGGATCGACGGCGACCTCGAGATCGGGGCAGGCGTGAAGGTGATCGGAAGTCTGGTGGTGACCGGTCGGCTCACCGTCCGTCAGGGGGCCGAGATCCATGGCAGCGTAAAGGTTCATGGGGACGTCACGATCGAACGAGCCGCCGCCATCCGAGGCAGTCTCGTCGGCCGGCGGAATGTCGTCGTGGGGCCGGCCGCTGAGGTGCTGGGACCGGTAATCGGCGACGGGGAAGTCTCCCTCGGCGACGGGAGCTCCGTTGGCCGTGGGGACGCGCAGACCACGGTTGCGGCAGGCACTCTCAAACTGGGACGCGGTGTGGCGGTTTTCGGCCAGATCATGGCCCGCGACGGGGGTCGCACCACAAACTGAAGCATCCGGACCACACCAGGGGCTCCCACGCAGCACCACGATGAGCGCCATCCCGCCCACCAAGCCATCATAACCTGACCAGTTATTGCTCGAAACCCGTCACAGGGTACAAGGGCTATTATCTTGCCTGCCAAGCGATTATCTGCTGGATAGCCCGATCGGAGAAACGGTCGGAATTCAAACCGGATTCACGGCGTAGCCCTGCTGCAACACTTTGCGGGAGCCCGAACGTCAAGAAGTGAGACATGCCAAAATTCTGGGCACGCTGATTGCAATTCTGGGGGTCAGGAGACTGCCATGACGCCTTTTCGCATTGCCATCGCCACGGTCGCTGCCCTGCTGCTGCACGGGTCGGTCGCCCACGCCATCCGACCGGTCACCAGCCAGGGTTGCGGCCATGTCGGATCGGCCAACCCCATCTATCCGTCGAACCCGCAGTGGGGCCCCGAAGTCCAGGGCGGCGCCACCGTGGGAATCACCGGATCGAACCCGCGGGCCGGCAACGGTTCGCTTGAGTTGACCGCCAGCGGCAATCTCTCGGACTGGGCGTTCTACCGCCGCAACTCCTACGATGCGGGCGGGTTCGGACTGCTCAGCATGATCGACTGTCTGAGCTTCGATTGGTTCCGCGAATCGCTCAACACACCGACTGACATTCCCTGGGCGGCCCAGACCCCCGTACTGCGTCTCTATGTCAACGACAACGGCGTTGAGGATCAGCTGATCTGGGAGGCCTATTACAACAACGGCGGCGCCCCGACGGTGAATGACGTGTGGCACAACGAGAACCTGCTGAGCCAGAACCTCTGGCGCTGGCGGCCGAGCACCGGAACCGGCTCCGGGTGCAATTTCCAGCCGCCGCTGAACGGCAACCCGCTGACGACGTTCTCGGTGGCTGGCTGGGCCTCAAGCGGCTGTTTCTCCGCCAACGCGTTCGTCTCGGCGATCAGCGTTGGTGTCGGCAGCTACTGGCCCTATCAGTACCATGGATTCGTGGATAATGTGCAGCTCGGGTTTGCCGGGCAGAATCAGTACGCGGTGAACGACAATTTCGAACTGGGAACCACGACAACGCCGGAACCGGCCTCCATCGTCCTGCTGGCGACCGGCCTGATCGCCACCCTTGGCGCGGGCTGGCTGCGCCGCCGAGGCGGCAGCGCCTGACCAGGTACCGTCCGACGACGTCTTCTTTTTCCGAGGGACCGGCAAGCACCGCCGGTCCCTCGGTCGTTTCCGCCCCGGAGCACATCATCTAAGACGTTGGAAGGCAAGTAGATACCGAAGGCGACCCAACGGCCCAGCCCATGCCAATCAGCTCCGTATGAGAACCGCCATGCTGCTGATCACCGGCCTCAATTTCTTCGCCGGCACGCTCGTCGCACAGGTCGATACGGCGTCGGGATTCGACCCCGCGCTCCTAAACCGGCCCGACGTCGCTCGATACCTTACTTATTTCACCGGCCCGGCCCGCGACCGAATGAGTCAATGGCTGACCCGCGGGAGCCGCTATCAGGGGGCAATCCAGCGCCGCCTCGCCGACGAGGGGCTGCCGTCTGAATTCGGCTTTCTGCCGGTGATCGAGAGCGGATTTTCCAATTCAGCGACCAGCCGGGCGGGCGCGGCCGGGATGTGGCAATTCATCCCGGAAACGGCCCGCGGGCTGGGGCTGCGGGTCGACCGATGGATCGATGAACGGCGGAACCCGGAACGGGCCACCGATGCCGCCATCCGCCACATCAAGGATCTCACCCGTGAATTTCGGTCGCCGTTCCTCGCCGCCGCAGCCTATAACAGTGGGGCCGGGCGCGTGAGCCGGAGCTTGCAGCGCCTCACGCCCGGGGACGACGACGGCGGCGACGCCTTCTTCGCCCTGGCTGACCGGCGGCTCCTGCCCAAGGAGACCCGCGACTACGTACCGCAGCTGCTGGCGGCGGCCGCCATCGGCCGGAATCCCGCCCGCTACGGGTTTGCCGTCGACGCCACCGCTCCCCCGCTCCACGATTCGATCCATGTCGATCGGCCGATTCGCCTTGGCAACGCCGAAACCGTGCTCGGCCTCGGTCGGTCGCGGCTACGCGATCTCAATCCGGAGTTGATCGGTGGGGTAACGCCACCCGGCGGCTCATGGCTCAAGGTGCCGACCGGCATGGGCGAGGACCTGGGCGCACTGCTGGCCCGATTGCCCGCGATCGTGACACCGCCCCAGACTTCGACCGCCCCCGAGCTTGGTCTGCTGATCCGAGTGCGGCGGGGGGAGACACTGGGGGACATCGCCCGGGAACACGGCATTGGCGAAGGGGCCCTGCGGCGGGTCAACGCGATCCCGACCTGGCTCCGAATCCGGCCCGGCCAGGCTTTGCGGCTGCCGGCATCGGACGGTCGTTAGGCACCCACCGGCCGATTGGGGGCCTTTCGGGCTACCCAGAGACCGGCGCCCTCCATCAGAACCTCGAGATCGGGACGGGCCAGCATCGGGCCCGCCACGACCAGACGGTTGCCTGGCAGCACGGCGTCGGCGGCGCGGTCGACCCAAACCGGGTCGGCCGCAGCCGAACCGGCCATCACCGCCGCCCGCATCGAACGGGATTTGAGCGGGGACCGGCCGGCTCGGACCATGCTGGTCATTTCGTTCTCGGCCGTGCCCGCTGGCGGATTCACCAGGACCAACCGGATGCCCGGCAGGAGGTCGGCAAGCCGGTCGGCCGCCGCGGCTGCGGATCCGAACAGCCCGAGATAACCGCCCGGGCCCTCCAGACCAACGAACGTCGCGACGGCAGCGGCATCGAGCGCGGTGCCGGCGGGCGAATCCTCACCACCACCAAAATCCGCAACACCCCCGACGATCACGACCTCCCGCCCGCAGCGGGGGCAACCGAGCGTACCCTCGACTACCCGTCGCCCGTCCATGCGGACAGGCAGCAGGACGAGGAACGACTCCTCATGGTCCGCCGGGCAGCGTAGGTGATCGGTGAGTTCAATGAACATCGGTCAGGACGTCAGGCGGGCCCGATCCGGAGCACGCTGACCCCCACATGGGCCGGGCGGCTGGCGATCCACAGTACCGCTTCCGCCACATCCGACGGCTTGAGCATGACGGCCCGGGACGGGAGATCATCCCGGTGATCGGGATCGAAGGGGTCCCAGAGCGGCGTGTCGACCGGACCCGGGCTGACCAGCGAGCAGAGCACGCCGGTGCCGCGGTACTCCTCCTCGAGTACCTCGTGCCAGCCCCGAAGGCCGAACTTCGTGGCGCTGTAGGCGGCGTTGCCGGAAAACGCCCGGTGGTCGGCCACCGACCCGATCAGGATGTGACGGCCGCGCCCCCGGGACTTCATCGGCGGGAGGAGCCGGCGGGCCAGCTCGAACGGCGCCCGAAGATTGACGCGATAGAGTTCGTCGAGGTCGCCGAGTGAAGTGTCGGCGAAGGGGGCAAGCAGGAACCCGCCGGCGCTGCTGACGATCAGGTCGGGAACCCCGATCGCGAGCACCTGGGCCGCGAGCTGGTCGGGCCCTTCGTCCGCGGCAAGGTCGACGGCGATCGGGATGTCGCCGTCCTCGGATGGGCCAGGGTTGCGCGAGGCCCGCACGACAGTGGCGCCCTCGTGACGAAGCAGCGCGGACACGGCCGCCCCGATCCCGGTCGAGCCACCGGTCACCACCGCGAGTCGCCCCGTCAGGCGAGGCATGTCAGACAATGATCCTGGGACCATGCACCAGCCGGAGAAACTCCTCACGGGTGCTGGCGTCTTCCTTGAACACGCCCCGGAGGGCGCTGGTCACGGTCGTTGAGTTCTGTTTTTCCACGCCCCGCATCATCATGCAGAGGTGGGCCGCCTCGATCACCACGCCGACTCCGGCCGGTTCGAGCACGTCCATCACGGCGTCGGCAACCTGGTCGGTCAGGCGTTCCTGGACTTGGAGCCGCCGGGCGAACACTTCCACAATCCGGGGCAGCTTGGAGAGACCGATGATGCGACCCTTCGGGAGATAGGCCACGTGGGCCTTGCCGAAGAACGGCAGCATGTGGTGTTCGCACATCGAGTAGAGTTCGATGTCCCGGACGAGGATCATGCTCTCGTGGGATTCCTCGAACACGCCGCTCCCCACGACATCGGCCACCGACATCTCGTAGCCCCTCGTGAGCCAGCGGTAGGCCTTTTCGACTCGCTCGGGGGTCCGAGCCAGTCCGTTGCGCTCGACATCCTCGCCGAGCGCCTCGAGAATCGCCCGGACATGGACGCGGATGTCAGGCGCCGTGGTATTCGACATAGTTTCGCGGTGTCTCCCAGAGTCTGATCAGCGTGAGCCGTCCGGCGGGCAGGCGTGGCGCAATCTGCTCCCAGCAGAACACGGCAATATTCTCGGCGGATGGAATCCGGTCCCGGAACCACGGGACGTCGAGATTGAGGTTCTTGTGATCGAGCACCGAGAGCACCGACGCCTCGACGACGCCCTTCAGCAGCCCGACATCCAGAACGTAGCCGGTTTCAGGGTCGATTTCACCCTCGACCAGCACATCGAGTTCGTAGTTATGCCCGTGATAATTCGGATTATTGCAGGGGCCGAAGGTGGTCTGGTTCCATTCAGCCGACCGGGCCGGGTTGTGGAGGCGATGGGCGGCGTTGAAATGAAGCCGCCGGGCGACGACGCAAATGGCCATGAGCCAGGCTTTCGCGAAAAAGGGAGGGCGCCGACCGGACTTGACGTCGGTCGGCGCCCCGGGGTCGGATGGCAACCAGGAGGTTTATTGAAGCCCGAAGTGGAATGTTCGGCGCCCTCACCACGATATCTGCCTTCCCCGAAGGGCATGGCATCAATCCCAGTATGTGGGCCCAGCATCGGACCTGTTGGCTCAATAACGGAGTTCCCAGTCACCAGCCGACGGTTCTATAATAGGGAATCCACTGGTGAGCGTCAACGCAGTCCGGAGGCTTCATGAACCTGAACCTGATTGGCGCGATCATTGCGCTCGCGGCGTGGCTCGTTCTCACCTTTCTCCGCCCCGTCGGCCTGGGGATCGTGCACATTCTCCTGGCGGCCGGGGTGGCCCTGCTGGTCCGGTGGTGGGCACTCCGGCAACCGCGCTGAGATTCAGATCTCCCAGTTCGAGAACACGACTCCCGGCGCTGGATGGTGCTCGGGATGGCTGGCGAGGGTCATCCTGAGATCGGTCCAGTGGACCCGGAACCGGAGGTCGACCAGGTCACCATACGCCTCGCGGAACGCGGTTTGGGCGCGAATGGCCACCCGGCCCAGCCCCCGGGCGGCCGCCTCCCGGACCAGGCCCTCGAGTACGGCGCGGAAGGCCGGCCGGTCCATCGCCACGATCTTGAGGATCCGGACCTCATCCGCCGGCCGGCCCGCGGCGAGCGGGGCCGAGTGCCAGACGGCATAGCCGGCCCAGGCGCCATTCCGGCGGACGACGGTGAGATCGCCTAACGATTGCTCGAGAGTAAGCGAGATCTCCCGACTGAAATCGGCCCCGGGAATGATCGAGGCCGCCAGCTCGCGAGCCGCCTCGAGCCAGTGCGCGGCGTCCCCCATCGACGAGGCCAGTTCCGCCGCCACGCCCTCGCCCCGGCGGACCTCCCGGATCATCGCGACCGTCAGGTGCCCGGGCCGGAACCCGAGGCCGCTGTAGAACCCGATGTTGTCGACGGTTCGCGGCATGGTTTCGAGACCGATCGTTCGGCAGCCCGCCGCCATGAGCCGTTCCACCGCCGCGGTCACGATGGCCCGGCCCAGTCCCCGGCGCTGCCAGTCCGGCCGGACCGCAAGCGGGCCCATCCAGCCCTCCTGCCCCGATACGTGGGCGAGATTGAACGCCGCCAGCCGCCCCTGCGGATCCCGCCAGTGCATCGCGCCAGGTCCGGCGGTGTCCATTGCAAATCGCCAGATCGCGGGACTGAGTTCGGGCACCCGGACGCCGGTCATGCCGTCGCGATGGTAGCGATCGGTGAAGGACTCCGAGAACACCCGATTCAATTCCTCGACGTGGATCGGGCTGAGGACCTGGGGTCCGTGAATTCCCTCAAGCCGCGGCATCGGATTCCTCCGTCGGTACCCGTTCCTCCCGGGCCCGCGCGATTCCCTGCTCGACGTCGTAGTCGATCCGGACGATCCGGTCGAAACCGTCCCGCACCGATTCGATATGGGTGATCAGGATGACCTGGGGGAACCGGTCCGCAAGGGCCCGGAGCAGCTCGACGACCGACGCCCGGCGTTCCTCGTCGAGCGAGCCGAAGACCTCGTCCAGTATCAGCAGGGAGAACGGCTGGCCGGCTCGCTCCGCAATCATCTGACTGATCGCCAGTCGAAGGGCCAGGTTCACGACGTCCTCCTCGCCGCCGGAGATCACGGTCTTCGGTTCCCCATCGTCCACGATCGTGGCGACGTAGTCTTCGTCGAGATCGAGATCGGAATACCGGTCGTTGGTCAGGGCGCGCAGCAACACGGAGGCGTGGTCCGCGAGGTCGGGCCGAAGCTGTTCGTTCAGCTCGTCGCGGAGATCGGTGAAGGCACGGTCGAGTTCCTGATTGAGCTCGAGGTCGCTCCGGATCCGGTCAGCCTCGGCCGCGCGGCGGTCCCGGTCGGCCCGGCGCCGGGCGACCTGATCCCGGGATTCCGCGGCCGCGGCCCGTTCGCCGCTCGCCCGCACCAGAGCCAGCTCAGCCGCCTGCCGCTCCCGCTCCGCAGCCTGAATCCGCTGCCGTCCGAGCTCATACTCCTCCGCTGACCAGCCCAACGCCGCAAGCTCCAGGCGGAGCCCCGCCGCGCGAGACTCGAGCCGGGTCAGCGCCTGCTCCGCCTCCGCAGCCCGGGCCACCAGGTCAACCGCCCGCTCGGCCCGGGCGCCAAGGAGCAGAACCTGCTCGCGCCGGGGCTCCAGGGCAGCGATCCGTTCCCGGACCGACTGATGGAGGGTCTCGTCATAGGTCGTGGGTACCGCCGCGAGCTGGCGTTCGAGCCGCTCGAGCCGGGATACCAGCTCGATCCTCGACGTTTCGATCCGGGCCCGTTCCGCGACACCCTCCTCGATCCGGCCGACCGCACGGGTGAGCCGCGTCAGATCAGCCTCGGCTGCCTCGTGACCCTTCCGGGCGGCGACGAGCGTCTCGGGCTCGCGGGTGAGCTGTTCGATCCGGGCCCGGTAGTGGCGGCCGTCGGCGACGATCACGGCCAGACGGGTTTCGAGATCATCGAGCACGCCCTCGTACTCCTTCCCCAGAGGCTTGCCGCAGGTCGGGCAGACCCCCTCGGCCCCGGCCGATTCCAGCCGGACCTTCTCGCTCTTCATGTCATCATGCTGAGCGTAGAGACCCTTGAGCATGGTCTCGGCATTCTGGCGCTCCCGCACCACCTCATTCCGAAGTTCCTCCAGGGCCGTTCCCGACTGCTGGAGGGCGGCTTCGGCCCGGACAATCTCCTCGCGGACCAGCGCCAGCCGGGCAGGATCGGGCAACTGCGCCAGCCGGTCACCTAACGCCGCGGCGTTCCTCCGGACCTCGGCCGCCTCGGCCTCGACCCCGCGCCGTCCGGCGAACGCGTGCGAGTCCGCTTCGAGACGGTCCCGGCGGGCAATCAGCTCGTCCCAGTCGGCGAGGCCCGGGAGCAACTCTTCCCGCTGGGCCCGGGCCTCGAGCGCCTCGCGCAACGCCAGGTCCATGGTCTCGAAGCTCCGGCGAGCCTCGACGGCGGAGTGGTCGGCGATCTGGAGATCCGATTCGATGGTCCGGACCTGTTCCCGCCGCTGTTCGAGGCGTTGCCATTCGGGCGCCATCACGGCGTGCGCCCGGTCGGCGGCCGTCCGGTGAGCGGCCGCACGCGCAAGCTCCGTGTCCGCGGTCATGAGCCGTTCGCCGGCCCGCTGCTCCTCCCCGGCCAGCTGCGCCGGATCCTCGAGGCCGGTCTCAGCGGTCTGGAGCTGGGCCTTGAGGATCGAGCGCTCTTCCTTGAGGCGGGTCTGGACCAGGGCGAGACGCTCGTAGCCGAGCACCCGGCTCAGAAACCGGGCCCGTTCCGGCGCGGTCATCGACGCCATCACCGCCAGCTCCTTCTGGCCGGTGAAATACGTGTTGAAGAATTCCTCCTTCGTCATCCCGAGGAGGCGGCCCACCCGCTCGGACACCGCCGCCGAACTGTTCGCGATCGGCGCGGCCTCCCCGTCGAGGTAGAGCGAGGCGCCCTGGAGCGAGCGGACCACCCGGTACTGGTGAGCGCCGATGGCAAAATCGAGCTCGACCTCGACCTTGGAACGGGGTGGAGCCGAGCGGCGCCGGATCGAGTCGCGGTTGCCGCGAGCCGCGGGCGTGCCGTACATCGCCCAGGCGATGGCCTCGAGCAGCGTGGATTTCCCCGCGCCGTTCGGGCCCACGATGCCAGTCAGCCCCCGATCGAACTCGAGGACGGTGTCGGCGTGCTGCCGGAAATTGATGAGGCGGATTCGGCGGAGCTGCATCAGCCGCCCCCCTCCTCGTCGGCCGAGGCGGCCTCGAGAAGTGAGATCCCGCGATCGACGAACCGGTCACGGGCAACCCGCTCCGGGAGCGGCCGGCGTCCCAGGAAACCCCGGAGCACGTCGGTCAGGGTCTGGCGGGGACCGGGCGCACCGACCCCGATGGAACGATGCTGGGTCGCCCGGCGGAGATCGAGATGGAAGTGGAGTGCGGTCGCCTTGAAGGCCCGGATCGCCGCATGGTCGAGTTCGCGAATCACATGACGGGCGACGTTCTCGGCCACCAGCCGGACCATCTGATCCGCGATCCCGCCGCGAACCTTCGCAACCCGGTCCTTGATCAGCTCGTTCAGTTCCGCCGCCGCGAGGCCCTGGGCCTCAATGGCCGGCAGGTCGAGCAGTCGTCGCTCCGCCTTGAGGTACTGCCGCTCCACTTTGCCGGTATCGAGATCGACCAGGAGCCAGCCTTTTCCCCGAACCCCGGTCTTCCGCTCCTCGATCAACTCGCCCCAAGGATTGGGTGTGACATATTCGAGGGCACCCGAGTACCAGACCCGCGGCCGGATCTCACGCATAACGTGATAGTGGCCCAACGCGACGTAGTTCCAGCGATCCGAGGCCAGGTCCGACGGGTCGATCACCGCGCCGCCTGGCTCAGCCCACCATCGGTCGAGCGGAAAGAGGCCATCGACCTCCCCGTGAACCACCAGTACCTGATACGTCTCCGGCCCCTCGGGTCGCAGATCGGGCCGCTCCGCCACCACGAGCGCCTGGTGGGGCAACAGCGTGAGCGCAAGGTCGAACTCGGGCACCACGACCCGGTCGGCCTGATCCATCGCCACCACGACGCCGAGTTCCGCAAACAATTTGAGAATCGATCCGGTCTCAGTGGCCCGGGGCGTGTCGTGGTTGCCCGCGATCACCACGATCCGGGTCTTCGGCAGGGCCTCACGAAGACGCTGCAACTCCCGAAAGCAGAAAACGATGGCCTGGTTGGTTGGCCGCACCGAGTGGAACAGGTCGCCGGCGATGACCACGACCTCGGGGCGTTTCTCGATCACCCCGCTTACGGCCTGGCGGAACGCCCGCGAGACATCCGCCTCCCGCTGGTTGATGCCGGAAGACGTTTGCCGGTGGTACTGGCGGAACCCCAGGTGGGTATCGGCGAGATGAGCGAGCAGCACGGGGAAAATCTACCTCAGGGGCGGGACGTCCGCCCGGGGAGCGAACGTCAGCGCCAGGCCTGGCGCTCTGCGTCGTAGCTGCCGGGAAGGTCCCGCGACAGTTTGTGCTTCTCGATCCGCTGGCTCGGGGTCAGCGGAAAGTCGGCAATAAACCGGAGATACCGGGGCACTTTGAAGGCCGCGAGGCGAGACCGGCAGTGGGCCAGCACCGCTTCCGGGTCGGGGGCCGTACCGGTCGGCTGAACGTACGCCAGCACCTCCTCGCCTCGAATCTCGTCCGGGACCGCGATGCAGGCGGCGTTGCCGACCGCAGGGTGTTCGCAGAGCGCCGCTTCCACCTCGGCGGCTGCCACGTTTTCGCCGCCGCGCCGGATCATGTCCTTGGTCCGCCCGACCAGGAAATAGCGGCCGGCAGGGTCCTGGCGCATGAGGTCGCCGGTGTGGGCCCAGCCGTCCCGCATCCAGGCGGCGGTCGCCTCAGGTTTCTGCCAATAACCCTGGGAAATCCATCGAGGCCCCCGGCAAATGAACTCACCCACGTCGCCCCGGCGGACATCCCGACCTTCGGGGCCTACCAGGCGGCCGGTGTATCCGTCGATCACCGTGCCGATGGTGCCCGACCCGACCGTCTCGGACTCGCCGCGCCGGGTGGCCGTGACGAACCCGACCTCGGTGGTCCCATACGCCTCGCGCCACGGCACGCCCCAGCGGTCCTCAATCTCTCGATGACGTTCGGCCGGAATCCCCGAGCAGGAAACCCAGCGCACGCTGTGACCCCGGTCCACCGCCGGATCCGGGGGCTGTTTCAGCAGGAGGACCGGCATCGTCCCGAGACAGTAGAAGAAGGTTCCGCCCACCTCCTGGATCGACCGCCAGAGCGTCGAGGCCGAGAAGCGCGGCAGCATGGCGAGTTCCATCCCCACCAGGATCGAGAGCACGAGGTTCCAGCCGAAGTCGCCGTAGTAGAACGCGGTCATGATCACCGCGACGTCGTCCGCGGTAAAGTCGCCGAGGTGGACGTAGTTGATGGCGCAGACGATCCACCCGCGGTGAACCAGCATGCACCCTTTCGGAAATCCGGTCGTGCCGGAGGTGTACTGGAGGGTGGCGAGGGTGTCCTCCCGGAGATGGTCCACCGGGTGCCCCGCCGGCGTCGTCGCCACCTGATCCCGAAACGGCGCGAGGGTGTCATGAGGTCCGGGGCCGGTCTGGCGCGACGGCCCATCCCAGACCAGGGCCAGCCGCAAGGCCGGGCACCGGGGCACCACAGCATCAACCAGCGTCCGGAGCGCCTCGACGGTCACCAGCGCCCGGGCGCCCGAATCGGTGAGGACATAGCGGAGATCCGAGGCCTGATACCCGGTGTTGACCGGCACAACCACGGCGCCGAGCCGGACGATGCCGAGCCAGACGAGAGGATAGTCCAGGCCGTTAGGCATCATGACCGCCACCCGGTCGCCGGCCACGATACCGAGACCGGCCAGGCGGTTGGCCACCCGGGTGGACCGGTCCTCGACTTCGGCAAAGGTGAGCCGTTCGGCGCCGAACCGAAGGGCCCGGCCCTGCGGGGTCAGCGTCGCGCGGTCGCGAAGGAGATGGCCGATCGACGGGCGATCAGCCAGCGCCAGGGACACCGGATCAGGCATAGGGATCGTCGATCGCCTTGAGCGGGGCAATCCCGGTCCGGGGGGCCACGGTCCGGGTCCGGACCTCGCGCCCCAGGCACTTGATGAAGAAGGCGGTAACATCGTCTGGCCGGTTCCGAATGGTGGCGTGAAGGGCGCGGACCACATCATCGGTGGTCCGGCCAGCCACCAGGTCCTTGATCCGGTTGCCCTGAATCCCCTTGTCGAGCGCCCGGAGCCGCCGCACGACCGCCTCCTCGAACGGAACTTCGACCTCGGGCGGGAACCGCTCGATCCCTTCGCGCCCCGACAGCACGGCCGGACGGGGGAATTTGAGGAAGATCGGCTGGGTGAAGTGCGGGTGGCGGATCATCAGCTCACCCTTCGGCAGGGCCGCGAGCTTGGCCTTGATCGCGGGCGACAGGATTCCGTAGCCCGGAGTGGAGAGCTCGTCGGCGTCCAGACGGCCGAACACCGAGGTCCCGGCGTTGCCCACGACCCGCTTGTGGACCTGAGACCGGAACTGCTGGGCCGAGAACAGCACCAGACCGAGGTACCGACCGCGTTCGCTCAGGTCGAGGAGCATCTTCCGGACGTAGGTGTCCTGGCCGTCCTGCGGGGCGTACTTGTTGAGCTCATCGACGAACACCACGATGTGTTCGACGCCCAGGTCCCGTCGCTCGAGATGCTCGCGAAGCTTGGACACGATTCGGGCAAAGACCAGGTCCTGCGCCAGCGGATCGAGGCCGGCGACGTCCACGACGTACACGCTCCGATCCTGAAACGTCCCCCAGGGCAGGTCGTTGACTTCACCGTCATCGGTCACCAGTCCCTTGGACCGGGTGCTGATGTTGCCCAGCCGATTGCGGATCTTCCGGATCGTGGCGACGTGATGGGTCCGCCAGATCTCGGCGCCCCGCCCCATGTTTTCGAGAAAATCGAAGATCGCGCGGAAGAACCCTTCGAGTTCCGCGAAGCTCCGGACGGCAAAGGTCTTGCCCGTGTGCTCGTCGGTGAACTCCTTCCCCACCACCCGTTCGGCCAGGAAATCGATGAACGCATCCGCCTTGGCGTCGACGTCGTCGCGGTTGAGCAGGACTTCGGCGTAATCGAGCACCTCGCGGAGGCCCCAGACCAGCGGCTCGGTCGGATTGAGATCGGGATGGGTGCGGAGGCTGTTGAGATTGACGCCGTCGGCCTTGAACGGCGCGAAGTATCGGGCGCCGGTGAACGGCCTCGGTTCGATGCCGAGCCGGTCGTAGAGCCGGCGGTCTTCGGCGGTGAGGGTCCCGGGCTGATCGAGGAACAGCAGATCGGGACCCTTCACGTTGAAGCAGAGCGCCGCGATCCGGCCCTTGTGGACTGGAAAGCGCTGGAAAATCGTTGTGAGGAAGAATTCGATCGCCGAGGTTTTCGTGGCGAGGCCGGAGACACCGGTGATGTTGAGGTGCGCGGCTTCGGGGCCAAGGAGGAAATCGGCATCGACGAAAATGGGCGCTTCGAGGCCGCCCGCGGCATAGAGACCGATCGGGATACCGGTGGGCTTCTCGCCGGCGGTGTAGGTGTCCATCCGCAGCGCGACCGCCACGTCGGCGTCGGAGGCCAGATGGACTTCGCCTAACGGCACGGCCTGGAGCGGCTCTTCGGGCTCGTGACGGAGCACCGCGGTCTGGAAAAGGCGAATCTCGCTTCGGTGGCTGGGCTCCACCGCGCCAACCGGATCGCCATCGGACCCATATACCGCGTCCATCGGGGTCGCGAGGTCGGAGTAGGCGAAGGCGTCGGTGACCACACCGTACACTCGCCGCCCCGGCGATTCCACCCGGACGATCGACCCGATCCCCACCTGCGCATCCCGTGCGGTCCAGAACAGGAACTGATGCGGGGTGCTCGGCTTCATCTCGGTGGCGACGACGCGGCCGATCATCGAGCCCTCAGATGGCGTTCGACGGCCGCCACGCCGTACAGCAGCCGATCCCATCGCACGTCCGGCCGGCTGAGCGGCGCCCGCTCCGCCAGGAGCCAGCGCGACACCAGGTCGGCGTGCGCCGTGGTGGCGGCGGGAACGGCGACCTCGACCCGCACCAGGCCGTGGAACAGGTCGTGACCCTCGTGGGGCCAGAGCCGGAGACCCCAGCTGCGGACCGGCGCGATCCGCCACGTGGCCGGCTCGAACACCGAGGTCCGGTGCCCGCTCGGCAGGGTGAGATAGCGCTCCAGATCGGCTCCGCCGAACGGCAGGGTCGCGTGGCTCTTCGAGACGCCGATCGCTCTGGCATCATCCTGCCACACGCCTGAGTCGGCGAGGACGCCATCAACGACCAGCCAGGCGTCGCTGGTTTGCCGGAAGACCCAGCCGACGTCGCGTTCGAGCCGGCTCCGCTCGATGTCGATCAGCCGATGGGCACCCTCGAGCGACTTGAGGGGATGGAGCACGTCTTCGGCGGGCAGCGGGACGGGGTCGAACCCCGTATAGGTGCCGGCCAGACTCTCCAGCACATCCGGGCGCCCGACCAGGACGGCCCGCTGCTGCCGGGCGACCGTGGTGAAGTGCCCACCGACCCGGAGTCGCACCGCGGCGGCGACGAGGGCGGCAACGACCGGCGTCGCCTCGACGTAGCCCACCACTTCGATCCGCTGGGTGCCGTCGAGGAACGCCATCGGATCGTCACAGGCCTGCGCTCCGCCGACGGCATGGATCTCGAGCTGATCATCTTCGATCAGGCGCGATGGTGCCAGCCGGTAGTCGTCCGGCCGACCCTCCACCGCCGGGGGCATGGCGGTCGCGATGACGACCCGTGCGTCCCGCCCGAGTTCCTTCCTGACCCGCTGAAAGAGCAGCCGACTGCTCACACCAGGCCGGCTTCGAACTCGGCGAAACACTTCATGATCCGGTCCACGCCCTTTCCCAGGTCTTTCTCGGATGCGGCGTATGAAAGCCGGACCCAGCGGTCGTCGTTGAACGCGGCGCCCGGCACCAGCGCCACGCCATGTTCGCCGAGCAACCGTTCGCAAAACCGGGTGCCCGTAAGGCCCTTCGCTCCGACACCGTCGACCCGGAAGAACAAATAGAACGCGCCATGGGGTTCGACGAACTCGACCCCGGGCGCCTCGACCCGGAACCGTTCGACCAGACGGTCCCGGCGGCGCCGGAACGCGGCCGTCATCTTGACCACTTCCTGCTCGACCTTGGGATCGCTGAAGGCCATCGCCGCCGCGACCTGCGCCGGGTGGTTGGCGCCGGTGGTCGTATGCGACTGGAGATTGGCCATGGCCTTGGCCACGTGGGGCGGCGCGTATGCCGCGCCGATCCGCCAGCCGGTCATCGCGTAGGCTTTGCTCGCGCCGTAAACCACCACCGTCTTCTCGAGATACTCGTCCGGCAGATCGAAGAACGATGGGGCGGCGCCGGAGCCGTAGTTGATCCGGCGGTAGATCTCGTCGCTCACGATCCAGACGTTGTGCTTCCGGGCCCAGTCACCGATGGCCTTGAGTTCCGACAGCGTGTAGACCGACCCGGTCGGGTTGCACGGCGAACAGAGCAGCAGCCCCTTGACCAGCTTGTCGGTGTATTTCTCGAGATCCTTCACACTGACCTTGAGACCCCACTCCCCGTCACCGGGCACCATCACCGGCTCGGCCCGCGACAGATGGACGATCTGCGGATAGGACACCCAGGCTGGCGAGGGAATCAGCACTTTGTCCTTCGGGCCGAAGAGCGCAAAGCAGGCATTGAACAGGGCCTGCTTGGATCCCGTGCTCACCACCAGACGGTCCGGATCGACTGGGCGGCCGCCGGACAACTGGCTCAGGTGATTCGCCATCGCGGTCCGGAGATCGGCAATCCCGATGTTGGGCGGATACCGGGTGGTCCCCTTTTGAATCGCCTGGACGCCGGCCTGCGCGGCCGACGCCGGCGTGTCGAAATCGGGCTCGCCGACACTCAGGTCCACGATGTCCTGGCCCAGCGCCCGAAGGCGCTTCGCCTCGGCATTGATGGCGACGGTTTCGGAGCCCCTGATGTGGGCGAGATTGCTGGAGAGTGGCTCGGGCAGGCGATAGACCTTGGTCACGGAAGTGCACCGGGGCTTAAGGTTGAGGGCGGCGGCCGGAAGGTTCGTGGATTGCCGAAGCGATGTCAATACGAGAATGGTGTTATCTTCGGTCCAGTTGGCAGGACGTCTTTGACAATCGAGGAACCCGTGTCTTCCGTGATAGCAGCCACCCCGCCGGAGCGCGGGGACACCGACGTTTTCGGTACCATTCAGGCCGCCGCGATGATCACCCGCGGCAACAGTGTGGTGCTCGCGACCCCCCCGTCGCCCGCCTACGCCGGCTCACTGCTCGCGGCCGCCCTTGGCCGCTCGGAAGATCCGGAACATCCCGTCCTTCTCCTCTGCCCCGACGCGGCCCTGGAAGCCTGGACCGGCGCAGCCGCCCGCGCGGCCGCTCCGGGCGGGAAGGTCGTCGCGGCCGGCCCCTTCGCCGCTCGCGCCGCGCACCATCTCGCCTCCGGGCGGATCAGCCTGCTCGCCACCAGCCCCGCCATCGGGGCCGAACTGATCCGCCGGAGCAGCCTCGTCATGGACAAACTCGCGTTGCTGGTCGTCGTCTGGCCGGAGCACGAAGCGGCTGATGACGATCTGGCATTGGTCCTGGCCGAGCTGCCGAAGGACACGCCCAGAGTTGTCATCACCGCAGACCCGGCCGGTCAGGCCGGATTTATCGAACGCTATGCCTGGCGTGCGCCGGTCCTCGGCGCCCTGTCCGCGAGCGACGTCCCCTCAGGCCGTTGCCGGATGGCCACGGTGGCCTGGAATGGCCGGGTCGCGGCCCTCGGCGCCGTCGCCGATCTCCTCAATCGTGACGAGCTCGACGTCTGGACCGCCGACGACTCTTACCACGCCGAGATCACGCAGGGACTCGCTGGACGCGGCGTCACGGCCCGGATCCTGACGGCGGTGGAACCGCCCGACGGGCTGGTCGTGTATTTCGACCTCCCGGTCCCGGAACGGCTCGCCCGCGCAACGGCGGACAAGGCGCTCTGCCTGGTCCCGCCGGCGGCCCAGGCCTATCTCACCCGCACAGTCGATCGGGCCGACCCCGTGGCGCTCCCCGGCGCGATCGACGCCGCCGACCGTGCGATCCTGGCGGACCGCCGCCAGATCCGGGAACGAATCGAAGCCGGGATCGACCGGGCGGCCTACGCCACCCTCGCCCCGTTGTTCGACCGCTGGTCCGGAACCGAGGTCGCGACGGCCCTGCAAGCGCTCTGGACCGAGGCCCGTGCGGCGGTGGCCGATCCGGCCGCCGCCCCGAAGCCCCGCGCGGTCGCCCATCCCAGGGTGTGGATCGGCGTGGGGCGCAAGGACGGCGCGTCGCCGGCCGATATCTTCGCCCTGCTGACCGGCGACCTGGGGTTCACCCGGGACAAACTGGGCCGGATTGAAATCAAGGACACCTTCACACTGATCGAGTTCACGATGGAAGACGATGCAGAGACGGCGGTCGAGAAGCTGGCGGGCAAGACGATCAAGCGACGCCGGATCGCCGCCCGGATCGACCGGCCGCGCGACACGCGAAAGCCGTCGGCTTGACCGGGTGCCCGGTGGGCCATATCGTCGTGGGCCTCCAACCTTCCACCAGGGCGCCCTGATGTATCACGCCTCGCGCACCGGCTCGATCGAGGTGATCGCCGGTGTCATGTTCAGCGGGAAGAGTGAAGAACTGATTCGCCGGGTGCGGCGGGCATTGATCGCGCGCCGCCGGGTCCAGGCGTTCAAGAGTCATCTCGACGACCGCTATGGCGGCATCACCAGGATTTCGAGCCATACCGGGGTCGAAATCGAGGCCGGGCCGGTGGACACGTCCGCGGCGATCTTCCGCTTGGTCCGGCCCGACACCGAGGTCGTGGCGATCGACGAAGCGCAGTTCCTTGATCCGGGCATCGTGGCGGTCGCCACCAGCCTGGCGGAGCGAGGGGTCCGGGTGCTGCTCGCCGGTACCGACACCGATTTCCGGGGCGAACCCTTCGGCCGGATGGGTGAGCTGATGGCGATCGCGGAGCAGGTGGAGAAGCTTCAGGCCATCTGCGTCGTCTGCGGTGACGTCGCCTGCCGGAACCAGCGCCTCATCAACGGTCGGCCGGCCCGCTGGGACTCCCCCACGATCATGGTCGGCGGCAGCGAGACCTACGAAGCGCGCTGCCGGCGCTGCCACCGTGTCCCCCGTCAGGACGAGGATCAGACCAGGATTCTCTGACGTCATGAAGAACATCGGATTGACCGGCAACATCGCGGCGGGGAAGTCCACGGTGGCGCGGCTGTTCGCGGAATGGGGCGCCACGGTCCTCGACGCCGACCAGATCGTCCATGACCTCCAGTCCCCTGGCACGCCGGTGTTTCGCGCCATCACCGATCGCTTCGGCACCGAGGTGGTGGCCGACGACGGCTCGCTCGACCGGGCGGTCCTGCGCGGCATGGTCTTCAACGACAAGGCCGCACTGGCCGATCTGAACGCGATCGTCCATCCCGCCGTAGCGGCCGAACGTCAGCGGTTGATCGACGAGGCCCGGGCCGGCGGCGTCAAACTCATCATCCACGACATTCCGCTGCTGTTCGAAGTAATGGACCCGGCCAAGTTCGCCGCGGTCGTTCTCGTCGACGCCCCGGTGGCGGCCCGGCGGGAACGGCTCGAACGGACCCGCGGCCTCGGACGGGCGGAAGCGGAGTCGATGATCGCGGCCCAGCTGCCCTCCGCGGAGAAGCGGAAGCGGGCCACGTTCCTGATCGACAACGACGGCAGCTTCGAGCGGCTCGAACAGCAGGCGACCGTGGTCTGGAAGGCCTTGCAACGGCTGCGATGAAGGGTCGTTTTGCCTTGACCCTGACCAGCGCACGGGCTATCCTGTAACCCGTCTCACCACAAGGAACAACCCGGTGGCCAACGTCCCGGACGACCTCCGATACACCGCCGACCACGAGTGGGTTCGCCAGACCAGCGAGGCCGGCGTCGTCGAGGTCGGCATCACCGAATACGCTCAGGGTGAATTGGGCGATATCGTATTCGTGAACCTGCCCAAGGCCGGCGACAAGTTCACCGCCCATCAGTCCTTCGGCACCATCGAAGCGGTGAAGGCGGTCTCGGACCTGTACGCCCCGCTCGCGGGCGCTATCGTGGCGGTGAACGCCGGCCTTGACACCGATCCCGCCGCCGTGAACCGGGCGCCCTACGCCGACGGCTGGATGGTCCGGCTCAAGCTGGACGACGCGACGCAGTTCGCCGGCCTGCTCGACGCCGCCGCCTATCGATCGCACATCGGCGCCTAACGTCCCCCCGGGGAGACGTCCGGCCACGCCGACCACACGATGCCCCGGGGCGCACTGCGCCCGCGGGGCATCGGCACTTTGAGAGATTCTGACGGAGCACCGTGACAGCCATGAACACCCCAGCCTCCACCTTCGTCGACCGCCACCTGGGCCCGCGTGAAGCCGACGTCCAGTCGATGCTCAAGACCCTGGGCTACTCGTCGCTCGACGGATTGATCGACGCGCTCGTCCCCAGAGACATCCGGCTCGGCCGGGCCCTCGACCTGCCCGCCGCCGCGAGCGAACCCGAAGCCCTGGCGGAACTCGCCGCCATGGCCGGTGAGAACCGGGTCTTCCGCTCTTTGATCGGGATGGGCTACTCGAACTGCCATGTCCCGGGCGTCATCCAGCGGAACATCTTCGAGAACCCGGGCTGGTACACGGCGTATACACCATACCAGCCCGAGATCGCCCAAGGCCGGCTCGAAGCGCTGCTCAACTTCCAGACCATGGTGAGCGACCTGACCGGCCTCGAAGTGGCCAACGCCTCCCTGCTCGACGAGGCCACCGCCGCCGCCGAAGCGATGGGTATGGCCCTTGGCCTGGCCGCGCCCGGCACGGGGAAGAAGTTTCTGGTGGACGCGGGGTGCCATCCGCAGACGATCGCCGTGGTCCGGACCCGGGCCGAAGCCCGCGGTGTCGCGGTGGTGGTCGCCGCGCCGTCGGCATTCGGGTTCGACGAGTCGGTCATCGGCTGCCTGCTCCAGTACCCCTGCACCGAAGGCAGCATTCCCGACTACACCGCGGTCGCCGACCGCGCGCACGCCGTCAAGGCGGTGGTCACCGTCGCCACCGACCTGCTGGCTCTCACCATGCTCAAGCCGCCCGGTGAATGGGGCGCCGACATCGCGATCGGCAACACCCAGCGCTTCGGCGTGCCGTTAGGCTACGGCGGGCCCCATGCCGCGTTCATGGCCGCCCGGGACGCATTCAAGCGCCACCTCCCGGGCCGACTCATCGGCGTGTCCAGGGATCGCGACGGCCGGCCCGCCCTCCGGATGGCGCTCCAGACCAGAGAGCAGCACATCCGCCGGGAAAAGGCCACCAGCAACATCTGCACGGCGCAGGTCCTGCTCTCGGTGATGGCCAGCATGTTCGCGGTCTACCACGGCCCCGAAGGCATTCTCGCCATCGCCCAGCGGACGCACCGGCTGACCCGGCTCCTGGCCGCCGCGCTTGCCAGGATGGGCGTTCGGGTCGCCCACGGAGCGTTCTTCGACACCATCGCCGTGGACACCGACGCCGCCACCGCCACCCGGATTCATGAGGCGGCTCGGAGCCGGGAGATCAATTTCCGGCCGGTGAGCCCGACCCGGATCGGCATTGCGCTCGACGAGACCACCACCCGGGCCGACGTCGCCGACATCGTCGCCTGCTTCGGCCCGAACGACGCCCCGGATCTCGCGGCGCTCGACCAGACCCTGCCCGACGTGATCCCCGGCCCCCTGGCCCGGCGCTCCCCCTTCCTGACTCATCCGGTATTCCACAAGTACCGGTCAGAGACCGAGATGCTCCGCTACATCCGGCGGCTCGAGGCCCGCGACCTCTCGCTCACCGCCGCCATGATTCCGCTCGGCTCCTGCACGATGAAGTTGAACGCCACCGCCGAAATGGCTGGGGTGTCGTGGCCCGGCTTCGGTGGACTGCATCCGTTCGCCCCGCGGGACCAGGCCGCCGGCTACACCAGGCTCTTCGACCAGCTCGAACGCTGGCTTTGCGCTATCACCGGCTTCGCGAAAATTTCCCTCCAGCCTAACGCCGGATCCCAGGGAGAATACGCCGGCCTCCTGGTGATCCGGGCCTACCACAAGGCCCGCGGCGACCACCACCGTACCGTCTGCCTCATCCCCCAGTCGGCCCACGGCACCAACCCGGCCAGCGCCGTCATGGCGGGATTCGAGGTCGTAGTCGTAAAGACCGACGCCCAGGGCAACATCGACCTCGCCGACCTCGCCACGCAGGCCGAACGTCACGCCGCCAAGCTCGGCGCGCTGATGGTGACCTACCCGTCCACCCACGGCGTCTTCGAAGACGGCATCCGTCAGGTGGCCGAGATCATCCACCGGCACGGCGGCCAGGTCTACATGGATGGCGCCAACATGAACGCCCAGGTGGGGCTCACGTCGCCGGGCGCGATCGGCGCCGACGTCTGCCACCTGAATCTCCACAAGACCTTCTGCATCCCGCACGGGGGCGGCGGCCCCGGCATGGGACCGATCGGGGTCGCGGTCCACCTGGCGCCCTATCTGCCTGGCCATCCGGTCATCCCGGTCGGCGGTCCGGCGCATTGCGGCGCCGTCTCCTCCGCGCCTTGGGGCAGCGCCTCGATTCTCCCGATTTCGTGGGCCTACATCCGGATGATGGGCCCCCTGGGTCTCACCGACGCCACCCGGTACGCCATTCTCAACGCCAATTACGTCGCCCGGCGGCTCTCGCCGCACTACAAGATCCTGTACTCCGGGCGCGACGGCTTGATCGCCCACGAGTGCATCGTCGACTGCCGCGCCTTCAAGCCGTCCGCCGGACTCGAGGTCGAGGATATCGCCAAGCGGCTGATCGACTACAGCTTTCATCCGCCGACGGTGTCGTTCCCGGTGGCCGGCACCCTGATGATCGAGCCCACCGAGAGCGAGTCGAAGGAGGAGCTCGACCGGTTCTGCGACGCGCTGATCGCAATCCGCGAAGAAGTCCGCGAGGTCGAGACCGGCGTGGCGGAGCGGGGCAACAACATCGTGTTCCATGCGCCGCACACCCTGGAACAGGTCGTGTCCGACGGCTGGGCGCGGCCCTACCCCCGCGAGCGGGCCGGCTTCCCCACCGCCGCCACCCGGTCTCACAAGGTCTGGCCGACCGTCTGCCGCATTGATGGTGCGTACGGCGACCGCCACCTGGTCTGCACCTGCCCGCCGATCGAGGCGTACTCAGGAGCATGATCCCATCGCGCTGACCGGCTGCTGGATTGATGCCGCGCCCCGGCCCGGCTGGTACAACATGAGCGTGGATCACGCCATGTTCGAACTGGCCGAGGACACCGGGGCGCTGTGTTGGCGGGTGTACCGATGGGACCCCTGGTGCCTGTCGTTCGGGCGCCACGAGCCGGCGGCGCGCCGCTACGATCGGGCTCGGATCGACACCGAGGGCATCGATTGCGTTCGGCGTCCAACCGGGGGTCGCGCCGTCTGGCACGCGCGGGAACTCACCTATGCGGTGGCCGGTCCGGTCGAACCATTTGGCTCACTCCGGCACGCCTACCAAGCCATTCACCGCCTCCTGGCGGTCGCCGTCACCAGTCTCGGGGCCGCGCCCTCCCTCGCCGGCGACCGAACGACGCCGGGACTCGGTTCAGGGCCCTGCTTCGACGCGGCCGTCGGCGGTGAGCTCGTCCTGGGCGGGTACAAGGTCCTCGGCAGCGCCCAGCGGCGGGGCACCACGGCGCTGCTCCAGCACGGATCTTTGCTCCTCGAGGATGACCAGTCCGTGGTCCGATCGCTCCATCGCGCCGCGGTGGCCGGGCCGCCGCCCGAGGCTCCGCTCGCAGCCTTGCTGGGCCGCACGGTCGGATTCGACGAAGCCGCCGATGCCGTCCTCCGGGCGCTGGCGGCGGGCGGAACGCCCGTGCTCGCCGACGGGGCACCTAACGAGGTTCTTCAGGGCGCTCTACGGCATTACGATACATACCAATCCGACCGCTGGACCTGGGAGCGCTAACCCCTCTCGAGAGCACCACCCCATGCACTCGATCCGTTGGACGGTATTCCTCAGCCTCGGCCTGGCGGGCCCCCTTGCCGCCCAGGCCGATCGCGGGAACACGGGCACCATCTCGATCGTGATCGGTGCCGAGCCCACGCTCCCGATCCCGACGCTCTCGTCCGGCAAGGCCAACGCCGACGTCGGCAACCTTCTGTTCGTGCCGCTCGCCCGTCTCGGGCGAGCGCTGTCGACCACGGACGAAAAGAGCTTCGAGCCCGCCCTCGCCCGACGCTGGACCCGCCGGGATTCGCTGACCCTCGTGTTCGAACTCGACCCCCGGGCCCGCTGGCACGACGGCGAGCCGGTCACCTCGCGCGATGTGGTCTGGAGCCTGAACCGGGCCCGGGACTCTACCGTCTCGCCCACCTACGCCCTGCTGCTCCGCGACATCCGCTCAGTCGCGGCCGACGGTCCGTCCCGCGTCGTGGTTACCTATCGCCGGGCCTATGCCGAGCAGTTCTACGACGCGGTCTACCATGCCATACCGCTGCCGGCCCACCTGCTCGACACCATTCCGCCGGCCCGACTCACGTCGAGTACCTTCGCGACCAGGCCGGTTGGCGACGGCCCCTACAAGTGGGGCCGACTCGAGCCGGGACAGCGCCTCGAGCTGCTCGCGAACCCGGACTTCTTCCTCGGCCGGCCCAAGCTGGAGCGCGTCATCTTCATCGTCGCCCGCGCCGCCGAAGCCCAGCTGAACCTGCTGCTCGATGGCACCGCCGACGCCTACGAAGCCGTGCTGCTCCCGCGTCAGATCACGCCGATCATCGAGAAGCCCGATCTCAAGATCACCACCCAGCCGTCGTTCCTTGCGGGCTACCTGCTCTTCAATCAGAAAGCCTGGGGCGACCGCACCAAGCCCCACCCGATCCTGGCTGACCCCGAAGTCCGCCGTGCCCTCGGCTTGGGCCTCGACCGCGCCAGCCTGATCAAGGCGGTCTTCGGCCCCTATGGTACCGTCATCGATGGCCCAATGGCGCAAGCCAGCTGGGTCCGCCGGATCGCGCCGAAACTCCCCGGATTCAACCCCACCCAGGCCCGCAAGATCCTGGCGCAACGCGGGTGGACCGACTCCGACGGCGACGGCGTCCTCGACAAGAACGGAGTCCCGCTCTCCCTCCGGCTCTCCTATCCCGCCTCCAGTACCCCTCGCGTTGCGTTGGCTGAGCCGATTCAGGCGGCGCTGCGGCAGATTGGCGTCAGGATCGAACTGATCAGACTCGACGGCCCCGTCTGGCTCGATCGACGGAGCCGCGGCGAGTTCGACATCGATTTCTCCCAGACCAACCTCGACCCGACCCCGTCCGGGCTGGTCCAGAGCTGGTCGTGCGCGGGGATCGGCGGCAGCAACGTCGGCTCGATCTGCGAACCGGCCTTCGATCAGGCCCTCGACGCCGCGATCCGCGCCACCGGACCCGAGGCCTCAGCCCGCTGGCACGACGCGATCGGAGCCCTCCAGGCCACCAGCCCGGCCGTGTTCCTGTATTCGCCGGCGGCAGCCATGGTGACCCAGTCCCGGTACCGCAACGTCTCGGCTCGCCCGGAATCCCCGTGGGCCGACCTCTGGCGCTGGTCGGTCGATCCGGCCCGCCGGCTGCCCCGGGACCAGCGTTAGGCGACATGGGCGCCTGGTTGGTTCGGCGGCTCGGGCTGGCGGCGGTCACCTTCGCGGTGGTCGCCGTCATGCTGTTCGCCCTGATGCGGATGACGCCGGGCGATCCGCTCTCCCGCCTCACCGATGAACGCCCGATGGCCCCCGTCGAGGTGGCCCGGCTCCGCGCGCTCTTCGGCCTCGACCAGCCCCTCACCGTCCAGCTCCGCCACTTCGCCGCCGCCGCGGCCCGGGGCGATTTCGGCGCTTCGATCGAGTACTACCCGGTCCGGGTGACGGACCTCGTCCGGTCCCGGCTCCCGGCCTCCCTGCTGCTCGGCGCGGCGGTGCTCTTCATCAACCTAACGTTAGGCGTCTGGCTCGGCGTCCTCCAGGCCCGGCACCGCGGCCGCCGGCTCGATCGCTGGCTCACCCGGCTCTCGCTGGCGGGCTACGCGGCGCCGAGTTTCTGGCTGGCACTGGTGCTCGTGTCACTGTTCGCGATCAGGTGGCGCCTGCTGCCGGCGGCGCAAATGATCGACCCGCTGCTGTCGGAGGCCGGCTGGTGGGCCCGGGCCCGC
>JANXXJ010000324.1 GCA_025350665.1 Gemmatimonadota bacterium | reverse complement strand
CAGGCGTTCCCGGGCCGGCGTCTGGTGGCGGTGTTCCAGCCCCATCTGTACAGCCGGACGGCGGTCCACAGCGTGGCGATGGGCGCGGCGGTCGCCGCCGCGGATCTGGCGGTGATCACGGATGTCTACGGGGCGCGTGAGGCTCCCGTCGCAGGCGTCACCGGGGTGCTGGTGGCGGATGCCGCGCGGGACCGCGGGGCCCGGGTGGTCTACGAACCGAACCGCGCCACGCTGGCCCGCACCGTGGCCGAACACGCCCGACCGGGAGACGTGATCGTGACGATGGGCGCGGGAGACGTGACCCGGGTCGGTCGCGACCTCCTGGTGGCGCTGGCGACCCGATGAAACGGTGGCTTGTCTGGGGGGCGGGGGCGGTCGGCCTGATTAGCTTGTGGTGGCTCGTCCCGGCGGCCCTCCGGCGAATGGACGTGTTCCGGATCCGCCGGCTCGAGGTCACCGGGGCCCACTACCTGACGGCGGCGGAGGTGGCTCGAGCGGCGGCACTTCCCGCCCGGGGCAATCTGTTCGACGACCTCGAGCCGGCTCGCCGCCGGGTACTGGCCTTGCCGGGAGTGGAAGCCACAGTGGTCCACCGGCGAATTCCTGGCGCAGTCGAGTTCGAGATCAGGGAGTTCGAGCCGGTGGCGCTCGTACCGGGTGCGAAGGGCCTGATGCTGGTCGACCGAGGGGCGCGGGTGCTTCCGTTCGATCCGACCAGGAATCCGACCAGTCTTCCGATCGTCGCGGCGGATTCGGCGGTCACCGGGTTCATCGACCGCCTCCGGGACGCCGATGCCGGATTGTACGCGGCGGTTACCACTGCGGAGCGGGACCGGGGGACCATCGTGCTGGTGACACCGAAACATCGTTTGCTCTTCCGAGTGGGGGCGACCACGAAAGACATTCTGGGGGCGGCGGCCGTCGTGAGCGAAGTCGAACGGCGCCAACTCGCGGTCACCGAGATCGATGCCCGATTCGAGGGCCGCGTCATTGTCCGGGAGCCCCGGGCATGAGCGGCCAGGCGCAGCGGCTGGTCGCGGCGCTCGACGTCGGGACCACCCGAGTCACCGCTGCGATCGGCGAGGTGACCGGTGATCCGCGCAGCCCGGGAGTGCGGGTCCTTGGTGTCGGATCCGAGCGAACCTCCGGGATCCGGCGGGGCGTCGTCCGCGATATTGAAGAGACCACCCGGTCGATCACCCGGGCGCTGAAGGATGCCCAGCTGATGGCGGGGGTCGAGGTCGGAACCCTGTATGTCGGGATCGCCGGCGAACACGTGGCCGGCCGGCTGTCCCACGGGGTCGTGTCGGTCACGGGGAGCGAGATTCGCACTGAGGACGTCGCTCGGGTGAACGAGGTGGCCGCCAACGTCGCCTTCAGTCGCGATCACGAGTTGCTCCACGCGGTACCGCAGGACTATCTGGTCGATCAGCAGGATGGCATCTCGGAGCCGATCGGCATGATCGGGTCGCGGCTCGAGGCCCAAGTGTACCTCGTCACCGTCCTGTCGAGCGCGGTGGTCAACCTCCAGAAGTGCATCGAGCGGGCCGGATATCGGGTCGGGGAGCTCGTGCTCGAGCCGCTCGCGGCGTCGCTCGCGGCGCTGACCCCGGACGAACGGGAACTCGGCTGCGCCCTGATCGAACTGGGCGGCGGTTCCACCAATGTCTCGGTGTTCCAGCATGGCAAGATCTGTCACACTGCTTCCCTCATGTTCGCCGGGAGCCACGTGACCAACGACATCGTCCACGGGCTCCAGGTGCCGCAACAGGACGCGGAGAAGCTCAAGGAACGCCATGGCGCCGCGTTCGAGCCGCTGGTGTCCGATGCGGAGGTGATCGAGTTGCCGAACGCCCCGGGCCAGGCCCCGCGCAGCGCGCACCGCCGAGTCCTTGCCCACATCATCAATGCCCGGATGCAGGAAATCCTCGAACTCGCCCTCGATGAGTTGAATCGGACCGGCCTCCGCCAACGGCTCGCGGCTGGTGTGGTACTTTCCGGGGGGGGCGCCCAGACCCCCGGGATCGTGGAGCTCACCCGGGAAGTCTTCGCCCTGCCGGTTCGGGTGGCCACACCAGGCCCGGGCCTGAGCGGCCTGGCGGACCGGATGGCGGTACCGCGGATGACGGTCCCGGCCGGCCTGCTGCTGTACGGGGCCAAACAGGTCTTGCAGTCCGGCGGGTTCGGCGCGGCAGCGCGCCGGTCGCCCGCCGTGGAAAAAGTGATCGGACCCGTCAAGCGCTGGTTGCAGGATTTCTTCTAAGCCTCGAGAGGACGTACGGCTATGACCTTCCGGATCGAAGAACCCCCGGTCCAGAATGCCCGGATGAAGGTGATCGGCGTCGGTGGCGGCGGTGGCAATGCCGTCAATCGGATGATCGAAGAACACCTCGTCGGGGTGGAATTTGTTTCGGTCAATACCGATTCCCAGGCGCTCGTCAGCAACAAGGCCGATCTCAAAGTCCAGATCGGCAAGAAGCTGACCCGCGGCCTCGGCGCTGGCGCCCGTCCCGAAATCGGGCGGCAGGCGATTGAGGAGAATCGGGACGAAGTGCTCGAGGCCATGCAGGGGAGCGACCTGGTCTTCGTGACGTGTGGCATGGGCGGTGGGACCGGCACGGGTGCCGCCCCGATGATCGCCCAGATGGCCCGCGACATCGGCGCCCTCACGGTCGGCATTGTCACCAAGCCGTTTCTGTTCGAAGGCAAGAAACGGATGAAGCAGGCCGAGACCGGGATTATGGAGATGCGTCAGCACGTTGATACCATGATCGTGGTACCGAACGAGCGACTGCTCGCGGTCGTGGGGAAGGGGATCCTGTTTCAGGACGCGCTCAAGAAGGCGGACGAAGTCCTCCTGCAGGCGACCCACGGGATCGCCGGTCTGATCACGGCGACGGGCATGATCAACGTGGACTTTGCCGATGTCCGGACCGTGATGCAGAACGGCGGATCCGCCCTGATGGGCACCGGCCACGGCCGGGGCGAGAACCGGGCCCTCGAGGCCGCCCAGTGCGCGATCTCGAGTCCGCTGCTCGACAATGTCTCCATTGCCGGCGCGTCGGGGGCGCTGATTCACATTGTCGGCGGCGATCTCACCATGGATGAAGTCACCCACATGGCGGAGATCGTCCATGATGCCGTGGGCGACGACGCGGAGATCATCTTCGGCGCTACGATCGACCAGTCCATGAAGGGCGAGGTGCGGGTCACGGTGATCGCCACCGGCTTCGACCGGGCCATTACCGGCCATGGTTCGATGCCGTCACCGGCGGCCGGACGACCTCATCCGGGGGTGTTGCCGTTCCCGGCGCCGCGGCGGGTCGCGCCCACCCCGGCGGCCACGCCCGCCCCTCAGGCCGCACCGTTGCCGAAAACCCCGGTCATGCCGCGGGGCGGGCCGCCCGAGGTACCAGACATGGAGATTCCGACCTTCATCCGCCGACAGATGGATTGATGGGTCGGAAGGTCGCATTTGGCGCGGCGGTCGTGGTGCTCCTCGGGGCCGCCACGTTCGCCGCGCTCGGTTTCTGGCCTTGGCCCCGGCTGAATCACCAGCGGCCGACCCTGCCGGTCGCCCGAGTGTGGGTCACCAACGACACCCTGCACCCCGGTGAATCGTTAGGCGACGTCTTCGGGCGGCACGGCATCGGCACGCAGATGCTCGCCGATCTCGCCGGTCGCCTCCATTTCGACCCCCGCCGACTCCGGGCCGGCCTCGTGTTCCGGTTCGGCCACCGCGATTCCGCGTCGGCGCCGAACGATGTCACGATCCGGACCGCCCCCGACGAAGAGACCAGGCTGCTTCGCTCCGAGGACCGCTGGGTCGCGGAACGGCGCCCGATCCGGTGGACCGGCCATACCGCGCGCGTGGAAGGGCGGGTGGCCACGTCCCTGTACGACGCCATGACCGCTGCCGCGGGAACCGAACCGTTGGACCCGGATCTCCGCGTCCGACTCGCCTGGGATCTCGCCGATGTCTTTGCCTGGGAAGTCGACTTTACCCGCGACCTCCAGCCCGAGGATCGCTTTGCGATCGTGTTCGAGCGCGAGACCAGCGAGCGGGGCGAGTCCCGATTGGGGCGGATCCTCGCGACTGATCTGCAGGTCGGTCCGCGCCGTCTGACCGCCTACCGGTTCGACGCCTCGGCCGGCCAGGTCCAATATTTCGATGAGGCCGGCCAGTCGCTGCGGCGTGCCTTCCTGCGCGCGCCGGTTGAGTTCCGCCGGGTCGCGTCCAACTTCAGCAAATCACGGTTCCACCCGATTCTCGGAATCTGGCGGCGCCATGAGGGCGTCGACTACGCCGCCGGCTCCGGCACCCCCGTGATGGCAGCTGGGGACGGCACCGTCGCCAGTGCTGGTTGGGCGGGCGGCTACGGCCGGATGATCGAGATCAGGCACCAGAATGGCATCACGACCCGCTACGGGCATCTCAGCGCCTTTGCCAGGAGCCTCAGGGCTGGAGGCCGAGTTCACCAGGGCGAGGTGATCGGCTATGTCGGCTCCACCGGGCTCGCCACCGCGCCTCATCTGCACTACGAGTTCCGGATGAACGGCGCCGCCCGCGATCCGGCGAAGGTGGACCTCGGCACCGGCGACCCGGTGCCGCCGAAGGATATGGCCGCCTTCCGCCGCGAACGCGATCGCCTGCGACTTATACTCCGGCCCCAGTCCGCCATGGTCGGCCGGGCCATCGCGGGCAGAGACTAGGTCCCAGACTCGTGACCGCACTCGCAGTCCTCCTGGTGGCGATCGGTCTGCCGCTCGCCATGTATCTGTGGCTCGAGCGACTTGGGCGAAGGGCTATCATTCCAATGGCTCTTCGGGCCCTGGCTCTGATCGCCCTCGGCATCCTGGCCGCCGACTTCTCCTGCGCCCGGGCGCCGGCCTCGCTCCGGCCCGTCGTCCTGCTCGATGCCTCGTTCAGCATGGCCGGCGCCGGCGGCGCCTGGGCCGATGCCAGACGCGAAGCGGCGCGCCTCGGCGACTGGCGGCCGATCGGGGCGATCGCGGCGGACTCGTCCCCAAACGGGGGCCGGTCTCTGATCGCCTCGGCCGTGACCGCCGCGTCCGCGGGTGGGCGCCCGGTCTGGCTCCTCTCCGATGGCGAGGTCGAGGATGCGCCGGATGTGCCGGCGGACATCCTCGCCCAAACCGGGATCAAGGTGTTCCCTCGCCGTCACGTCGCGGACCTGGCCTTGACCCGGGTCGCCGGGCCGAGCCGGCTGACTGTGGGCGACACCATCCGGCTCGAGGTGGACGTTGCGGGTTTCGGGATGCCAGACCGTCGTGAAATCACGGTTGACGTCGCTGACGGTGCCTCTCGATGGCTCAGTGGCGTGATCAAACTCACCGCTGGCAACGGCACCGGCGTGATTGAGGGGCCGCTGCCGGCGAGCGCCGGACCCGGCGATCACCTGCTCACGGTCTCGCTCCGGGCCGCCGCGGACCTGGAACCGAGGACCGACCGCCGGCTGCATGCGGTGACCGTCGTCCCCACGCCCGGCGTCGTGGTCGTGGCGGCGCCGGCCGGCTGGGAGAGCCGTTTCTTCTTCCGGGCCCTGGCCGATGTTTCGGCCCTGCCGGTGCGGGGCTATTTCTTGATTGACGGCACCCGCTGGAGCCGGATGGGCGAACTGACCCCGGCGTCGTCCACGGAAGTCGAACAGGCGGCCGCTCACGCCGATCTCCTCGTCATCTTTGGCGATCCGCCGGAACGGTTCCGACCGCGGCGACGGGCCCGTTGGGAGTGGGTCGCCACCTCCCGAACGGCGCCTCCAGCGGAGGGCGACTGGTACCTGCTCCCGGGTGGCCAGTCGCCGGTGGCCGGCGCGATGATGGGCTTGCCGGTGGACAGTTTTCCCCCCGGGATCGGGATTGCCGCGCTGACGCCGGGGCCACGGGACTGGATCGGGCTGTCGGCGCAGGCCAATCGGCGCGGAGTCGAACGCCCCGCGATGATCGGCCGTGATTCGGCCGGCCACCGCGAAGTGCTGGTTGGCGCGGCCGGACTCTGGCGATGGGCCTTCCGGGGTGGCAGCAGCGATCAGGCTTACCGATCTCTCGTGGCGGCGACCGCGAGCTGGCTGCTCGGCGGGTCGGACTCGAGCACAGGCGTCGCCCGGCCCGTGCGGGCGGTGGCCGCGCGAGGCCGCCCGATCGTGTTTGAAAGGCTCAAGGCTGGGCTCACCACCGTGGCGCTCGAGATTCTGGGCGGGGCGAGGCCGCGAGCCGACACGCTTCGCTTCGACGGAACCGGACGGGCCGAACTGTGGCTCGATCCCGGCGCCTATCGGTACCGACTGCAAGGCGGTGGGTCGGGCGTGATGGGCGTCGAGGAGTACAGCGATGAATGGCTGCCGCGGCCGGTGACGATCGCCGACCGGGCGCCGAGCGGTGCGCCGCCGCCGTCCCGGGACCCGCTCCGGGACAAGTGGTGGCTGTTCGCGCTGGCTGCGACGGCCTTCTGCGGCGAATGGTGGTGGCGGCGCCGGAACGGCCTCCGCTGACCCGCTAGATTCCCGCCATGGCAACCTCTCGCGTAACCGCCGGGCGAAAGCTCTCCCTGTGGGGCAAGATCAAACGCCTGGCCCTGACCGATGTCGGCGCGTTGGTGCGCGGATTCAAGGCCGCCGATATCGAGGCGATGGAGCAGGTGCTGCTGGAAGCCGACTTCGGCATTGCCGCCACCACCGAGATTGTCGACGAACTCGAAGTCCTGGTCCGTCGCGGAACGCTCAAGAGCGAGGATGACGTCAAGCAGGCCATCGTCGAGCGGGTCGCGACGCTCTTGACGGGTCCTCCGGACCCGGGACGGCTCGCCCGAGCGGCGTCCGGCCCGACCGTGCTCGTCGTGATGGGGGTCAATGGTACTGGGAAGACCACCTCCGTCGCCAAGCTCGCCGCTCGCTTCAAGGCTCAGGGAGACCAGGTCCTCCTCGTCGCCGCAGATACCTACCGGGCGGGCGCCATCGACCAACTCAAGACGTGGGCCGAGCGGATCGGGGTGCCCTGTGTCAGCGGCGCCCCCGGCGGCGACCCGGCCGCCGTTGCGTTCGACGGACTCGAGGCAGCCGTGGCTCGGAAGGTCTCCCTCGTCATCATCGACACCGCCGGGCGCCTTCACACCCAGGAAGGCCTGATGGAGGAGCTCCGGAAGGTTGGCCGCGTCATCGGGCGGAAGATCCCGGGTGCGCCCCACGAGGCGTTGCTGGTGCTCGACGGCACGGTCGGCCAGAACGCGGTCCAGCAGGCGAAGCAGTTCACCGAATCAATCGCGCCGACCGGTCTCATCATCACCAAACTCGACGGGACGGCCCGGGGTGGGGCCGCGGTGGCCCTTCGTCGCGAACTGGCGGTCCCGATCCGATTCCTCGGGTTCGGCGAGACACTCGACGATCTGGTTGAGTTCGATCCGCGGCAATTCGCCCGTGACCTGGTGGCCGCCGGCGATGATGCCTGATGGCGCCCCTTCGCCTCGATACCCCGGTCAAGTTCCTCAAGGGCATTGGTGAACGACGGTCCGATGCTCTCGCACGACTTGGCATCGCGACGGCGCACGACCTGCTCTGGCACCTCCCCCACCGCTACATCGACGCCTCGATGGTCTCGCCCATCGCGCGTCTCAAGGTTGGCGAGGATGCCGCGGTCGTAGGCCGCGTGGCGGCCAAGGGGATCCTGCCGACCCGTCGCGGCCTCCGGATCTTCCATGTGGTACTGCGCGACGAGACCGGGGCGATCGAGTGTGTCTGGCCGGGTCAGGCCTTCCTCGATCGGTCGATCGAAATCGGGCAGACCCTCCTGGTCGCCGGACCGATCCGCTTTTACCACGGCCGCCAGCTCGCACCGCGCGAGTTCGTCGTGCTCGCCGAGGCGGAGGACGGGGACGGTCCCGATCCGATCGCGGCCGGTCGGGTGCTGCCGGTGTACCCGGCCACCCACGGGCTCAGTCACAAGGTGATCCGCGGCCTGATCGGCCGCCACCTCGACCAGCTGATCGGCTTGTCGCCGGAGATCCTGCCCGATGAGCTCCGCCTCCGCTTCGACCTGCCGACGCTGCCCGACGCCCTCCGCCAGGTCCACCACCCATCCTCCACGGCGGAAGCGGAGCGGGGCCGACGGCGCCTGGCGCTTGACGAGTTGGTGGATCTGCAGCTGATGCTGGGGCGCGCTCGGGAGGTGGCCAAGCGCGGTCGCCAGGGAGTGGCCTTCGAGGTCAAGCGCCAGCTGACCAGCCAGCTCAAGGATCACCTCCCCTGGCCGTTGACCAATGACCAGAAGCGGGCGATCAAGGAAATCACGGCTGACATGACGGCGCCGGAGCGGATGCACCGGCTGCTGATGGGTGACGTCGGCACCGGGAAGACCGTCGTGGCCCTATTTGCCATGCTCCTGGCCGCGGAAAACGACTACCAGGCGGCGCTGATGGCCCCAACGGAGCTCCTCGTGGAGCAGCACCATGCGACGCTGAGCCGGCTGCTCGCGCCTCTTGGAATCGAACCGGGGCTCCTGGTCGGGCGCCTGACCGCCGCCGACAAGACCCGGATCAAGCGTCAGCTGGCGACCGGTGCCATGCGAATCGTGGTCGGAACCCACGCTCTGGTCCAGGAAACGGTGACCTTCCATCGCCTGGGCGTGGTCGTGATCGACGAGCAACACCGATTCGGGGTCGAGCAGCGGGCGGCGCTGATGGGGAAGGGGTCGGCCCCCGACGTACTCCTGCTCTCGGCCACACCGATCCCCCGGTCCCTGGCCCTGACCCGGTACGGTGATCTCGACATGAGCGTTCTCAAGGAACGTCCCCCGGGGCGCGGCGCCATCCGGACCTCGGTCCGGAGCGACAGCCAGCGGGATCGGGTGCTGGATTTCGTTCGAGACGAGTGCCTTGCCGGCCGCCAGGCCTACGTGGTCCTGCCGGTCATCGAGGAGACTGAGAAGGCCGATCTCATGGCCGCCAAGACCATGGCCGACACCTTGGCCGCCCGCTGGCCGGAACTGGTCGTCGGTCTGGTCCACGGCCGGCTCAAGGCCACGGAGCGGGATCAGGTGATGCGGGCGTTCCGGGAGGGGACCCTTCATGTGCTGGTCGCGACCACCGTGATCGAAGTCGGGATCGATGTTGCCAACGCCACGACGATGGTGATCGAGCACCCGGAGCGATTCGGATTGGCCCAGCTACACCAGTTGCGCGGCCGGGTCGGCCGCGGAGGGCAGGCAAGTCACTGCGTCCTCGTGACCCGGATGCCGATGCCCCGGCTCAAGGCGTTCGCGGCAACTACGGATGGCTTCAAGATTGCGGAGCTGGACCTGGAGGAACGCCGTCATGGTGATCTGCTTGGCCAGCGCCAGTCCGGTGCAGCGGACATTCGAGTGGCCCGATTTCCGGATGACAACGACCTGCTGGCGCAGGCCAGGGAACTAACGAAGGCGGTCCTGTCTGCGGATCCGAGTCTCGATCAAACCCGCCACAAGGCTCTCCGGGAGCGGGCACTCGCTCGTTACCCCAAAGCGGAGATCTTGTTTCGAGTTGGATGATCCCAAGAAAGCTCACACCTCATGATATTGTTGAAAAGTGACTACATGAGACGCTTGCTCGTTGTTGGGTTCGCGGCGGTGCTCGGCGCGATGCTTTACCTCACCGTATCGGCCTCCCTCGCTGAGGGCGTGTTCGCCGCCGGATCCCGGCTTTGGCCCGAACCGTGGTTTCGGGCCACTCTGGCGGACGCGTATTTCGGCTTCGGCGCCGTGTTCGTGTGGATTGCATGGCGCGAGGCGACCACATCGGCCCGCATTCTCTGGTTCGTCCTCCTGATGACCCTGGGGAACATTGCGATTGTCGGCTACTTCCTCCTCGCCTTGACCCGACTCGCCCCGGGGACGGGGATCGACGGCCTCTTTCAGCGCAGGCCTGCATGAATCCGATCGGGTCGCCGCTCGCGGCCGCGGGCTGGGGCTTGGTCGTGGCCCTCGGCCTGATGACGCTCGTCTGGGTGGGGAGCATCCTGCGGAAGGACGCCAGTCTGGTGGACCGGTTCTGGGGCCTCGGGTTCGTGGCCCTGGCGTGGGTCTACTGGCAGACGGGCGATCAGGGCGCCGGCTCAACCGGAGTTCGGGTGCTCACGTTGGGGCTGGTCTCGGCCTGGGGCCTGCGGCTCTCGGTCTACCTCACGTGGCGGAACTGGGGCCAGGGGGAGGACTACCGCTACCGGGCCATGCGGGCGAGGGGCGGACCGACCTGGCCGTTCCTGAACCTGGTGACGGTGCACTTCCTCCAAGGCCTGATCATGTGGGTGGTCTCGCTCCCGGTGCTTGTTGCCGCCCGTGGCGACGGATCGGTGAGCCACCCCCTGGTGTGGCTTGGCCTGGCGGTCTGGCTGATTGGCTTCGGCTTCGAGTCGATTGGCGACTGGCAATTGATCCGCTTCAAGGCCGATCCGGCCAACCGGGGTCGGGTGCTCGATCATGGCCTCTGGCGGTACACTCGGCATCCGAACTACTTCGGTGACGCCTGTGTCTGGTGGGGCATCTACGCGCTCGCGGCGCCGGCGGGGGGATGGTGGACCGCCGTTGGTCCGGCGGTCATGACCGGCTTGCTCCTCAAGGTGTCCGGTGTCGCCCTGCTCGAAAAACGGCTTGAACGAACCAAGCCGGAGTATCGGGACTACGTGGCCCGGACCAGTCCGTTCTTTCCCAGGCCGCCCCGATCCGCCGCCTGATTGGCTCGCCGAGCAACCGCCGTGAGCAGTGGCATCGCGAGCGCCCAGACCATTGCGAGGGCCCCCAGCGACCGCCACGCCTCGGGCGCGAACCGGACTGCGCCTAACGCCTGCCCGGCTCGGAACGCCATCGGCCCACCCACGGCACCAAGCGCAACCGCCAGACCGGGGTGCGGCAGCAACCAGCGGAGCCCGCCGCGGAGCGTCGAGGCGAACTGGATCCAGAGCACGAGGATCCAGGGCGGGCACAACCACGGCACGGCATGCCAGGGGCTGGCGTAGGTCAGCAGTCCCGCCGCCTGCAGCGAGGACTCGATCAGCAACCCCAGTCCCGCCGCCGTCGCCAGCAAGCGCAGTTCGCCTCGGCGGTCTGATGCCGCCGCAACATGGAGCAGGGTGATGGCCACGCCGGTTCCTGCGCCGAGGATCGGATGGCCGTGGGCCGCGCCCAGGACGCAGGCGAACCAGCCGATCTGCTGGCCCACGACGTTCACGGCGGGATGGGTCACAGGACCCATCCCGCCGCTGTGGACGAGCTACCTCGGTGGAGCGAGGGTCCTACGCGTGCGCCATCGCGACTTCCTCCTCGACGGGACGTCCGCGAAATTCGAAGTGTGCGGCTTGCACGGTTTCGTAGTCTCGGCTGGTGCGAATCCGGGTGATTCGGCGACCAAAGATGTCGACTCGGCGCGTGGTGACACCTGGGAAAATCGGTGACACATCGTACCACATGTTGGGTGAAAGCCGGGGATAGCGGAGGGTGTGCTCGGATTTCAAACGGGCTTGCATCGGCGACGTCATCAGCTGGCCTCACTGCGGTCGAGGGGTCGTACGTTGGACCTCTGCGGGATGCGGTCCGGGCGCATTCCGTAGTGGCGGCAACACAAAGATTGGACACTTCTCCTAGCCCCGCAAGACGCGAAAAACCGTTCGGTGTATCAATATTTGACGGGTCGCTCTGACAGGTAAGACGCATAGGGGACGGGTCTGGTCCAGGTCGGTTGCACACCGGTCAACGAATCCCGCCAATTGACCCTGGCGGCGAGCCCTCAGTACAATAGTCGCTGCGCTAACGGATTATGACCATGCAACATACGGATATTCGAGCCCTCGGCGGCCTGGTCGGACGGTCAGTGACCGTGGCTGGATGGGTGGTCACCACCCGCTCGAGCGGCAAAATCGCCTTTCTCGTCCTCCGGGACGGATCGGGCTATCTCCAGTGCGTCGTTTCCAGGAAAGAGGTGGGTGACGAGGTGTGGGATCGGTGCCTCGCGCTGACCCAGGAAACGTCCGTTCGGGTGACCGGTTCGGTTCGAGCCGACGCCCGCCAGGCGGGCGGGGTTGAGCTCGGGGCCTCCGGTCTGGAGCTGATCGGGCCCAGCATCGACTTCCCGATCACGCCGAAGGAGCACGGGACCCAATTTCTCTTCGAACACCGGCACCTCTGGCTCCGAAGCCGGCTGCAGGTCGCGATCGCCAAGGTCCGTCACCAGGTGTTCCAGGCCATTCACGATTTTTTCGACGAGCGGGGTTTCTACCACGTCAGTACCCCGATTCTCACCGGCAGCATCGGCGAGGAGGCCGGCAACCTCTTCTCGACCGAGTACTTCGATCTCGGGACGGCGTACCTGGCCCAGACCGGGCAGCTCTATGTCGAAGCGTCATGCGCCGCCCTCGGCCGGGTCTATTGCTTCGGGCCCACGTTCCGTGCAGAAAAATCAAAGACCCGCCGGCACCTGACCGAGTTCTGGATGGTCGAGCCCGAGGTTGCCTTCGCGGATTCGGCCGACAACATGCGGCTTCAGGAAGATTTTGTCAGCTACATCGTCTCGCGAGCACTCGACCGCTGCCGCGAGGAACTGAAGGAACTGGAACGGGACACCGGCGCCCTCGAGCGCGTGGTGGCCCCCTTTCCGCGCATCACCTACACGGACGCCGTGGCGCGCCTCAACGAGCTGGGATCCGATCTCCAGTGGGGCCATGACCTGGGCGGCGATGACGAAACCTTGCTGTGCAAGGAGTACGACCGGCCGATCTTCGTGATGAACTACCCCAAGGCGGTCAAGGCGTTCTACATGAAGGAGAACCCCGACGACCCTCGCACGGTGCTTAACAACGATTGCTTGGCCCCCGAAGGGTACGGGGAAATCATCGGTGGATCACAGCGGGAGGACGATCACGATCGTCTCCTGGCGCGGATCGTGGCGCAGGGGCTCGATCCCAAGGCCTACGGCTGGTACCTCGACCTGCGAAAGTACGGCACCTTCGTGCATTCAGGCTTCGGGCTCGGTGTGGAGCGAACGGTGGCCTGGATCTGCGGGATCCCCCACATCCGGGAGACCATTGCGTTCCCACGCCAGATTCATCGCCTCTATCCCTGAACCCCCTGGACCTGCCTAACGCCCCGGCCTGGTCGTGATCAGTACCGCGACCATGCCCGGACAGGCGCCATGGTCAAGGCGGGCCGCGTCTCCACTCACGAACTGAATCAGGTCAATCCGGGCGACCGGCAAATCGCGCACAGCCGGCGGCGGGTCGCCGACGAAGTCATAGGTCTCGGGGTCGGTGGCGGTCAGTGCCACGGCTACGCCATCCGCCACTCGCCGGGCATCGAGGAACACCGAGGCAAGCAGCTGACCCGGGGCGGGGATAGGCGGGCAGGGAACCGGTGTCGGTACTGCGGCGGCGCGCGCACACCCAACGAGGAGCGCCGTGGCGAGCGGCAGGCGGCGGGTCATGAGGCTTCGGACGCCTTGACTTCGTTCCACAGCTGGTCGAGGGCCTCGAGAGACGCCCCGTGCAGGTCGATGTCCCGAGCGGCCGCAAGTGTCTCCACACCTTCGAAGCGGGTCCGGAAACGCTGATTGGCCCGACAGAGAGCAGGCCCCGGGGCGATGCCGGCCTTTCTTGCCACGTTGACGGCGGAGAAAAGCAGGTCGCCGATTTCGTGGTCCAGGGCGACCCGGTCTCCGGCTGGGAGGGCCTCTTCGACCTCTGCCAACTCCTCGCGAACCTTCGCCAGCGGCCCTTCGATGTCCGGCCAGTCAAAGCCGACCGCCGCGGCCCGCTCGCCCATTCGGAAGGCGAGCAGGAGATCGGGTAGTGTCGGGGGCAAGCCATCGAGTACGCCGCGGGTTGCCTCTTTTCGCTTGAGGGTCTCCCACGGTTCCTTCGGTCCCAGATCGAAAAGATGGGGATGACGCCGTTTCATCTTGGCTTCGAGGTCGCTCGCGACCGCGTCGGCGGTGAAGTCGCCGGCCTCGGCGCCGAGGACGAGTTGCCAGGCCAGGTGCAGCATCAGGTCGGCCACTTCGGCCCGGATCGCGGCGGGGTCGCCCTCGCTGATCGCGTGGTCGAGTTCGTGCACTTCCTCGATCAGATACGGCCGCAGGGTGTCCCGGGTCTGGACTCGATCCCAGGCGCAGCGTTCCCTCAGGTCTCGGACCATCGCCACAGCGCGGTCGAGCGCAGATTTTTCTTGCATCGGACCTCCGTCGGGGCCTTATTGTACCCGGTTGGTGAGCGGGCGGGGAGCCCGCGCCGTCTTCAATGAGGATGCATGCGTTCGACCGGTCCGCATCTTGATGTCGACCTTGACGCTCTGCTCCGCAATGCTGTGGCATACGGGGCGCGAGTCGGGGTACCCCTGCTGCCGATGGTCAAGGCCGATGGTTACGGCCTGGGCGCGGTCCCCGTCGCCCGCGCCCTCGAGCCGCTAGGTCCCTTCGGGTTTGGCGTGGCCTCGGCCGCCGAGGCTGGGCCTCTTCGTCAGGCCGGCATTGCCCGTCCGATCGTGGCGTTTCAGCCGATGATGCCGTCCGAGATGGATCTGTTCTTCCGGCACGAGGTCCGGCCGGTCATCGGATCTCTCGAGGCGTTCGATGCCTGGACCGGCCGGAGCGACCGGCCGTTTCATGTCGAAATCGACGCCGGTATGGGACGAAGCGGCTTCCGGTGGCATGACCGGGATCGAATCGGCGGGTTGGCTGACCGACTCCGCCAGGCGGCCGGCTTCGAAGGGCTCTTTACCCATTTCTCGACCGCCGAAGATCCGACGCTCACGGGGGCGGAGTGGGACCGTTTCCAGGCGGTGGTCAGGGCGTTGCCGGTTCGACCCCGTTTCATCCACGCAGCCAACAGCGCGGCCGCCCAGTGGGGCCGCTATGCCGCGGACCTCGCGCGGCCGGGCATTTTTCTCTACGGGGGACGGGCGGGGGACCTGGTCCCGGAGCCCGTCGCGTCGCTTCGGGGAGTGGTCCATGCCGTGCGACCGATCAGAGCGGGCGATCCGGTGAGCTATGGCGGCACCCGCCGCGCCAACCGCGATGCCGAGGTTGTCACCATCGGTCTCGGCTACGCCGACGGCGTGCTGCGTTCGCTGTCCAACGGTGGCGAGGTCTGGGTGCGCGGGCGGCTCCTGCCGATCGCGGGCCGAGTGACGATGGACATGACGATGGTGATCGCCGATTCCGGGATCGTGCAGATCGGGGATATCGCCACCTTCTTCGGCGCTGAGCCGAATCTCGACCGACAGGCCGAACGGGCCGGAACCATCAGTTACGAGTTGCTGACTTCAGTTGGGCGGCGGGTCACCCGCGACTATGGAGCTCACCGATGAATCCGACCTTCGTATCACTGGTTCTGGGTCTGGCGCAACAGGCCGAGGGAGCCCTGCGCGGCGAACTTCCACCGGGGGCGGAGCGGATGCCGGGGGCCAACGCGCGAGTGATGGCCCAGGCCCTGATCGATACCCTGACGATGCTCGAGGACAAGACCCGCGGGAATCTGCGCCCGGACGAGGCGAAGCTGCTGACCGATGCGCTCACGGCCCTTCGGTTCCGATTCGTCCAGGCGGGCGGGGTGCCCAGCCAGTGAGCCGGCGGGCGGCGATCATCGTGCTCGACGGCCTCGGCATCGGGGCGGCGCACGACCAGGCCAGCTACGGTGACACCGGCAGTAACACGTTGGGCAACACCTTGGCCCGGGCCCGGCCTGATTTCAAACTGCCGCACCTGGCGGCGCTCGGTCTCGGCAACTGTGCGCCATTGGCGGCCGTGCCGCCTGCCGTGGCCCCGCAGGCCGCGTACGGCACGGCCCAACCGGTTGGCGCGGGCAAGGACAGCACCACCGGCCATTGGGAGATCTGCGGCGTCGTCCTCGATGACCCCTTTCCGACCTTTCCCGGCGGGTTTCCAGCCGCGCTGGTCGCGGCGTTTTCGGCGGCAACCGGCCGGCCGGTTCTCGCGAACCGCCCCGCTTCAGGCACCCGGATCATCGAAGAGTTCGGCGTCGAGCATTGCCGTACCGGGGCGTGGATCGTGTATACGTCGGCCGACAGCGTCTTCCAGATTGCCGCCCACGAGGATGTCGTTCCTCTCGATGAGTTGTACCGTGCCTGCCAGACGGCGAGACGTCTGTGCTCGGGGGCGTGGGGGGTGTCTCGTGTCATTGCCCGGCCGTTCACAGGTGGCCCTGGCGCCTGGGTCCGGACGGATCGGCGGCGGGACTTTTCGCTACCCCCGAGCGGGGCGACGCTGCTGGACCGGCTTGAATGTGCCGGCATACCGAGGGTCGGGATCGGCAAAGTCGACGACCTTTTCGCCGGCCGGGGCATCCAGAGTACGCATGCGGCCACCAATGCCATGGCCATTGACCTGATTGGGCGGGCGTTCGCCGAGCTGGATCGGGGGCTCGTGTTCGCCAATGTGATCGAGTTCGACCAGACCTGGGGCCATCGAAACGACGTCCCCGGGTTCCTGGCCGGACTGGCCGAACTCGACCGGGCCCTTCCGGCCCTGCTCGCGAGCGTGCAAGCGGATGATCTGGTTATATTTACGGCCGACCATGGGAACGACCCGACGACCCCCTCCACCGACCATTCGCGGGAGCGGGTTCCCATGTTGATCTATGGGCCCCAAGTCAGGCCGGTCGGCATCGGTGAACGCCGCTCTTTTGCGGACGTTGGAGCGACGGTGGCGGAGTTTCTCGGCGTAGCGCCGCTGGCATCGGGGACATCGTTTCTGGGCGAGGTCTGGCGTGGCTGACGAACTGGAAGCCAAGGCATGGGCGGTTCGGGCGTTGGCGCATGCGCCCTATTCCCGGTTCCGGGTTGGGGCGGCGCTGCTGGCGGCGGACGGCCGGGTGTTCAGCGGTTGCAACGTGGAAAATGCGTCGTATGGGCTGACGATTTGCGCCGAACGAGGCGCGGTCGTTCAGGCGGTCGCGGCCGGGGCGACGAAGTTCACCCGGATCGTGGTGGCAACGGACATCGATCCACCAGCGGCCCCCCGCGGGGCGTGCCGCCAGGTGCTGAGGGAATTCGGGCCCGATCTCGTCGTTGATTCGGTCGGACCCCATTCGAGGAAACAGTGGCGGCTATGGGAATTGTTGCCGGAAGCCTTCGGGCCGGAATCGCTTGGCTGATGCGCCCCTTCGGGGCGCTTGCGGCCGGGTTGCTGGCTCTCGGGGCGTGTCAGGAGAATATCAACACGCCGGGCGACTGCCCGACGTTGTGCCCCGGCGAGCAGATCATCGTGCGGGACACCGCGATCGATGCGCTGGTGGGCAGTGACAGCTCGTTCTTCGGATATCAGCCCAGGTCGGGGCGCACCGCGTTGCTCGTGTCGAGCGGCCTCGCGGCGGGTGAGTACCGAGCCTTCGTCGTCTTCCCGGCCATACGGCCGGATTCGGTGAGCGTGGACGGCGTCAAGCACAAGTTCACGCCCGACACGGCCCAGATCGCCTTCACGATGCAGTCGCGCGACACCACGGCGACCGATCTGCGTCTCTACCTGCGCCGGATTCCGATCACCGTGGACACGACGCTCACCTACGACTCGCTGGCGGCCCTGATCGCGACGGCGCCGGTGCTCGACAGCATCGTGGTGTCCGACACGCTCAAGGCGGGGCAAATTCTGACCATGTTCACGGGTGATCGGCTGGCGTTGATCCAGACGGTGCCGGAGGACAGCGGCCGGATCGCCCTGGCGCTGACCGTCACCGCCAGCAAGCCGACCGGCATCCGGCTCGCTGTGGATGCGACGGCATCGACGGGAGCGCCGGTCTTCCAGTTTCGGGGCAAGGCTGACGTCACCGACACGGCGAAGGTCCGCCAATCGATCGCGGTTCGCCCTGAGTCCGTCGCGAAATTCGGGTATTACGGAAACATCGATCTGGCCGCGACCGCGGATCCGGATCTCCTCTACATTGGCGGCCCCGAGTCGGGGCGCTCGATCATTCGATTCGCGATCCCCAAACACATCCGGGACTCCGCCCAGGTACTGCGGGCGACGCTCGAACTGGTGCCGGCCCGGACCCTGGCCGGTCTGCCCGGCGCCGTGCTCCGCGACAGTGTGGCGGTTCGGGGCCTCCAGGCGGATCTCGGCGCCAAGTCACCGGCCTTGGCGGTCGTCGGACTGCAGCTGGCCGGCCCGCTCACGGAGGGCACCAGCGAGGTGGTATCGGTGGACATGTTCCGCCTGGTGTCGCAGTGGCAGACCGTCGGGGGGCCGCCGGAATCGATCTTCCTGGCCCACGCCGGTGAGCCAACCGGGGGAAGCTTCATGCAGCCGGTCTTTTATTCGACCCGATCCCCGTCGGGCCGCCCCCGCCTGCGGGTTACCTACGGGCTGCCGACTCGTCCCGGGAGGCCGTAATGCGCCGTCACGTCGTCGCCGTCCTCATGGCGGCCATGGTCCTTGGGCACGCCCAGCCGCTCGCGGCCCAGTCTTCTCAGTTCGGGGTGCGGGGTCTCGGGTTGCCGATCCGGCCGTTGTCGCCGCGGGCGATCGCCACCGGCGGAGCCTTCGGGATGTTCGATCTCGAGTCCAGCCAGAGTCCCGCATCGATCTCCGGCATCCTCCAATTCACGTCGCTGTTCTCGAGCGCTCAGAACTTTCGCACCTCGACCAATCCCTACGGCAGCGCGTCGGCGAAGGACAACCGGTTTCCGCAGATCCTGGTGGCGGGGCCGATCGGCGGAACCCGGTTCGCCGCGGCGATCAGCATGTCGGCCTATACCGACCGGAATTTTTCGCTTGGAACCACCGACACCATTCAGCTGCGGGGTGCAGCGGTCGGCGTGTTCGATACGTTGAGTTCGCGCGGCGGCCTGTCGGATCTCAGGGTGGCCGGCGCCTGGCAGATCAGCAAATCGGTGCAGTTCGGCATCGGGTTCCATGCCATCACCGGGTCGAACCGGCTCGAGAATCACCGACACTTCTCGGACTCGACCTATGCTGTCGCGGTCGAACAATCGCAGCTGTCGTACCTCGGGCTCGGCGTGTCGACCGGACTGTCCGTCCGGGTCGCGCCACGGCTGACCGTGGCCGGGACGTTCCGGTCGGACGGCCACCTGGCGATCGATCGGGACAGCACCCGCATCGCCCGGACCGATCTTCCGACGAGCTACGGGGTGGCGGTCCGGTGGCAACCCTCGCTCAAGGTCGCGTGGGCCGCCTCGTATCAGGCCAAGCAATGGTCCGCCTCGAATCAGGACATCCTGGCCCAGGGCGGTGTCGGGGCGGACAACGCCTACGAAGTCGCTACGGGATTCGAAATTCTGAGGAACAGCAAGGTCCCGGGGCAGAAGCCCCTCCGGTTCGGGGGGCGCTACGCGACCCTCCCATTCCCGGTGCGGGCGGGGCATCAGCCGCACGAGGTCGGGCTGGCGGTGGGCACCGGGTTCCGGTTCGTCCGTGGACAGGGCGGCTTCGACTTGGCCCTGGAACGGCTGTGGCGCGCCGACGGCGCCGGCTATACGGAGCGGGCGACGGTCCTGACGCTCGGGTTTTCCCTCCGGCCGTGACGATGAAGCGGGTGTACATCGAAACGTACGGTTGCCAGATGAATGCGGCCGATACGGAGATCATGTTCGGCGTGCTGGGTGAGCGGGGCTACACCAGGGTCGACGATCCGGCGCTGGCCGACGTGATGCTGGTGAACACCTGCGCTGTCCGGGACCACGCCGAACTTCGGGTCGCCGGCAGGGTCGGCGAATTGTCGCGGCACAAGGTCAATGGTGCCATCCTCGGAGTCGTCGGCTGCATGGCTCAGCGGCTCGGGCCGACGCTGCTGGAACAATCGCCCAAGGTTGACCTCGTCGTCGGTCCCGATGGCTATCGCCACCTCGCCGATCTGATTCAGGAGGCCTCGGCCGGCCGTAGGCTGACCGATACCGCATTCCGTTCCTGGGAACACTACGAGGACGTCCCACCGGTTCGGGCCGCGGGACCGACGGCATTCGTCACGGTGCAGCGAGGCTGTGACTACAAATGCACGTTCTGCATCGTGCCATACACCCGTGGTCCCGAACGCAGCCGTCAGCTTCGGGATGTCGTCGGCGAGGTCCTTGGCCTGGCGGCATCGGGCGTCAGTGAAATCACCCTGCTCGGTCAGACCGTCAATTCCTATCACGATGGCCGGTCCGATTTCGCCGATCTGCTCCGGGCCATCGGTGAGGTCGATGGGGTGAAACGGCTCCGTTTTACGAGCCCCTATCCCACCGATTTCACCGACCGGGTGATCGACGCGATGGCCGCGGTGCCGGCGGTCTGCGAGCACGTCCATCTCCCGGTGCAGAGCGGGTCGAATCCCGTGCTCAGACGGATGCTTCGTCGCTACACCAGGGAACAGTACCTGGAGGTCGTCGCCAAGCTCAGGGCTGCAATTCCTGGCATCACGTTGTCGACCGATATCATCGTCGGGTTTCCCGGCGAGACGGAATCGCATTTTGCCGAGACAATGTCCCTGGTCGAGGCGGCGGATTTTGACGATGGCTATACCTTCCGATACTCCCTACGGGAGGGGACGCCGGCCGTCAAACTGGCTGATCATGTGCCTGAGGGGCAAGCCGCGGAGCGCCTCCAGCGGTTGATCGACCTGGTCCGGGGCCAGACCCGCCGAAAGAACCTTGGGCGAGTCGGCACGGTACAGGACGTGCTGGTCGAGCAGCGAGCGAAACGGGGTGGGATGCTGGGGCGAACCAGGACGAACCTTATGGTCCTGCTCGACTTGCCGGAGGACTCGGTCGGCGAATACCACCAGGTCCGGCTTACCGGTACCACTGGATCGACTTTCACCGGAACAACCATCACCCAATCGGCGTTGGCGGTACTATGACGATTCGTCTCAAGAATGCGGTCGAAGACCATGTGGTGGACGCGTATCAAAATCTCCGGCCGCATTTTTCGGAATTCTGCGGCTGTGACATGTGTCGGGCTGACGTGATCGTGTATGCCCTCAACCGCCTACCGCCCCGGTATGTGGCTACCCTCGAGGGGACGGTGGTGACTGAGGTCAACCTCGACAAGCACCAGGGACGGGCGTCGATCGACGTGGCCGTGATGGATGGATTCCGTCGAGTGGCCTTGTCGCCGCGCTGCGGTCGAGCTGCCGCCGTGTAGCCACGCGGCAAAACGGTCGTAGGTTGCGGCCGATTGGTTGACGCGTTTCCCCGGGGGCACGGTACCATCGACCGTGCCCCCGTTTCGTTCGCCCTCCCCGGCGTTGATTGGACTCGCCGCTCACGCCACCGGCGTCGTCGCGGGCCTCGGCGCGGGCTTTCCCGCGGTCCTGGCCGGCGGGACCGCGGCTATCGTCCTTCCCGGTCGCCGCCGCTGGATCGGCGTTGTGGTTGCAGTCGGGGCCCTGAGCGGGGCGGCTACCCGGCACGCCGACCGTGATCGCTGTGCATCCGTGATCGCGCCGGGAGCGATTTCGGCCCACGTGGCGGTCGTGGTGCCCGCAGCTCCCCGTCGAATCGGAAGCCTTCGCCTGCTGGACCGGCCGTGTCGGGGCACCATCCCTTTCCGGCCGGGTGGATCGGACACCTTGTGGGCCGGTTGGCGCGGGACGGTGCGGGGCAATTGGCGGCAGATGGAGGGGCGTTGGCGGCCCCCCGACGGTCTTCTCGGCGTCATGGAGGCCCAGGGCCGGGTCGGCCCCGCGGATTGGGTAGAATCGCTCCGCAATGGAACGCTCCGCTCGATCGGCCGACTCTTCGGAGCGCGCGCCGGCATGATCGAGGCCCTGGTGCTGGGCTCCCGGGGGACGATCGATCCGGATCTGCAACGGGCGTTCGCTCGGTCGGGCCTCGTGCATCTGCTGTCGATCAGCGGGTTCCATGTCGGCCTTATCTGGGCCTGGGTTCAAATCATTCTGGGACTGCTGGGCGTGAGAGTCCGATCGCCGGTGGCGGCCGCCCTGGTGCTGGCCTACATCGGCTTCATCGGCCTGCCGCCGCCCGCCGTCCGGGCCGGCCTGTTGGCCACCATCGGTGCGTTGGCGCGGTTCGGACAGAGGAACCCCAGCGCCGGGCCGCTGTTTGCGTTGTGCGCCTGGCTCGTGCTCGTTGTCGATCCCTGGGCGTTGTTCGATCTCGGGGCCTGGCTTTCGATCGGATCGCTGTGGGGAGCGACCGCGGCGGTCCGCTGGAGCGACCGGGCCTTCGGGACCGGCGCCGGCTGGCGGATGATGGCCGGATCGGTTGGCGCCACTCTGGCCACCGCGCCGATAACCGCCTGGTGGCTCGGCACGGTCGCGCTCGCGGGAATCGCGCTCAATCCGATTGCCATTCCGTTGGCCGCAGCCGCCGTGCCGGCTGTGCTGGCCAGCCTGCTGGTGGCTCCGATTCTCCCCCGAGTGGCGGCCTCGGTGGCGGCCGGAGGCGGCGCGTTGCTCGCGGCGCTGGAGGCCCTGGCCCGGCGGGGGGCCGCGATCCCCGGGGCGGCCTTGAGCTTTGAACCGGGTCCCCTGCCGGCGTTGCTCGCGCTGCTGGTGGTCGCCGGGGCAGCGGTTGCATTCGGAGGCCGGGCTACCGCCCGAGAAGCCGGCCGCCGTATCGCCTGGGGACTGGGAGTCGGTCTCGCCCTGGGCCTGGTTTGGCAACTGGTCCCGGTCGCTGACAGCCGCCCCGGACTCGCGTTACATTTTCTCGATGTGGGGCAGGGCGATGCCGCGCTGGTGCAAACGGCTTCTGGTCACTGGGTTCTGATCGACGCGGGGCCGTCGGACGACCGCTTCGACGCGGGCCTGGCGGTGGTCGTCCCGTATCTTGAACGCCAAGGGGTCCATCGCCTCGAGGCCGTCGTTCTCTCCCACGGGCACCGGGATCACTACGGCGGGCTCATGGCGGTCCTCGGCGCCATCGAGGTAGGACGGGTCTTTGAGCCGGCCGAAGCGGTTCCCGATCCGCACTATCTGGCGCTGCTCGATGCGATGGCCGATCGAGGGATCCCATGGATCCCGGTGCGGTCCGGGACAACGTTCGCGGTGGATGAGGTGCGGTTCACGGCGCTCCATCCTGATTCGACCTGGGAGAGTTGGGGTACGGACCTCAATGAAGATTCGGCCGTGCTCGTGGTGAATGCTGGCGGGTTCCGAGCGCTGTTTGCCGGCGATGCGGGACTGCTGGCCGAAGCGCGCATCGGGTCGAACGTCCAGGGCGTCGACCTGCTCAAAGTCGGGCATCACGGTTCCCGCACCGCGACCGGGGTGGGGTGGCTGGCGCGGCTCAGGCCGGCGGCGGCAATCATCAGTGTGGGCCGGACCAACCGATATGGTCACCCGGCACCGGAGACGGTCGCGCGGCTCGACGCGGCGGGCATCGTCGTATGGCGGACCGATCGCGAGGGGACGGTCACCGTGCGGATCGAGCACGGGCAGATGGTGGTTCGAGGTCGTCGCGGATCCGCGGCGTACCCGCTCAGGGGTCCAGATTCAACAGGAACGGTCAGGCATGGCGCTCTATAACGGTCCGCTGGTCACCATCGAGCGGTTCATCCTCGAGCAGGAGCGGCAGTTTCCCGACGCCACAGGCGAGCTGTCGAACCTCCTGTACGATTTTGCGCTGGGGGCCAAGATCGTGGCCGCCGCGATCCGGCGGGCCGGCCTGGTGGACATCCTCGGCTCGGCCGGGGCGACCAACGTGCAGGGCGAGGATCAGAAGAAGCTGGACGTCCTCGCCAACGAAACACTGAAGAACGTCATGGGCCACACCGGGCGAGTCTGCGTGATGGCGTCGGAAGAGGACGAAGAACTGATTCCGGTCCCGCCGGGCTGGCCGCAGGGCAAATATGCGGTCCTCTTCGATCCGCTCGACGGGTCGTCGAACATCGACGTGAACGCGGCGGTCGGCACCATCTTCAGTATCTACCGGCGCAACTCGATGGAGGGCCAGGGCACCCTGGCCGATGTACTGCAGGCGGGCGCCCGGCAGGTCGCGGCCGGATACGTCATGTATGGCTCCAGTGTCATGCTCGTCTACACCGCCGGGCAGGGCGTCCATGGCTTCACCCTCGACCCGACGGTCGGGGAGTTTCTGCTCTCCCATGAGAACCTCCGGATTCCGGAGGTCGGGATGTACTACAGCGTCAACGAAAGCAATTTCGCCCGCTGGAACCGGGGCACCCAAAAGGCAGTGCGAGGTTTTCACGGCGACCTTCCGGAACGGATCGAGGGCAAGAACAGCCGCTACATCGGCTCGCTCGTGGCGGATTTCCACCGCAACCTGATCGCGGGGGGCATCTTCATGTACCCGGCCGACACCAAGAACGTCAACGGGAAACTCCGTCTCACCTATGAGGCGAACCCGATGGCGTTCATCGTCGAACATGCGGGCGGGGCGGCCACGGACGGCCGACGCCGGATTCTCGACATCCAGCCCGAGGCCCTCCACCAGAGGACGGCGCTGGTGATCGGCTCGATCCGGGATGTCGAGTTCGTCGCGCAGATCATGGCCGAGACCGAGGCGGAAGGATGAGCGACGGCGAGCATCCCGGCTTGTTGCCGGTCCCGCGGGTGGCCGGCCCGGCGGATTGGCACGGCAACGCCGGCACACCCGGTCAGTGGCCGTATACCCGGGGCGTTCAGCCCACGATGTACACCGGCCGCCTGTGGACGATGCGCCAGTACGCCGGTTTTGGAACGGCCGAGGATACGAATCGACGATTCCGCCTGCTGCTCGCCGCCGGACAGACGGGACTTTCGACGGCATTCGATCTTCCCACCCAGATGGGCTACGACTCCGACCACCCGATGGCGGCCGGTGAAGTCGGGCGCGTGGGGGTGGCGATCGACACCGTCGACGATCTGGCGACGTTGTTCCGGGAGATCCCGCTGGACCGGGTCTCCACGTCGATGACCATCAACGCGACCGCGGGCATCCTCCTCGCGATGTACGTGGTGGTGGGGGAGGAGCAGGGCGTGGCGCGGACTCAACTGTCCGGTACGATCCAGAACGACCTGCTCAAAGAGTACATCGCCAGGGGGACGTACATCTATCCGGCCGAGCCGTCCCTCCGGCTGATTACCGACATTTTTCGGTTCGTCGCCGATGAAGGGATGAACGTCAACCCGATCTCGATCAGCGGCTATCACATCCGCGAAGCCGGGGCCACCGCGGTCCAGGAAGTGGCGTTCACCCTGGCCAACGCGCTCGAGTATTGCCGACGGGCGATCGCGGCGGGCCTCCCGATCGAGCGGTTCGGGCCGCGGCTCTCGTTCTTCTTCGCGGCGCACAACGACCTCTTCGAGGAGGCGGCGAAGTTCCGGGCCGCCCGCCGGCTGTGGGCCAGGCTCACGCGGGAACGGTTTGGGGCGGACGACCAGACGGCGAAACTCCGGTTCCACACCCAAACCGGCGGCGTGACCCTGCAGGCCCAACAACCGTTGAACAACGTCGTGAGGGTGACCGTCCAGGCCCTGGCCGCAACGTTAGGCGGGACCCAGTCGCTCCACACCAACGGCTACGACGAGGCGCTGTCCTTGCCGACCCCCGAGGCCGCGACCCTGGCCCTCCGCACCCAGCAGATCCTTGGCTACGAGAGCGGGCTCGATCGGACCGTGGATCCATTGGCGGGGAGTTACTACGTCGAACATCTGACCGATCGGATCGAGTCGGAGGCCAGGACGCTGATCGAGGCGATCGACGCCATGGGCGGCGCCGTTCGGGCCGTCGAGACCGGGTACTACCAGGAAGCCATCGGCCAGGCAGCCTACGAGCTGCAGAAAGCGCAAGAGGACGGCCGGATCACCGTTGTCGGCGTCAACAAGTTCACGAGTGACGAGCCGGCAGCGCCGAATGCGGTGCCGGACTATTCCGCGCTCGAGATCCGTCAGCGGGCCTCGGTGGCCGCCGCCCGGGCGACCCGCGACCGCGACCGGGCGAGCGCCACCCTCCGGGCGATTGCCGCAATGGCGGCCGGGACCGGGAGCCTCATGCCGGCGATTCTCGATGCCGTCCGGGCCCGGGCCACGATCGGCGAAATCAGCGATACGCTCCGGCAGGTCTGGGGCGTCTACCGTCCATAAGGTCCCATGGCATATCACGCGACTCACATCCAGGTCCCCCGGACTGCCCGTTACTTCACGATCGGTGACCGCGATGCCGCCGACGAAGTGTGGTTCGTCCTGCATGGGTTCAGCCAGCTGGCGGGAGGTTTCCTCCGCTGGTTCGAGCCGGCCGCCCGGCCCGGACGCCTGATCGTCGCGCCCGAGGGTCTGTCCCGTTCCTACTTCGAGGAGAACCAGACTCGGCGGGTTGGGGCGTCGTGGATGACCAAAGAGGACCGCGAGTCGGAGATCGAAGACTACGTGCGGTATCTCGATCTGGTGGCGGATCAGGTGCTTGGTGAGATGCCGCCGCGACCAAGGGTCGAGGTCCATGGTTTCTCGCAGGGAGCCGCTACGGCGGCGCGGTGGGTGACGTTCGGGCGCCACGCGGTTTCGCGGCTGGTCCTCTGGGGCGGGACGGTTCCTCCCGACCTCGACCTGGAGCGGCTCCGCGCGGTCCTGCGCGACGGGAGTCTCGTGATATCCGTCGGGGATCGGGATCAGTTCATCACGGCCGACGGCCTCCGGAACGAGGAGGCCCGCCTGGCCGGTCTTGGTGTCCCGGTCGAGATGCGACCGTTCGCCGGCACGCACGTCGTTGATCGGACCACGCTGGTTGCCATTGCCTGAGGGGGCGTCCATGAACATTCAGTGGATCGAACGGATCCTGCTCCGGGATCTCGAGAGCGTCAAGGCTGAGCTTGCCGCCTTTCCCGACGAGGCGTCGGTCTGGCTGACGCCGCAGGGAATCACCAATTCCGCCGGTACGCTGGCCCTCCACCTCGCCGGCAACATTCGTCACTTCGTCGGCGCCAAACTCGGCGGCACGGGCTACGTCAGGCAGCGGGAGCACGAGTTCTCGGCGCGGGGCGTGCCGCGGGCCGATTTGTTCGCCGATCTCGAGCAGGCGATCGCGGTCGTGCGCGAGGCATTCGGCGGCGGGCGGGCGATCGATCTCGATGCGCCATTTCCGGAGACGGTGGGCGGGAAGTTCCAGGTGGTGACGGGGGACTGGTTACTCCAGCTCACGACCCATCTGGGCTTCCACCTGGGCCAGATCGGGTACCTCCGTCGGATCGTGACAACGGGGCCGTCGCTGCCGGGACCGATGGCGATCAGCGGCCTGGCGACCGCGGTGAAAGTCGCGGACTCGTGACGCGACCTTGTGCGCTCGGCCGCGGCCGAAGAAGCATGACGCTTGTACGCCTCCGCCACGTCGGCTAACTTGCTGCGCTGTATTTGCTTAACCAGTTCCGTGAGCCGATGCCAACCTACGAGTACCAGTGTGCCAAAGGGCACGCGTTCGAAGCCTTCCAGAGGATTTCGGAACGGCCCAAGTCGAGGTGCCCGCAATGCGGGGCCCGCGCCACGCGGATCATCTCGGGCGGGGCCGGCCTGATTTTCAAGGGCGCCGGCTTCTACATCACAGACTACGGCAAGGACGGCAAAGGCCCTCGCAAGGACGCTCTCGAAGGCCCTGCTGCCGAACCGAGTGCGTCGGCTACGGCGCCACCCGACCCGCCGGCGCCCAAGCCCGACGCCGCCAAGAAATCCAGCAAGAAAGCCGGGAAGGACGGCGAATGAGCGACCAGCTTCGGGCCGAGTTGGCTCGAATCGCCGCCGAGATGGGGGCCGCCGACGTGCCGTTCATCGTCGAGCGTCCGCGCGATCCCAGTCATGGGGACTGGGCCACCAACCTCGCGATGGGCATCGCGAAGGTCCAGAAAGCGAATCCCCGAACACTCGCCGATGAGATCGTGGGCCGACTGGCACTGCCGGCCGGGATCGTATCCCGGACCGCCGTGGCGGGACCCGGATTCATCAACTTCTGGCTGGCAGGCGACGAACTGGCGGAGCAGTTGCGCGAGATCATCCGGCAGGGGCCGGAGTATGGACGCTCGCAGGCCGGCGCGGGTCGGCGGGTGAATGTCGAGTTTGTCTCAGCCAATCCGACGGGGCCACTGCACGTCGGGCATGGTCGCGGGGCGGCGCTTGGGGACTTGATTGCGACGATGCTGCAGTGGACCGGTCACGACGTGACGCGCGAGTTCTATATCAACGATGCGGGCGTCCAGATCGACAAACTGGCCAAGAGCCTCTGGGCTCGGGTGCAGCAGGCGGCGGGGCGCGAGGCGGAGATTCCCGAAGGCGGCTACCACGGCGAATATCTGGCTGAAGCGGCGACGGCGTTGCTGGCCGAGGAGGGACCCGGCTTCGCCGACCGCGCGGAGGTTGAGGCGGCCCCGGTGTGCCGGGCGTTTGCGCTCCGGAGTCAACGGATCGAGCAGGATGAGCTGCTCCGTGATTTCGGCGTGGTCTTTGACGTTCACACGTCGGAGCAGTCGCTCTATGATAACGGCAAGGTCGCATCGGCCCTGGCCGTGCTCCGGGACAAGGGACTGCTGTTCGACCAGGACGGCGCGATCTGGCTCCGGACCACGTCATTCGGGGACGACAAGGACCGGGTGCTGAAGAAGAGCGACGGCAGCTATACCTACCTCGTCCCCGACATCGCCTACCACGTCGACAAGTTCGCCCGAGGCTTCGAGTACCTGATCGACGTATGGGGGGCGGACCACCACGGGTACATCCCCCGGATGCGTGCCGTGCTCGTGGCGCTCGGGCACCCCGGGGACTCGTTCGAGGTACCGCTGGTGCAGCTCGTCAAGGTGGTGCGCGGCGGGGAAGAGATGAAGATGTCGAAACGGGCCGGCAATTTCGTCACGCTCCGAGATCTCCTGGACGAGGTTGGCATCGACGCGGCGCGCTACTTCTTCCTGATGCGTCGAGGTGACACGCCATTCAGTTTCGACGTCGACCTCGCCAAGAAACAGACCGACGAGAACCCGGTGTTCTACCTGCAGATGGCCCACGCCAGGATGGCCGGCATCTTCCGAGTGGCGGGCCGCACCGTTGACGAGGTGGGCGATAGCGCCGATGTCGCCGGGCTCCCGGCGCCGCAGGACGCGGAACTGCTCAAGGCGCTCACCGCGTTTCCGGAGACGGTGGCCCGGGCTGCCGCCGAGCGGCAGCCTCAGCGGATCACGTCGTATCTCGAGGAGCTGGCGCGCGTGGCGCACGGCTGGTACCACCACTGCCGGGTCCTCGGGGAGCCGGCGGCCGTGGAGCAGGGGCGCCTGGTCCTCGCCCGGGCCGCCCGCATCGTATTGGGCAACGGACTCAAGCTCTTGGGGCTTACCGCCCCGGATCGGATGTAACTCATGCCCTTGCTGGTCGTCGGGAGCGTGGCGCTCGACTCGATCCACACGCCGTTCGGCGAGACGGCCGACGCGCTCGGTGGTTCGGCCGTCTATTTCAGCGTGGCCGGTTCGTTGCTCTCTCCGGTCAAGGTGGTGGGCGTGATCGGCAGCGACTACCCCGTCGGCGAACTCGACCGTCTTGCCTCGCGGGGGATTGACTGGAGCGGTGTCGAACGGGCCGACGGCGAGAGTTTCCGCTGGAAGGGCAAGTACAGTTACGACCTGCAGAGCCGGGAAACGCTGGAGACGCGGCTCGGCGTGTTCGCGAGCTTCCGTCCGAAGCTTCCCGCCAGCTGGCGTTCGACCAAGTACCTGTTCCTCGGGAATATCGATCCGGAGCTCCAGCTCAACGTGCTGGAGCAGATGGACGATCCCAGGCTGGTAGTCTGCGATACGATGAACTACTGGATTCAGGGCAAGCGGGCGGATCTGCTGGCCCTGCTCAAACGGGTCGACATCCTGCTCGTCAATGACAGTGAGGCGCGCGAGCTGTCGGGCAACTGGAACATTCACAAGGCGGGCCGGTGGATTCTCGGCCAGGGTCCGAAACGGGTCGTGATCAAGCAGGGTGAGTATGGCGCGTTGCTGATCGAGCCGAATCGTACGTTCTACGTGCCGGCCTACCCGCTGGAGGAGGTCTTCGATCCGACGGGCGCCGGCGATGCCTTCGCGGGTGGCTTCATGGGATACCTCGCGCGGGTGGATTCCACCGCGCCCGAGCAGCTTCGTCGAGCCATGGTCTATGGCTCGGCCATGGGGTCCTTCGCCGTAGAAGGGTTCGGCATCAAGGGGTTCGACCAGGTCACCTTCGACGCCGTCCAGCGCCGGGTCCAGGCCTTTGTCGATCTGACCCACGTGCCGAGTGCGGAGCAATTGCCGTGACCGGGCGCCAATACGCGGCCGCCGGCGTGGATCTCACGGCCCTCGACAGCGCCAAGCGCCGGATCGGCGCCGCCGTGGCCAGTACCCGAACCGATCTTTCACGGGGCCTGGTGGGTGCCTTCGGGGGCATGGTTCGAATTCCCGACGGGATGAAGCAGCCGGTCCTGGTGACCAGCACCGACAGCGTCGGGACCAAAGTGCTGGTCGCCCGGCTCGCCGGGGTGTTCGACACCGTTGGCGAGGACATCGTCAACCATAGCGTCAATGACATTCTGGTCCACGGCGCCCGCGGCATCGCGTTCCAGGATTACATCGGATCGAACGGCCTCACCGAACTCCAGCTGGCCGGGATTGTGGATGGCGTGGCCCGGGGGTGCCGGGCCCACGACATGGCCCTCACCGGTGGCGAGACGGCCTCCTTGCCCGACATCTATCGGCCGGGTGACTACGATCTGGCCGGAACGATTGTCGGGGTGGTGGAGGAATCTGCCGCCCTCCACGGCGACCGGATCGCCCCCGGGGACGTGTTGATCGGCTACCTGGCCTCAGGCCTCCATACCAACGGCTACACGCTGGCGCGGAAGATCTGCTTCGACCGGCTCAAACTCGCTGTGACGTCACATGTTACCGAGTTGGGCACGACCATTGGCGAGGCTCTGCTCGCGGTCCACCGCAGCTATTTCCACGCGCTGATGCCGGTCATCGACCGGGTCCACGGCATCGCCCATATCACTGGCGGTGGCATCGCCGGGAATCTGGTCCGGGTATTGCCCTCCCATGTCGATGCGGTCATCGATTCCCGGTCCTGGGAGTGGCCGCCGTTGTTCACGTTCCTGATGAAGGCCGGCGGCGTTTCACTCGATGAAATGCGCGAAGTCTTCAACATTGGAGCCGGTCTTCTGGTGGCAGTGCCACCGTCCGAGGTCGATCGGGTTCGGGCCAGCGCCCGGGCCGCGGGCATCGCAACGTGGGTCGCCGGGGACGTCCGCGCCGGCCAGCGCGGAGTGCGATTCACCTAACGAGCGATCGTGGGGGTCCTGGTGCGCAGGCGTCGCGTTGGTTGGTTCGGGTTCGCTTGCTTCGCCGTCACCGCTCCCTCGGTCCTTGCCCAGACGACGGGGGCCGGCGCCGCCGCGCACCCGTGTGATGCTCAGGCTGCTGCCACTAAGCTGGTCTGCCGGGCCGCCTACGATGCCGTGACGTCGGTCGTGCCGGTAGGGGCTCTCGCCGCCGGGGGCGGGAATCCGTACCTCGGCTCGGCCGCAGGGGGGAAGGGGTTCGGCGACATCGGTATCACCTTCCGCGGTAACTTCGTCCGGTTCATCCTGCCGGCGACCACCTATGCTGGTACCACCGATACCGTCGGGGCCGCCCGGCAATTGCCGATTGTGGTGCCGACGATCGACCTTCGATTCGGTTTGATGAAGAAGGCGCTGCCGATCGGGGCGGCCACCGTTGATTTTCTGGGCTCGCTCGGCGGGATTCCGGAGAACGCGACCGAATACATCCATTTCAGTCCCGACGTCCGGAAGCTCGCGGGTGTGGTGCTCGGTTTCGGCTATGGTCTCCGGATCGGGATTGCGCCGACGGGGCCATTGCCCGTCGTGAGCCTGAACATCGGGCGCCACGACCTTCCCAAGTTCACCGTCGGCGACATCGCCGCCGGGTCGAATTTCGCGTACACCGTCTCGATCTCGGCGATCAATGTGCGGCTGCTGCTTGGCAAACGGATGAAGGGGTTCGAGTTCACGGCGGGCGGGGGGGCCGATCTGATGACCGGCGGCTATTCGATCGTCTACCGCAACATGAAGACCAGTCAACTCGCGCCCCGGGCCGACTCGTCGGTGTCCGCGATGCGCCTGCTGACCGTCGCCAATGGTTCGTTCATCCTCGGCAAGGTGGCCCGGCTGACCTTCGAGGGCGGCTTTCAAATTGGCAAGGACGAGAAGCTTCCCACCATTTTCGAAGCGAATAACACCAAATCAGGCCGGTTCTTCGGCGGGGTCGGGCTCGGGTTTAAACTGTAGGCGTGTCCGATCTCGAAATGATGCGCCGAGCGCTCGATCTGGCCCGCCAGGGCTGGGGTCGGGTCCATCCCAATCCCATGGTTGGGGCCGTGGTCGTCCGCGACGGCCAGATCGTCGGGGAGGGGTACCACGCCGAATTCGGCGGGCCTCATGCCGAGGCCGTTGCCCTCGCCACGGCGGGCGAGCGCGCCCAGGGGGCGACGCTGTTCGTCACGCTCGAACCGTGTGTCCATGCGGGCAAGCAACCGGCCTGCACCGACCAGGTCGTTCGGAGCCGCATTGCCCGGGTGGTGGTTGCAATGGAAGACCCCAATCCGGTGGCGCGCGGCGGGGCCGCCCGTCTGGCCGCGGCGGGCGTTGAGGTGGCATTGGGTCTGGAACGCGAAGCGGCCGAACGGCTCAACCAGGTCTATCTCCGGGCCCAACGGGGATCCGCCCGCCCCTTCGTCGCCGTCAAGCTCGCCACCTCGATCGACCACCGAATTGCGGATCAGGCGGGCGTGTCCCGGTGGATTTCCGGGGAGGAAGCGCGGGACTGGGTCCACTGGTTCCGGGCGGGCTTCGGCGCGATCGGCGTGGGCGGCCGGACGGCGCAGGTGGATGATCCAATGCTGACGGTGCGGGGGGACCTCGAGCCGCGGATCCGGCCGGTCCGAGTGGTGTTCCTTGGCCGGCGGCGGCCTGGGGCGGATTCGGCGCTGGTTCGGACGGCGCGTGAGGTGCCCACGATCTTCCTGGGACCGGCGATGTCGGCCGCGGAGGAGAGCCAGTGGGCGGACCGGGGCGTGGACCACGTGCCGGTGCAGACCCTTGAGGAGGGCCTGATGACGCTCAAGCGCCGCGGGATCGACTCCATCGTCGTCGAGGGCGGGGGTCGCCTCACGGGGGCGCTCCTGGCCGAGGATCTGGTCGACCAGTTGGCCTTGATCGTGAGCCCGGTGTGGCTCGGGGAGCTCGGCATTCCGGCGAGCCGGGGATACGAGGTCCCGTCGTTGCTGCAGGCGGATCGCTGGATCACGGCCGAGCGCCGGTCGTTAGGCCAGGACACCATGATCCTGTTCGATCGGCGCTGATGTTTACCGGACTGGTGACGGCCATGGGCCGGATCGTGCGAGTCGGCCGGGATCGCGGAGGCGTCGATCTCGACGTTGTCGCTCCCTATCGGCGCCTGGTCCTCGGAGAGAGCATCGCGGTTGACGGGGCCTGCCTCACCGTGGCGCGGAAGATCCGGGGCGGCTTCGGGGTTCGCGCGGTCGCGACGACGCTTGACCGGACCCGGTTCGGCAGCTACGCGGTGGGCCACCGGGTCAATCTCGAGCGGGCGCTGGCGGTCGGAGACCGGCTGGGTGGCCACCTGGTTCAGGGGCATGTGGACGGCGTCGGCGTGATCAAATCCCGCCGGACCCGGAACGACGCGGTCCTGTTCGACGTCAAGGTACCGGCCGCCGTGGCGCGGGTGTCCGTCCCGCTGGGGTCGATCACGATCCAGGGCGTGAGTCTCACGGTGAATGCGGTGCGCCACCCCGGTATTATTCAGGTCTCCCTGATCCCCCACACGCTGCAGGTCACCACACTCGGGGCGGTCGAGCCGGGGGATCGGGTCCACGTCGAGGGCGACGTGATCGGCAAGTACCTGGAATCACTGTCCCGCGGCTGGCGGGGCCGAAGGGCGATATGACGTTCGGTAACATCGAGCAGGCGATCGAGGATCTCCGGAACGGCAAGTGCGTGATCGTCGCGGACGACGAAGACCGGGAGAACGAAGGTGACCTGGTCTGCGCGGCCGAACTGGTCACGCCCGACACGATCAACTTCATGACGATCCACGGGCGTGGGCTGATCTGCCTGACGCTCACGGCCGAGCGATGCGACCGGCTGGGCCTAGGCCAGATGACGCGGGACAACACCGAGGAAATGGGTACGGCGTTTACGGTCAGCATCGACGCCGACCGACGGTTCGGTGTCACGACGGGTATTTCCGCGGCGGACCGGGCCCAGACGATCCGCGTGGCGATCTCCCCCACTGCCCAGCCCTCGGATCTCCGCCGCCCCGGCCATGTCTTCCCGCTCCGGGCCCGCCCGGGCGGCGTCCTCCAGCGGGTCGGTCAGACCGAGGCCAGCGTCGATATGGCCAGCCTCGCCGGTCTGATGCCGGCCGGCGTGATCTGCGAGATCCTCAATCCCGACGGGACCATGGCGCGCCGGGCCGAGTTGTCCGCCTTCGCCGAGCAGCACGGACTGACGTTCGTGACGGTCGCCCAGCTCGTGGCCTATCGGCTGCGGACGGAACGGCTGGTTCACCGGGTGGCCGAGGCCCGCCTGCCCACCGATCATGGCGTGTTTCGGATCATCGGCTACCGGAATGACGTGGACCGGGCCGAGCACGTGGCCCTGGTGTACGGGGACATCGAAGGCGTCGACGGTGTCATGGTCCGGATGCACTCGAAGTGCCTGACGGGCGATGTCTTCCACTCGCAGCGATGCGATTGCGGCACCCAGCTCGATCTCGCCATGAGGCGGATCGTCGAGACCGGTGCCGGGGCCATCGTATACCTCGATCAGGAAGGGCGGGGGATCGGCCTGCTGAACAAGCTCCGGGCCTACGAACTCCAGGACACCGGCGATGACACAGTGCAGGCCAATCAGCGGCTCGGGTTCCCGCCCGATCTCCGAAACTACGGAATTGGAGCGCAGATTCTCCGGGACCTCGGACTCACGACGATCAGACTGCTCACCAACAACCCCCGCAAGGTGGTCGGGCTCGATGCCTACGGTCTGTCGATCATCGAACGAGTGCCGCTCGAGTCGCCGGTGACCGACGAGAACCGCGACTACCTCGCAACCAAGCGGGATAAGCTTGGTCACCTGATCGGGCATTGAGGAGCGTCAGTGACCGAGATCCGGGGACAGTTGGCCGCTGCGGGGCGAGTCGGCATCATCGTGAGCCAGTACCACGAACGGGTGACCGCCCGGCTGCTGGAGGGCGCACTTGATTGTTGCCGGGCTGCGGGATTGGGCCCGGCGGCGATCGATGTCGTCTGGGTACCGGGGGCGTTCGAGCTGGGCAGCGCGGCCGCCCGCATGGCCGCCCGCGGTGGCTACACCGCCCTCGTGGCGCTCGGCGCGGTCGTCCGGGGCGAGACGCCGCACTTCGAGTTTGTCGCGGGTGAGACGACCCGGATGCTGGGTTCGGTGGCGGAACGGCACGCGCTGCCGGTAGGCTTCGGCCTGTTGACGGTCGATTCGATCACGCAGGCGACGGACCGCGCCGGCGGGTCGGCCGGCAACAAGGGATACGAGGCGGCGGAAGCGGCCATTCGAACAGCCGATGCGCTCCGCCAGTTGGGGAGCCGGGAATGATGCGGACGGAAACCAAAGGCCGGGCTCGGGCGCTGCAATTGCTGTACGCCGCGGAGACGCAAGACCGGACGGTCGATCAGATGGTGCCGGGTTTGAGCCGGCTCACCGGCCCCGAACCGACGGTGCTCGACTTTGCCGAGCATCTGGCCGGCGCGGTGATGAAGGATCGGCCGGCCCTCGACCAGCTGATCCAGGCCGCGGCCGACAATTGGCGAATCGAGCGTCTGGCGGTCGTCGACCGGAACATCCTCCGCCTCGCGACCCATGAAATGAAGACCGAATCGGCGCCGCCGATCGTGGCCATCGACGAGGCGCTCTGGCTGGCGCACCGGTTCGGAACCCGCGACTCACCCGGATTCATCAACGGCGTACTGGACCGGATCGCCCGGAGTCTGGGACGGTTGTGAGGATTCTCCTCGTCAACTGGCAAGACCGGGAGAATCCCCATGCCGGGGGCGCGGAGATTCACCTGTTCGAGCTGTTCGGCCGGCTGGCCGGCCGGGGGCACCAGGTCCACATGGTGTGCTCGGGCTGGCCGGGAGCGCCGCCGACCGCCACGATCGACGCCATCACCGTGGAGCGGCATGGCGGACGTCATTCGTTCGCACTGGTCGGCCGCCGCGCAATCCGGCGAGCGCTCGCGGCCGGCCGGTATGACTGTCTGGTCGAGGACGTCAACAAGCTCCCCCTCTATTGCGAGCGCCTGACCCGGTTGCCGGTGTGTGTTGTGGTGCCACATCTTTTCGGGCGGACGGCCTTCGAAGAGGCGGCGTGGCCCATGGCCTCGGCGGTCGTGCTGGCCGAACGCCTGATTCCGACGGCATATCCCGGGGCGCAGTTCCACGCGATCAGCGAGAGCACCCGGGACGATCTGATGGCCCGCGGCATCGCGGAGGGGCGAATCACGGTGATACATCCCGGGATCGACTGCACCCGATTTCGGCCGGAGCCGGGGCTTGACCGGTCCGACCCGCCGTCCTTCTTATATGTCGGTCGGCTCCGGCGATACAAGGGCGTCGAGTACCTGATCCGGGCCCTCGATCTGGTTCGACGAACCCGCCCGGATGTGCGGGTGGACATCGCCGGCGGCGGGGACGATCGCGCCAGGCTGATCGCGATCGCCGGGAACCTGGGGCTCAGCGACGCCGTCACGTTCCATGGGTTCGTGGACGAGCCGACCAAGCTGCGGCTGCTCCGAACCGCGTGGGCTCACGTCTTTCCGTCGCCCAAGGAAGGCTGGGGCATTACGATCATGGAGGCCGCCGGGTGCGGCACACCGTCGATTGCCTCGGCGAGCCCCGGCCTGCAGGACTCCGTGCAGGCGGGTCGTACCGGGTTTCTGGTGCCGCATGGTGACGTGGAGGCCCTCGCGGAGCGCATGTTGTACCTGGCCGGCGATCGTTCGGCCGTCGAACTGTTGGGCGCCGCCGCCCGCACGCATGCGGAGGCCTGGAGCTGGGATGACGCCGCGACGGCGACCGAAGAGCACTTGAGGTCGCTGACCGGGGCACGTTGACACACAAAGGATCAACCAGATGAAAACGAAAGTCACGGCGCTTCACTGCCAGGTTGGCGATGAATTGCGGACCCGGGCTGAGGCGGTGGCCGAGCGGTTCGAGCATCTGTCGCCCCACGCACTCGATGCGAGTGTGGTGTTCGACCAGGAAGCCGGAGGGCCATCGGCGGAAATCCGGCTTCACGTTCGGGGCGGGCAGGTTCTGGTCGCCCACGGAACCGCTGTGGATCACCGAACCGCGCTCGACCGCGCGGAAGAGAAGCTCCGCAAGCAGCTCGAACGCGCCGTTACCCAGGCGCGGCGCGGTCGGCGCGAAGCGGGCGACCTCTCGTGACGCTCCGGGCCCGGGATCTACTCGCCCGACGGGGCAACCCGCTCGAACTGGAGTCGCTCACGGGCGAAACCGGCCTCGACCGGACGCTGCCGGACACCGACATCTCGAGCCCCGGCCTGGTCCTCGCGGGCTACACCGGCCGTTTCGTTCCCGATCGTTTGCACGTCCTGGGTGAAACCGAGATCAGCTACCTCGGGTCGTTGACGGACGAGGCCCGGCGGGCGTCGCTCATCACCTTTCTCAGCTTCGACCTTCCTTGCGTGTTCATCACCAAGGGGCAGAGTCCGCCGGAGCCGTTGCTGACCGTGGCCCGGGAACGGGGAATCCCGGTGCTCCGGACCCGGCTCAAGACGGCGGAGTTCTACCGCCAAATCAAACCCCTGCTCGAATCGGCGTACGCCCCCCGAACCACGCTGCATGGGTCCCTCGCCGACGTGTACGGCGTGGGGCTGCTGTTCACGGGGCGGAGCGGCATCGGCAAGAGTGAATGTGTGCTCGACCTAGTCGAGCGCGGGCACCGGCTGGTGGCCGACGACGTCGTCATCGCCACCCGGCGAGGGAACGGCATCCTGATCGGGCACGGACATGAGCTCGCCGGCCACCATATGGAGATCCGCGGGGTCGGGCTGATTGACATCCCGGCGTTGTTCGGGATTCGGGCGGTGCGTCAGCAGAAGCGGATCGAGGTCGTCGTCCACCTCGGTGAATGGAATGAAACGCAGGACCCCGAGCGCACGGGCCTGACTCGCCAGGAAATCACCATCCTCGACGTCAAAGTGCCGAAGATGGTGGTGCCCCTCAATCCCGGGAAGAATCTCACGGTGATTTCCGAAGTCGTCGCCATGAACCACCTGCTCCGGGTCAGCGGCGTGGACAGCGCGGCGGCCTTCAACGACCGGCTGATTCGCAAGATGAAGGAGAAGCGCGGGCTCCGGGAATACCTGGAGGAGGACTACGAGTGACCGGGCCACTGCACGGTGTCGTGGTCTGTCACGGCGATGTGGCGGGATCTTTGATCGGCGCGGCCGAGGAGATCAGCGGCATCCGGGGCGTGCTGACAGCGGTGTCCAACAGTGGCTGCGACCGCGGCCAGCTCGAGGACCGGATCGTGACGGCGGTCGGTGATCGGCCGACAGTGGTGTTCGTGGACATGCCGAGCGGGTCCTGTCTGTTCGCCGCGATGCGCCGAGTATCGCCGATGCCGGGCGCGGCGGTCGTGACGGGCGTCAATCTTGCCATGCTGCTCGATTTCCTGTTTCATCGCGACATGACGGCCGCCGAAGCGGCGGCCCGGGCCGTAGAGACCGCCACCCGGGCGATCGGAGTGCGCCCGTGAGCATCATCGCCGCCCGGATCGACGATCGCCTGGTTCACGGTCAGGTCGTCATCGGGTGGGGCCGACCGCTCGAGATCGGGCGGATCGTGCTGGTGGACAGCGAGGTGGCGGGGAGCCCGTTCGAGCAGGAGCTGTACCGGATGGCGGTTCCGGCCGGGATCGAGGTCGAGTTCCTGGCGGCGGACACCGCCGCCGTTCGGGTGGGCGAGCTGGCGGATTCAGCGGAGCGAGTTCTCGTGCTGACCGGCACGGTCCAGGGGATGGTCCACCTGGCGCGCGAGACGCCTAAGATCCGTGCGATCAACCTGGGCGGGATTCACGACGGACCAGCCCGGCGTGAGTACCTCCGGTATGTGTACCTGACCCCGGCCGAGTTGGGGGACCTTCGTGAACTGGCCGCCGCCGGTGTGCGGATTACGGCGCAGGATCTTCCAACCGCCGCGCCGATCGACCTCGGGACGCTGTCCCGATGACCATCACCCTGGGAACGATCGCGGCGCTGGTGCTCTGGGGGACGCTGGCCGGGCTCGATCTGGTCAGCTTGCTCCAGGGGCTTTTTTCCCGGCCCCTGGTGGCGGGCGCCGGGGCCGGCTGGCTGCTGGGGGATACCGAAGCCGGGCTCCGGATCGGCATGATCCTCGAGCTGTTCGCGCTCGACGTCGTCCCGGTCGGGAGTTCCCGGTATCCGGACTTCGGGGCGGCCACGGTGGGCGCCGTGGTGTTCGGGGCGGCGACCGACTGGTCGCTGTCCCTCGGTGTGGCCACCGTGCTGGGGCTCGGACTCGCGATGGCCGCGGGCGCCACCATGCCGCTGACCCGGCGGCTCAACGCCCGGGTGGTCCGGGCCCACGGGCCCGGGCTCGCCGCCGGTGACGCGGCGGCCGTCACCGCGGTTCACCTCCAGTGCCTCGGCTTCGACCTCATCCGGAGCGTCACCGTCGGGGCGGCGGCGGTGCTCGTGGGCCTGGCGGCTCGGTGGCTGGGCCTGGTGCCCGAGCCACCGCTTGCCCGCGACCTCACTGTGGTGGCGTTAGGCGGGGCGGCATGGTCGGTAGCGCACGGCGCGATGTCGAGCGGCCGGTCCGGGGCCCGGTGGCGCTACGCCATGGCGGGACTCGTGGCGGGGGTTCTCCTGGCGGCCGGCCGATGAACACCGACGTGACGCGGACCGTGCTTCGGCTCCTGGTCGTGCAGGCTTCGTGGACCTACGAGCGGATGCAGGGCGTCGGCATCGGATTCGCGAGCCTGCCGCTGCTCGGGCGCCTCGAGGACCCGGTTCGCCGTGCTGCGGCCATCGCCCGGGCCACCGAGTATTTCAACGCTCATCCGTATCTCGATGGCGTCGCGGTGGGGGCCGCGACCCGGGCCGAAATCGATGGCGTTCCGCCGGTCACGATCCAGCGCCTCAAGACCGCACTCGCCGGACCGTTGGGGTCGCTGGGCGACCAGCTGTTCTGGATCGGCGTCCTCCCGGCGGTGGCGGCCGCGATGGTGGTCGCCGTCGTGTTCGGAGCCGGCTTGCCGGCGGTCGCCGCCGGCGTGGCGGCCTACCTGGCGATTCGGCTGTACGTGACGGTCTGGGGGACCCGCCTTGGCCTTGCCGCCGGCCTGAGCGTGGCAACCGCGCTCAAGGCGTCGCGGCTCACCGACCTGGTTCGTCGGGTCGGCCTGCTCGCCGGTACGCTGGTCGGAGTGGCGGTACCGCTTGCCGGCCGGTGGCTCGCCGGGGACGACCCGGGAACCGCGGGCCAGGCCGCGTTCGGGTTCGGCACGGCTCTGGGCATCGTCGCGGCGCTGGTACGCTTCCGAGTGCCCACGGCCCGCCAGGTCACGCTCGTGGCGATGGCGGCGGTTGTCCTCTGGCATTGGAGCGTGTGACGTGACTGAACGTCAGGTGCGGATCGTCAATCCGCTGGGGATGCATGCCCGGCCGGCCGCGCAGTTCGTCAAGATCGCGACCACGTACACCTGTCACATCGAGGTGGTCACGGACGGAGCGCCCGTGAACGGGAAGAGCATCATGGGCGTCATGATGCTCGCAGCCGAGTGCGGCAGCACCCTGACGTTGCGGGCGGACGGGGCGGACGAGCATGCGGCGGTCGACGCGCTGGCGGCGTTGGTCGCGGACGGGTTCGGCGAGGCATGATGACTGGCCGGTTATTGCGTGGTGTCGGGGTTTCGCCGGGGATCGCCCTCGCCCCGGCGGTGGTGCTTGAATGGCGGTTCCCCGAAGTGCCCGACCGGTCGGTGGGACCGGCCGAGGTCGAAGGCGAAGTGCGTCGCCTCCACGAGGCGGTCGGGGCGGTGGCGGAATACCTGAACATGCTCCGCGAACGGGTTCTTCATCGGGCCGGCCTGGAAGAGTCGAGGATCTTCGAGGCCCAGATCATGATGGTTCAGGACCCCGATTTCCTTGCGAGCGTCGAGCACCTGATCCGGAAGAACAACCTCAGCGCGGAGACGGCGTTCGAGTTCAAGGCACTCGAACTCCGGGTCGCCTTCCAGGGTACCAGCAATCTCAGAATGCGGGAACGGCTGGCCGATCTGTCGGCAACCCAGATCCGCGTGCTGCGCCACCTGATGGGCCGGTCCGACGACGAACTCGCGGCCCTGCGAGAGCACGATCACGTGATCGTTGTCGCCCACGAATTGTCGCCCGGCCTGACGGTTCAGCTCGATCGGGACCAGCTCCTCGGCCTGGTCAGCGAGGAAGGAACCCGGACGTCCCACGCGGCGATTCTGGCCCATTCCCTTGGCATTCCGGCGGTCATGGGGGCGGTGGGCGCGCTGGATCGAATCAAGTCCGGATCGTTGATTCTGATCGACGGCCAGACCGGGACGATCCGGATGGATCCGACCCCCGAGGAGCTCGAGGTTGCGAAAGCGCAGGCCACGCGGCGCCACAAGCTCGATCTCGAACTCGAGGGCGCAAGCATGAGCCCGGCGGTAACACCCGACGGCGAGGCGATTACGCTGATGGGGAACGTCGATCTTCCCGATGAGATCGAACTGGCGGTTCGTCACGGCGCGCAGGGCGTGGGACTCCTGCGTACGGAGTTTCTCGTCACGGGCCGGGCGAATCTGCCGACGGAGGACGAGCAGCTCGAATACTTCCGGCGGGTCGGCGCCGCGTTTCCCAATCACGTCGTGGTCATCCGGACGTACGACCTTGGGGGGGACAAGTTCCCGGCGGCGTTCGAGGCGCCGACCGAGGCCAACCCGTTCCTGGGCTGGCGTTCGATTCGAGTCTGCCTCGATCATCCGGAAATCTTCCGGCCCCAGATCCGGGCGATGCTCCGGATCGCGGCCGAGCGGAAGATCCGGGTGATGCTGCCGTTGATCACCCGGGTGGACGAGGTCACGGCGTCAAAAGCGCTGGTCGAAGAAGAGGCGGCCAAGCTCAAGGCGGCCGGGATCCGCGCGGCGGAGACGCTCGAGATCGGCGTGATGGTCGAGACGCCGGCGTCCGTGGTGATGGCGGATCGTCTGGCGCGGGTCGCGGCGTTCTTCAGCGTCGGGACCAACGACCTGACTCAGTATACGCTGGCCGTCGATCGTGGCAGTGCCCAGCTCGCCGGCCGGTTCACGCCGCTCGATCCGGCGGTTCTCAGGCAGTTGGTGGCCGTTCGCCAGGCGGCGACCAGGGCCGGAATTCCGGTGAGCGTGTGTGGCGAGATGGCCTCCGATCCACTGAGCGCGCTGATGCTGATCGGCATGGGTTACGACACCCTCAGCGTGGCACCACCGACCCTGCCGATGGTGAAATGGCTGGTGCGCCAGGTCCCGGCCTCGGTGTGCCGGGCGGCGGCCGCCAAGGCGCTCGAGGCTGATTCGCCGGAGGCAGTGGCGGCGATCCTGAGGCAGGCCGCGCAAGGTCATGTAGACAAACGACTTCTTGGACCATAGCCGTTGCCCCGGGCTCCGCCCACCCGCTAGGTTCCGTTGCTCATTACTTCAACTGGATCGCCGACCCTATGGCCCGCGCCAAACGCCACGTCTTCACCTCTGAATCCGTCACCGAAGGGCACCCCGACAAGGTTGCCGACCAGATCTCCGATGCCGTCCTCGATGCCATCCTCGCGAAGGATGCCTCGGCCCGGGTCGCCTGCGAGACGATGGTGACGACCGGCATGGCGGTGGTCGCCGGCGAAATCAGCACCAAGACCTACGTGCACATTCCCGACATCGTGCGCGACACCATCGCGCAGATCGGCTACACCGACGCCTCGTACGGTTTCGATTCGCGGACCTGTGCGGTGCTGACGTCGATCGATCGCCAGTCGCCGGATATCGCCCAGGGAGTCGACTCGTCGAAGGCGAAGGAGCAGGGCGCCGGCGACCAGGGGATGATGTTCGGCTACGCCACCCGGGAGACCCGGGAACGGATGCCGCTCCCGATCACGCTGGCCCATCGCATCGCCGAGCGGCTGGCCGCTGTACGCAAGGGCAAGGACGGCCACTCGGCGATCGACTGGCTCCGCCCGGATGGCAAGAGCCAGGTGTCAGTCGAGTACGAAGGCGATCGGCCGATCGCCGTCAAGACGGTGGTCGTTTCAACCCAGCACGCTGAGACGATCGGCAAACGAGTGCTGTCGCAGAACACCATTCGCGACACGATCATTCACGAGGTGATCCGCCCCGTGCTCGAGAAGGCCGGGTTCGATGGCCGCCGGGTCAAGTTCCTGATCAATCCGACCGGCCGATTTGTGGTGGGCGGGCCGCACGGGGATGCCGGCCTGACCGGCCGCAAGATCATCGTCGACACCTACGGCGGCATGGCGCGGCACGGCGGAGGTGCCTGTAGCGGGAAAGATCCGTCGAAGGTCGACCGGTCGGCGGCCTATGCGGTCCGCTGGGTCGCGAAGAACATCGTCGAGGCGAAGCTCGCCACCCGCTGCGAGGTGCAGGTGGCCTACGCCATCGGTGTGGCGCAGCCGGTGTCGATCATGGTGCAGACGTTCGGGACCGGCATCGTGTCCGACGATCGCCTCGAGCGGATCGTGGCCGAGGTATTCGACCTCACGCCGGCGGGCATCATCGCGGCCCTCAAGCTGCGGCGGCCGATCTACCGCCCGACCGCGGCGTACGGCCACTTCGGGCGCCGGCCGGCGACGGTCCGGGTCGAGGGCAAGAAGGTGGATCTCTTCCCGTGGGAAGAGACCAACAAGGTCCGCGACCTGCTGTCGGCGGCCAAACTGTAACAGCCATGGTACGGATGGCGGTGGCCCACGTCGGGCTCGACCGGGCCACCAACACGCCGGTGGTGATTCTCAAAGAGGCCGCCGGCGAGCGCACCCTGCAGATCTGGATCGGCGCCCCCGAGGCCAATGCCATCGCGCTCGAGCTCCGCGGCGAAAAGCCCGAGCGGCCGATGACCCACGACTTGCTGGCGCAGATCCTGACCGGCCTCGGCGCCACCCTCGAACGCGCTTCCATCGTCGTCCTCAAGACCAATACCTATATGGCCGAACTGCTCGTCCGCCGCGCCGATCGCCATTTCGAAATCGACGCCCGGCCGTCAGACAGCATCGCCCTCGCCCTCCGCGCCGGCGCGCCGATCTTCGTGGCCGAAGATCTGATCAATGGCGGCGGACCAGCAGACGAAGGGCCGCAGCCGGAGGGTGGTGACCCCGACGCGCTGCGTCGGTTCCTGGCCCGGCTCGATCCCGAAGACCTGGGGCGCTTCCACCCGTGAACCTCGCCGTGCTGGCCGCCGCGCTGGCGTTCGCCCCGCCGCCGGCGCGGGTGGTCGGCCACGTCCTCAACCGTGAGGACGCCGCGGCCACGGTCGCCGGCGTGCGAGTGGTGCTCCACCGCGTAGGTCGCCTGGCGCAGGGACCGGTCGACACCACGGTCACGGACGCCGCCGGGCGATTCGTGTTCCAATACGCTTTCGACTCCACTGCGAGCTACCTGGTGAGTGCCCGATATGCGGGGATCGAGTATTTCTCGCCGCCGATTGCCGCTCGCCCGGCCCGGCCCGACACGGCCCTTCGGCTCGTGGTCTACGACACCTCGTCCGCCGCGCCGGTCGCGACGAAGAGCCGGACCCTCGTCGTGGGAAGCGCCGATGCCGTCGGGGCGCGGACGATCATCGACTGGCTGGTGATCGACAATCGCGGCGCCATCACCCGGGTCGGACGCGATTCCACCCGGCCGAGCTGGGGGGCCGCCATGCCGCGGGAGGCACGCAATCCTGTCGTGGGGGATGCCCGGCTTTCGCAGATCTCGCCCGAGGCCGTCGACTTCCGCGCCGACAGCATCTTCGTGCTGGCGCCGATTTCGCCGGGGCCCAAGGAAGTCCTTGTTCAGTACGAGATCCCGGGGTCGGCCCGGCGTTTCATGCTGCCGGTCGCCGGAATCGACTCGGTCGATGTGTTCCTCGAAGAGCGCGGAGCCCGGGTCGAGGGCCCTGGGTGGATCGCTCGCGACTCGCAGCTGTTTGAAGGCCGCCGATTCACCCGGTACGTGTCGGCCGGCCCACCGCCGGCCATGGTCACGGTGGTTCTGCCCGGAGCCCCGGATCTGCCGGGCTACGTTCTGCCCACCCTCGTCGCCCTGATGGGGGTGGGTCTTGCGGGCGCCGCGTGGTATCGGATGCGACGGCCGCCGGCGCCGACGCGGCCCCACTGACGCTCTTGCCGTCTCCGGGGGCCCCGTCCTAACTTGCGCCGCTCACAGGATTGCTGATCGCAGATCTCGGAAGCCGGTGTGAATCCGGCGCGGCCCCGCCACTGTAACGGGTGAAGTCCAACTCGCTCACGACGCCACTGGGAATCCCGGGAAGGCGAGCGAGTGACCCGAAGCCAGGAGACCTCTGCCGTCAATCACCGAAACCAGGCCTCGGGGGAGGGCATGGTGACTCGTTGCTCGCTGCTGGCCCTCATACTTGGCATGGCCTGCGCCGTGCCCCGGCCCGCCCCAACCTCGTTCACTCTGACCGACGACGCCGGAGTCGCCACGGCGTTCGCGCGCCCGGCCGGCCGGGTCGTGTCCCTGATGCCCGCGAGCACCGAGCTGCTGTTCGCGTTAGGCGGCGGCGCGCGGCTGGTGGGCCGAACCCAATGGTGTGACTACCCGGCCCAGGCGCTGGCGGTGCCGTCGGTGGGTGACGGGCTGGCGCCGAACATCGAGGCCGTGCTGGCCGCCAGGCCGGATCTGGTTCTGTTGTACCGGTCACCCAGCAACGCGCAGGCGGCTGAGCGGCTCCGCAGTCTCGGCATCGCCGTGCTCGAAATCGCCATTGACCGGCAGGCGGATTTTGACCGGGATGCCAGGCTCGTCGCCAGGGCGATTGGCCGGCCGGAGGCGGGGGACAGTCTGGTGGCCGCCGTCACCGCCGGGCTCACGGCGGCCTCGGCGCCAGTGGGTACCGGGCCAACGGTGCTGGCGCTCGCGTGGAACGATCCGCCCATCGCGATTGGCGGGGGCAGCTTCCTGGACGAAATCATCCGCCGTGCCGGCGCCCGGAATCTCTTCGGCGATCAGGCGCGGCCCTCGTTCGTCGTCTCGATCGAGGCGGTCGTCGCGCGCAATCCCGACTTGATCCTGGCCGTGGGCGACGAGGAGCCCGCGTTTGCCCGCCGTCCGGAATGGCAGGTGGTGCCGGCCGTGCGATCCCGCCGGTTCGTCCGGGTCTCCGGGTCGATGTTCAACCGGCCGGGCCCCCGCATCGCCGCGGCGGTGTCGGCCCTCCGGGCCGCGATCGACGCGAGTTCGCGCCGTTGAAATTCAGCCTGCTGCTTGTCCTGGCCTGCGGAGCCATGGTGACCGGCGTCGCGATTGGCGCCGTGCCGATGCCGATTGGCGCCGTCTTCGAGGGCATTCGTCATCCGGCATCCGGGGCTGGCCAAATTATCTGGGATCTGAGGATCCCGAGAATTGTGCTCGCGTTCCTGGTGGGCGGAGCACTCGGGGTTTCGGGAGCCGCGCTCCAGGCGTTGGTGCGCAATCCGCTGGCCGAGCCGTACCTGCTCGGAATCTCGGGCGGGGCCGGGCTCGGCGCGGTCAGCGCGATCGCGTTCGGCCTGGGCGGCCTGGTCGGGGTCCCGGTCGCCGCGTTCGCCGGCGCACTGCTGTCCTCGTTGGTGGTGTACTCGGTGGCCTCGGTGCAGGGCGCCCGGCTCGAGGCGCGGG
>JANXXJ010000318.1 GCA_025350665.1 Gemmatimonadota bacterium | reverse complement strand
CAGGCGTTCGCGGGCGGGGGGTGGGCGTTCGCCTTCGAGGGGGCGGAACGCGGCGAGGCCGGACCGAAGGGCGTCGCGGTAAACCTCGTTGAACAGCGCTTCCTTGCCGGCGAAGTGCCGGTAGATGGTCGCCTCGGCGATCCGGGCTCGGCCGGCGATGTCCTGGGTGGTGGTGGCGCGGTACCCTTCGGTGGTGAACAGTTCCAGGGCGGCCCGCATCAATCGCTCGCGGGTCGCGATGGCATCCTTCCGGCGAGGTGTCGGCGCGGGCGTCGTCATGAGGGGCCGAATCTAGCCGTGTTCGGTTATGTTCGGACAGCGGCGGAGGGGTTGCCGTGCTCCTTTCGAAGGAACGCAGGCCACTGATGGCTCCCGATTTCAGGACCTTATGGCAGGAGGCGCTCCCGTGGAGCGCCTTTTTCGCTCCCGACATGGAACTGCGGCCCCTGTGGGAAGGGGTCTACCGGAACGTGACCCTGCCGGAATGGGCAGTGGCCGCGGCGGCGAAGGTACCGGGACTCAAGTTCCTGGTGATCACCGAGGACTGGTGTGGCGACGCGGCCAATCTGATCCCGGTGGTGGCCCGGCTGGCCGAAGCCGTCCCGGGGCTCGCGATGCGAATCCTTCCGAGGGATCTCTATCCCGCGGTGATGGATCAGTATCTCACCAACGGGTCGCGGTCGATCCCGATCGTGATCGGGCTCGATAGCGATTTCCACGAACTGGGTCACTGGGGCCCGCGGCCGTCGGAACTCCAGGCCTGGGTGATGGCGAACAAGGCGATGGAGAAGGCGGCGCGCTACGCCGAGATCCGGCGGTGGTATGCGCGGGACAAGGGGGTCACCACGCTCAGGGAACTCTTCAAAGCCGTCGGGATTGCGGTGCCGGAAGGCGTCTAATGTGCCGGACGCCGTGACGGCTAGAAGCTCCAGTTGGTTCCCATCGAGAAGTTGAAGCCGTACTTCCCGCCGGCAAAATTCATCGAGAGGTGCGCCGAGCGGAGAACCCGGAGCGCCACACCCCCGCCGCCGCCCCAGAAACCGGCCTCGTTACGGAAGTGGGCCAGGTTATCCGACACGTGAGCGTAGTCCGCGAAGGCCACCAGCGTCACCGCGCCCAGGTCGCCCGCGTTGAGCAGGTCGTGACGCACTTCGAAGGTGGCCAACTCGAAATCGGTGCCGGCCAGCGCACCTTCGACGAAGCTCCGATGACCGTCCCAGCCGGCGAGCCCCGACTCCCGTTCCCAGCCCGGCACGGTGTAGCGGGCGCTCAAGGGTGCGGCGTCCTCCATGGTCCGGACCAGCGCCCGCACCGCCATCACGGTGCCTTCGCGCGGTGAGACGTAACCCCGGAAGTTGAAATAGCCGAAGCCGTAGAGGCCCTTGGTGTCGGCGGTGGTGATCGTCTCGCGGCCGGTACCGAACCCGGCGCCGGCTTCGAGGAGCACGCCCTTGGACGGCGTGGCTTCCCGGTCGCGGGTATCGAGCACCAGCGCCGGCCGTACCACGAGATCGGTGCCATGCCAGTTGCCGGGATGCTCGGCCCGGAACAGGGTCTGGCCCGAGCGCTGATCGAATTCGGTGCGATCGAGGGTGGCGGACAGGGCAAAGCGGAACGGACCCGAAATGGTCTTCGTGGCCTCGCCGCCGATGAGATAGCGATTGCGCTGGACCCGGTAGCCGTCGCCGTTAGGATCGACGGAGCCGTCCGCCTGCAGAATGTCGCCGCCCAGGCCGTAGTAGCCGAACTTGGCCCTTCGCTCGGCGCCGGCGACCGCGCGGAACCGCCAGCCCTTCACCAGGCCGGGCCCGCGGAACTCCACCCGGCCGAAGCGGCTGCCCAATGTTCCATAACCGGCCTCGACCGACACGGTGCCCGCGAAACTGACAGGGTTCACCACGTCGGCCGCGTCGCTCCGGGACAGGAAATAGGGCGCGTTCTGGGTCCACTGCACCCGAGCTACCAGCATCGCGCCGTCGGCCGGGTTCCCGATCACATAGGGGAAATAGCTCGCCTTCCACGGCGCTTGGGCCGCGGCGGACGAACTGGCGAGGACGAGCAGGAGGGCGGCGAACCGGCACG
>JANXXJ010000282.1 GCA_025350665.1 Gemmatimonadota bacterium | reverse complement strand
CCAACGTTCTGAATCCGCGGAGCCATGTGTCGCGGAAGAACGAGTATCAGCGGACCGTGGTCCGGCGCGGCGCGAGCATCGGCGCCAACGCCACGATCATCTGCGGTCACGAGATCGGCGAGTATGCCTTCATCGGGTCGGGAGCGGTGGTCCGGGGCGAGGTGTTGCCCTACGCGTTGATGGTCGGCGTGCCGGCTCGCCGGATCGGATGGATCTGCCAGTGCGGGATCCGGCTCACGCTGGCGTCCGGTCGGGCCACCTGTTCATCATGCGGGTCGTCGTACCAGGAACGTGACGGCCGTCTGGGCCCGGTTGACTCGGCGGGGTGATGGTGTCTAAGTTGCTGGCCTGTCGTAACTTGCGATTCCCGTGCAGCAGGGCTCAACCGAGGTCCGGGGCCGGGGATTCGGGCTGCAGCCATTTGCGGCTGAACCACGTCAAGGACGGACCGTCGTGACCATTCCTCTGCTCGACCTCAAGGCCCAATACGCCACCATCAAGGATGAAGTCAACCGCGCGATCGCCTCAGTGGTCGAGCGGCAGGAGTTCATCATGGGTCGCGAGATCGCGGAGCTCGAGGCCAAGGTGGCGGAACTCTCCCATGCCAGACACGGGATCGGCTGTGCCAGCGGCACCGATGCGATTCTGCTTCCGCTCAAGACCCTCGGCCTCAAGCCGGGCGATGAGGTAATCGCGCCGAGCTTCACATTCTTTGCGACGGCCGGGACGATTCACAACGCCGGTGGCACGCCGGTATTTGTCGACATCGACCCCGCGACCTATTGCGCCGATCCAGCCGCGATCGAGGCTGCGATCACGCCCCGGACCCGGGCCATTGTCATCGTGCATCTGTTCGGGCAGATGGCGGCCATGGAGCGAATTCTTGCGATCGCGGCCAAGCGGGGCATTCCGGTGATCGAGGACGGCGCCCAGTCGATCGGGGCCCGCCGGCAAATCGACGGTACCTGGCGAGCCGCCGGCGAGTTGGGCTGGGTCGGCACCTTTTCGTTTTTCCCGAGCAAGAACCTCGGCGGCTATGGAGACGGTGGCCTGATCGTGACGCAGCAGGATGCGCTCGCGGAGCGTCTCAAGAAGCTGCGGGTTCACGGGGGCGCCAAGCAGTATCATCACGAGGAAGTCGGCACCAACAGCCGGCTCGACACCATCCAGGCGGCCATCCTGCTGGCCAAGTTCCCCCATCTGGCCACCTGGAGCAGTGCCCGGCGGGCCCGCGCGGCACGGTATACCGAGGCGTTTCGCGGCCATGCCGACATTCGGCCGCCGGTCACGGACGCGGGGAACGAGCACATTTTTCACCAGTACACGATTCGGGTGCCGCGGCGCGACGAGCTGATGGCCCATCTCAAGGCGGCCGGCATCGGTTGCGCCGTCTACTATCCAATCGGCCTTCACCTCCAGCCCTGCTTTGCCGAGTTGGGGTACCGGATCGGATCGTTGCCGAAGACGGAGGAGGCCATGCGGGACGTCCTTTCCCTGCCGGTCTATCCGGAACTGACCGATGCGTCAGTGGACCGGGTGATCGGGGCGGTCAAGGGCTTCTTCGGATGAGCCGCCTTCGGGTCGGGGTCATCGGGGCCGGAACGTGGGGCCGCAACCACGTCCGGACGCTGGCCTCGATGCCGGATGTCGAGCTGACCGCCGTGTGCGACCTGTCGGCCTCGGTCCGGGAGAAGACGGCCCGGACCTATCCCGGTGTTCTGGTCACGGATTCGGTCCAAGCCTTGCTGGAGCGGGTGGACGCGGTGGTGGTGGCCTCGACCGCCCGGGCCCACGCGGCATTGGGGCTCGCGGCCGTTCGGGCAGGAAAACCGGTCCTGGTCGAAAAGCCTTACGCCCTGACTGTACGGGAGGCCGTCGAACTGGCTGAGGAAAGCGACCGGCTCAAGGTGCCGGCGCTGGTCGGCCATTTGCTTGAGTTCCATCCGGTGGTGGACCGGCTCAAGACGATGATTCGGGAGGGGACGCTTGGGGAGGTGTACTACCTCTATTCCCAGCGGGTCAATCTGGGCCAGATCCGGCCGGATGAGAATGCCCTGTGGAGCTTCGGGCCCCATGACATTTCCGTGGCGCTGTACCTGATGGGTGAGGCACCTGCTCGCGTCTCGGCCCAGGGCCATTCGTACCTGCAGCGCGGAATCGAGGACGTCGTCTTTCTCACCATGCAGTTCGCGTCCGGGGTGATCGCCCACGCCCAGATGTCCTGGCTGGACCCGCACAAGGAACGGCGCCTCACCGTGGTCGGGTCGAAACAAATGGCCGTGTTCGACGACATGGCGCCGCGGGAAAAACTGCGGATCTACGACAAGGGTGTTGATCGGCCTCCGGAGTACGGCTCATACGGCGAGAGCCTGGCGGTGCGGGAGGGCGATATCTGGATTCCGAAGGTGAACAACGCCGAGCCCCTGGGGCTCGAGCTTGGACATTTCGTCAAGGTCGCGCGCGGTGAAGCACCGACGCGAGCTGATGCCTGGGACGGCGTACGCGTCGTCCGTGTTCTGGAGGCTGCGTCCCGGTCGATGGCGACCGGAGGCGGGCCGGTTACTGTGGAGGGTTGACTGATGGGATCGCTTGCGGACGAACTGATCAAGAAAGCCGAGAACCGGGACGCGCTCTTCGGTATCATCGGTTTGGGGTACGTGGGGCTGCCGCTGGCGGTCGAGTTGGCCAATGCCGGATTCCGGGTGCTCGGGTTCGATGTGACCCAACGGGTCGTCGACGGACTGAACGCCGGGACATCGCATGTGAAGGACGTGTCCGCGGCCCAGCTCAACGCGGTCCGGAGCAAGGGGCTGTTCACGGCGACGACCGATGGTGCCAAGCTGGCCGGGTGTGACGCCATCTCGATCTGCGTCCCGACGCCGCTCTCCAAGTTCAAGGATCCTGACGTCAGCTACATCGTGGCGGCGACGGAAACCGTCAAGAAGGTCCTGCGCCCCGGGCAGGCGATCATCCTCGAAAGCACCACCTATCCCGGCACCACCCGCGAAATCATGCTGCCGGCCCTCGAGGCGACCGGCCTCAAGGCCGGCAAGGACTTCTTCCTGGCCTTCAGTCCGGAGCGGGTCGATCCGGGGAACCCGGTCTACAAGACCAAGAACACCCCCAAGGTGGTCGGCGGGATCACCGACGATTGCCGTCGCGTCGTGGCGGCGCTCTATCGGCCCGCCATCGACACGCTGGTCGAAGTCAGCACGACCGAAGCCGCCGAGTTGGTGAAGCTGCTGGAGAATACCTTCCGGAGCGTGAACATCGGGCTTGTCAACGAGATGGCGATCGTGTGTGACAAGCTCGGCGTGGACGTCTGGGAGGTCATCGAGGCCGCCGCCACCAAGCCGTTCGGGTTCATGAAATTCCTGCCGGGGCCAGGCCTTGGCGGACACTGCATCCCGATCGATCCCCACTACCTCGCCTGGAAGATGCGGGGCCTCAACTACAAGACCCGGTTCATTGATCTGGCCGGCGAACTGAATACCGAGATGCCGTTGTTCTGGGTGCGGAAGACGGCCGAAGTGCTGAACGACGCCGGCAAGGCGATGAAGGGAGCCTCCATTCTGGTTCTCGGCGTGGCCTACAAACGTGACATCGAGGATATCCGGGAGAGTCCCGCGCTCGACATCATCCGGTTGCTTGAAGGCCGGGGCGCCAAGGTCAGCTATCACGATCCCTACGTCCCCTCGTACAACGAGGATGGGCATCGGGCCGTGTCGGTGCCGTTGACCCGCGAGAGTCTCGCCCTGTACGATTGCGTGGTGATCGTGACCGACCACACCAAGATCGACTACGATCTGATTCGCCGGGAGGCCAAGGCGGTCGTCGATACCCGCAACGCCCTGAAGAAGCAGTAGCACCATGCGCGTCACGGTCATCGGGTCTGGGTACGTGGGGCTCGTTGCGGGGG
>JANXXJ010000239.1 GCA_025350665.1 Gemmatimonadota bacterium | reverse complement strand
AGCAGACCCAACGGTTTACCCAAGAAGATCCGATTGGCCTCGCCGGCGGGCTCAATCTGTACGGGTTTGCCAACGGGGATCCGGTCAACTTCTCGGATCCGTTTGGGCTCTGCCCCCCTGACGACTTCAACCTCCTTACCTGTGGGCCAGGAGTAATAGCAGGATTCATCACAGCGGCCGGAGCTGTCGCTGGAGGTGGGGTCGGTGGCCTTGGGGGTGGCGGCGCGTGTCTTGCGACCGTTGTCGGAGCGGTACCTTGTGCTGCTGCTGGAGCGATCGAGGGGGCCGCCGTGGGTGCAAAGGCAGGCGCATTTGTTGGGACGGCGGTTGAGGCTGGTATCCAGTTCGGCAAGTTATTTCTGAAAGGCGAGCAGGGGCAGCTCGGCGATGCGTTGCGAGGAGCCGGCGGAAAGGCCGCGAACACGCGCGGTAACCGCCTTGACTTTGGTGACTTTGTGGAGCAGCTCAAAGCGGCCGGTGAGTTCGGTTCAAAAAACGCGAAGGGCGACTTCACTTTCGGTGAGCTTATCAAATTGGCGAAGAGATTCTTAGGGGGCTCGCCATGAGTGCTTTCAGGACACCGAGCCCGGGTGTTCCCGGGGACCGAGCAATCTTTGCCCGGCTGTCTGAGTCGTTGCTCGGGAGGGAGTGCGTTGCGTGGCGGAAGAGCTACGGTCGTACTGGCCATCTCCACTTCGGCCTCATGCAGCCAAAGCCGACGGTTCGGGAAACGACTGTGCATCGCGACGAGGGGGAGTGGGTGCTCTACCTGCTGGACTGCGATCGAACGTTATCCGCGGACCCCGGAGTGTCAGTCTCGAGCCGTGACAATGGAGACGACGTCCTCCTCCAACAGCTTCCGTCCCTTGTCGGGCATAAGGTGAGAGAGGTCTCCTTCGGTGAGGAGTCGCTTGAGCTGGAACTGCGCTTTGACCACGGGCGGCGCCTTCGCTTGTCCTTGGACGCCAGCTGCCCAGGAGATTCGGAGCAGTGGCTCCTGGTTCACAGTGGCATTGAGATCATTACGTTCGCAGACGGACGGTGGGGCGTCCAAGAACGGGGCAAGCAATAATCGGCCGCATGCCACGATTTCGGTCGACCAGGTCGTTCGCTTCGTTGGTTGAAAGGCGGTGGCTGGTCTGATACTTGACGAACACATATTTCATGGGGGCTCGGAAACCAACTCGGCCAGCTGGACCTCGTCACGATGGTGCTGGACGACTACAACTATCTCACTTGGGAGTCGAAGCGGACGGGGGTGTATTGGGAGCCCGCCTTCCGGTCCGGGCGGGAGCGGCGGGTCGTCGCCGACGTGCCGCTCACAGGCCCGGGGCGCTTCGCGTTGGTCGTCAGCAATGACTTCTCCCTGCTCACCGCCAAAGTCGCGCAGGTCACGGGCGTGGCGACCTGCTTGTAGCGACACACCGCCAGTCGATTCGGTCGGGGCGGGAACGTGACGGTGACCGCGGGTCGCGAACCGCTGCCCGCGATCCCAGGTGGGTAGGCGATCAGTCCTGGCGGCGGGCAAATCCCGACGGGCCGGACCCCGAGGAGGCGGGGCCGCCGCCGGCCTTGGAAGATGCCTCGGAAGATGCCTCGGAAGATGCTGGCGGAGATGCTCGCGGAGATGCTCCCGCAGATACTCCGGCAGTTGCTCTGGTCCTTTCCGGGGCGATCTCATGGCGGATATACCCACGGATGCCCCGGCGGATACTTAGGCGGATTCGCCGGCAGATGCCGTCGCAGATCGCCGCTCCGGCGGGGTGCCAGGCTCGGCGGGCGGCGTTGCGGGGGTAGCATCGATCTTCCCGCTGGAGCGGTTTTCGACCGTTCGTGAGGCAGCAGCCTCGGGCAGACGGGCTCGCCATCCGACCCGGGGCCAGGCTTCCAGATCTTCGATCGATGTTGCGACCGAAGACGGCCCGGATGGCCGACGGAAGAACCCGAAGGCCTCCCCAGGCGGTGCCGTGGTGCCCCCACTCACCCGGCAGCCCCGCCGGGGGGCGCGGCCTGTTTGATCGATCGTTATCGAGGGTCTGCCGGAGAACCCCCGGGGCTTGGCTCTACCGAGCGAGGATCCGGCGGGGTGACCGCCGCATTCGCCGTGAACAGCCTTGGCAAGCTGGTCAGCTGCGCCAGAGCTCGGTAATTGAGTTGGGCCTCCCCAGCGAACCACGGTGCCAAGATGTGCTCTACGGCCCCCACCAGACCGAGGACCGCTCGTTCGTGGTCAGGATCGATGGTCGGGATCCACCCGGGAACGGCCCCGCTCAGCTGCGCTTCAATTCGGGCGGCCGTTGGCCGCTGCCGGCGGGAGGCTGGCCTGATCGGCCCTCGCGCCTGCAACGCAGCAATGATCGCGTCGAGCGGGACACGCTGCGGTGCAGGCTCCGTCCACCGAAGGGTGTCGGCGTCGGGCGACGTGTGGAGGTCCCACACCAGCAGGCGACGACGCCAATCGTGGATTTTGAGGCATTCAAGCAGCAGCCGCATGACCATCCGGCAGAGCATCGCTCGCTCACCCACCGGCGGATCGGAGATCTTGATGCCAAGATCCCGCATCGTGGCGGCCAGCATCTTGGTGTATACCCGCTGGGTAGCCAGTTCCGTCCGGCGCGAGTAGCGGTACTCGAAACCGTGCATGACATCCGGCGCGAGGGCGAGCGCCGCCGGCTGGCCCTGGAGCAGTTCGGGGGCGACCCTCAGGGCCTTCGCCAAGGCGTCGACGAAGTCTCGACGCGCCTTCCGGCCGGGCTTGCCGTCGACGGCCGCAGACACTCGCTGCTGCGATACCCCGGCCAACTTGGCGATCTCAGTGTGCCGGAGCCCCGACTCTGCGACGGCGGCCCTGAGGGCATCGACATCCAACGGCACCAAGTCGGCGTGGTCCGACTTCCGGCGATGCCGCATGGCCATTCGTAGCGTCCCTCCAGTTGGGAAACCCACAAATCTCCCTCGGATCCCGCTCAGCCCCTTGGGTTGGAAGGGCCTAGCGATTTGTTTGTTCGGTACGGCTGTTTGTCAGTGGTAAACAATAGCGCGAGACCGACGGAACACCACCGGCCTCCAGAATGGAAGCGAGACCCCGGTGACCCCAGCAGCATTCTTTGCCAAATGGCACGCGGAGGCGAAGGCCATGCGCCAACGCGGGGCGCTGGTGAACGGCGCCGCGCTGCTCGATGAACTCCTCCACGACTGCGCATCCGCCCTGAGCGCCGATCGGGACACCCTGCTCAACCTCACCGTTGCCGCGAGTGAATCAGGGTATTCCGCCGACTACCTGGGCCGCTTGGTCAAAGACGGAACCATCCCCAATGCTGGTCGGCCCGGCGCCCCCCGGATTCGGCGGGGCGACCTCCCCCGAAAAGCCGGAAACTTGCGCCCCTCGCCAAACCGCGGCGATCTTCTCGTTGCCTCACCCGGGCAGATCGCGCGGGCTGTCGTCACCTCCCACGTTGGAGTAGGACGATGACCCAAGCGAAACGGCGATGGAGCTATTCCATCGGCGAGCGGGGCAGGAATCGGGTGCGTCTCTTCGAGCATCCGGTGACCCGGGGCCTGTTCCTCGAGCTGTACGACCGAGGCCAGCGGACGCGGATCGCCCTCGGGCACCACGACCGCGAGGCCGGCAAGGCGAAAGCCGAGGAAGTGGCCGCGGCGCTCCGGCGGGGTGACCCGCCGCCGGCGACCGAGCTCACGCTCCAAACGCTCTTTGACAACTACGTGCGTGAAGTCACCCCCAGAAAATCAGCAAGTAGCCAGCAAATGGATCGGCATGCCGCCAGCCTGTTCATTGAGATGTTTGGGAGCGGTCGGCAGGTCCGAACCCTGAGCCGCCGGGACTGGGAGGCGTTCATTGCCCGGCGTCGGTTAGGCAGCGATGGCCGCCGAGGGAAGGTGCGGGGCCGGCCGGTGCGCGACCGGGTCATTGCCCAGAACCTGAAAACCATTTCGGCGGTGCTCAACTGGGCCACCATGGCCGGCGACGGACTGGGCGGGTATCTCCTCGAACGGAACCCGTTCAAGGGGCTGCCCTTCCCAGTGGAGTCTAGTCCGCGGCGGCCGATGTTAACGGAGCGTCAGTACCAGGCGATGCTCACCGCGAGTACCACGCTCGGACCTCAGGCCGAGTTGGCGTTGATTCTGACCCACGAGACCGGCCATCGGATCGGCTCAGTTCGGCTGCTGCGCTGGTCGGATGTCGGCATGGAGAAGCGGACCATTCGGTGGCGGGGCGAGAACGACAAGATCGGGTTCGAACACGTCACCCCGCTTCCCGAGCCGGCCCTGCTGGCGTTGAGTCGGTATCGCAAGACCACCGGGGCAATCGGGGATGCCTGGATCCTTCCTTCGCCGGAAGACCCGTCCGCGCCGGTTTCGCGGCACCTCACGCGAGACTGGTGGCAACGCCTGGAGCAGCTCGCTGAGATCCTCCATGAACCCGGCCTCGGCTGGCACAGCTTGCGGCGGAAGTTCGCCACTGAGCTGAAACAGACCCCGCTCAAGGATCTTTGCTATCTGGGTGGCTGGAAGGAACCCCAAACCGTGCTCAAGTGTTACCAGCGTCCGGACGAGTTGACGATGCGGGAAGCGTTGGCCGGACGGAGGCCGATTCGGGCCTTCGGCGGGTAGCAATCGACACAACGAATCGACACACCAGCCCTTTTCCCAGAGACGGTAAACCCCGCCCAAGCCGCTACGCTCAAACGGGGCAACACTTTCGATGGAATGGGCCTGGGAAGAGTTGAACTTCCGACCTCACGCTTATCAGGCGTGCGCTCTAACCAACTGAGCTACAGGCCCTTGACCCACGAACGGATGGTTCCGGGAAGGCCGCCTACGATAGTCGCCAACGGGCCCCGGGGCAACCCTCGGGGCCCGGCCGAAATATCCCTGACAACCCCTAGCTACACCTCGTCCTCGTCGCCGTCAACGATCTCGAACCCGTCTTCGAGGTCCTCGTCCTCTTCGAGGTCACCATCCAGTTCCTCGTCCTCGTCGTCCGACTCATCGTCGTCATCATCGTCGAACTGGAACGAGTCGCTGTCGAACTCATCTTCATCTTCATCGAATCGTCGACGCATCTTCACGTCCTCGTACGACGCCGCCAGGGCCGACATCGGGACTCCCACCTTTCGCGAGACGGGGTATTTTGGCGCCGAATCAGGCGCCGGCAACTCGGGCGGCTGCCCGGGCGGCTTTTCTTCGTTCGGTCTGGGACAGGACGCGCTTTCGGAGCCGGATCGTCTCCGGCGTCACCTCGATCAGCTCGTCGTCCTCGATGTACTCGAGCGCGTATTCCAGCGAGATCTCCCGCGGCGGCTCCAGCATGATGTTATCGTCCGTCGCCGTGGTCCGCATGTTGGTGAGCTTCTTCTCCTTGGCCACATTCACGTCCATGTCCTCCGGACGGGAATTCTCACCTACCACCATGCCTTCGTACACATCGTCAGTCGGCTTCACGAACAGTTGGGCCCGTTCCTGCAGGTTGGCAAGGGCGAAACCGACCGCCGACCCTTCCCGGTCCGCCACCAGTACCCCGCGCTTCCGCCCGGCGAGCGGTCCGGCCCAGGATCCGTAGTCGAGGAACCGGTGGTGCAGCACCCCAGTGCCCCGGGTATCGGTCAAGAACTCCGAACGGTAGCCGAACAGGCCTCGCGCCGGGATCCGGAACACCATACGGACGGTGCCCTGGCCCGGGTTCCGCATTTCGGTCAGTTCGGCGCGGCGGGGGCCCAGCTTTTCCATGACCGCCCCCATGTAACCCTCGGGAACGTCGACCAGGAGTTCTTCATACGGCTCGTAGCGCTCCCCGTTCGGCCCTTCCCGGGTGATCACCCGCGGCCGGGAGACCTGAAACTCGTACCCCTCGCGCCGCATGGTCTCCATCAGAATCCCGAGATGGAGTTCGCCTCGGCCGCTGACAGCCAGGGTGTCCGGTGAATCGGTCTCTTCAACCCGGAGCGCCACATTCCGCTCCAGCTCCTTGAAGAGCCGGTCCCGCACCTGGCGACTGGTAACGTACTTGCCTTCCCGCCCTGAAAACGGGGAGTTGTTGAGCGCAAAATCAACCGAGATGGTTGGCTCCTCAACGGCGATCCCCTCCAGGCGTTCCGGCAGCGTGGGATCGGTAAGCGTCTTCCCGATTTCGATTCCGTCGAACCCCGATACCACCACGATGTCGCCGGCCGACGCCGACGTAACCTCGAGCCGGATCAGCCCCTCGAACACGAACAACTTCGTGACCCGGGCCCGCTCGATGATCTCCTCCGAGACGAGCCCAGGCTCGCCCAGAGGCAGCAAGGCCACCGGATCACCGACCCGGACCACGCCCCGCTCGACCCGGCCAATCCCGAGCCGGCCGAGGAACGGCGAATGATCCAGGGTCGAGATCAACATCTGGAACTTGCCGTCCGGGTCGCCGGTCGGCGCGGGAACGTGCCGGACGATCGCCTCGAATAGCGGCTCCAGATTGACGCCGGGCGTCTCGAGTACGGTCGTCGCCGTGCCATGACGGCTCGACGTGTACAGGAACGGCGCTTCGAGCTGGTCGTGGGTCGCCTCGAGATCGATGAAGAGGCCAAGCACCTCATCATGAACCCGGTAGGGCTCGGCGTCCGATCGGTCGACTTTGTTGATCGCCACGATCGGCCGGAGCCCAAGGCCCAGCGCCTTCCGGGTCACGAAGCGAGTCTGGGGCATGGGCCCCTCGGCGGCATCGACCAGGATCAGGACACCGTCCACCATCCGCAGGATCCGTTCGACTTCACCGCCGAAATCAGCGTGCCCCGGTGTGTCCACGATGTTGATCTTGGTGCCGTGCCACCGCACGGAGGTGTTCTTGGCGAGAATCGTAATCCCGCGTTCCCGCTCCAGCGGGTTGGAATCCATCACTCGCTCTTCCACGTGCTGGTTCTCTCGAAATGCTCCTGCCTGCCGGAGCATCTGATCCACCAGCGTGGTCTTGCCGTGGTCGACGTGGGCGATGATCGCGATATTACGAATCTCCAAGCTACTACCCCCTTGAGGGGGGCATATATAGGCGGGGGGGGAGGGGGGCGCAAGACAGCCCGCCCCGAGGGACCCGGGGCGCCGAAAATCAGTGCTCGTGGACGTGCTGAGGGTGGTGGTGCCCGTGATCGGCGGCGGCGGCGTCCCGGCGGAGGCAATCGAGCCCCTCGCAGTGATCCTCGACCTCAAGCTGGAGCGTCGAGTGCTGGATCCCCAGATGCTCCAGCTCGTGGAGCATGGCCTTGAGGGCGGCCGGATGTCGGCCCAATTCCGGGATGACCACGTGCCCGCTCTTCGCCACCACCCCGCTCGTCACCCAACCGCCGCCGCG
>JANXXJ010000231.1 GCA_025350665.1 Gemmatimonadota bacterium | reverse complement strand
GACCGACACGGTCGGCGCGCCGCACCGGAAGGTCGTCGTCATCGAGAACGGCATCGACAGCGTCCGATTCCATCCCGGACAACGCGGCGATCTCCGGCGACGCCTTGGAATTGGCGAGGACGAACTGATCATCGGGGTGGTTGCCCGCCTGGCCCCGGGAAAGAACATCCGATTGCTGATCGACGGATTCAGATCGGCCGCAGACCATCTGCCCGGCGCGAACCTGGTGATCGCGGGCGAGGGGTCTGAGGGACCAGCACTCAGGGAGCAGGCCCGCTCGTTGGGACTGGGTGACCGGATCCATTTCCTCGGCGCGGTGGCCGACACGGCTCCCCTCTACCCTGAATTCGATCTGTTCGTGCTGCCGTCGCTGGCGGAGGGAACGTCGATCAGCCTGCTGGAGGCGATGGCCAGCGGCGTCGCGGTGGTCGCCACCGAGGTCGGGGGCAATCCGGGCTTGCTGGACGGCGGCCGGGCCGGCCGTCTCTTCCCGAGCCGGGACGGAGCCGCCCTCGCGGCGGCTTTGCGGGAGCTCGGCACGAGAACCGACCGGCGGACCGCGCTGGGATCCGCGGCCCGGACGCGGGTCGTGACTCACTACAGCCACGACCTCATGGTGGATCGCTACCTGGAGCGGTACAACCGATCGGCACCCCTCCCGGTGGGCTCAGATCCTCAAGCCATCGGAGCGGCCTGATGTGCGGCATTGCCGGTGCGTTGAGTTTGCGACCCGATCGCCTGCCCGACCCCAGGCGAGTGGAAGCGATGAGCCGGCTGATCGCCCATCGCGGGCCGGATGGCGAGGGGTTGTGGACCTCGCCGTCTCGACGCGCCTGTTTCGCCCATCGCCGATTGTCCGTCATCGACATCGCCACAGGCCAGCAGCCGATGGTGGACCCCACGGGGACGCTGGGCCTCGTGTTCAACGGTGAGATCTACAATTATCTCGATCTGAGGCGCGCGATCGAGGATCGCGGAACGACGCTCCGCACTACCTCGGACACGGAGGCGGTGCTGTACGAGTTTCGGGACCGGGGCGCGCGGGCGGTCGAGTCATTCCGCGGGTTCTTCGCCTTCACCGCCTGGGACGATCGGACCGGCGCCTTTCTGATCGCCCGCGATCGGATGGGCAAGAAACCCCTCTTCTATGTGGTCGAGGATGGGATCCTCTATTTCGCATCGGCGTTGGCGGCGCTCCGTGCGGGGGCGTCGGGACCCTGGACCGTCGACCTGGGAGCGATCGACGACTTCCTCACCCTCGGCTACATCCCCGCACCCGATACGATCTACCGCGAGGTGAGGAAGCTCGAGGCCGGCACGCTGCTCACGAGCGAGACAGCCGAACTGATTCCGCAGCGGTACTGGAACCTGGCGGAGGAGCTGCCGCCATTCGAAGGGTCCTTCGACGAGGCCGTCGACCGGCTCGATCAGCTTCTGGGCACGGCGGTCCGCCTTCGGCTGCAAAGCGAGGTACCGCTCGGCGTGTTCCTGAGTGGTGGCATCGACTCGAGCCTGGTGACCGCCGTCGCGGCCCGGGAGTCGCCCAGCCGCATTCATACTTTCTCCATGTCGTTCGGCGAAGCATCGTTCGACGAGAGCCCGTTCGCGGCGGCAGTGGCCGAGCGGGTCGGAGCCGACCACCATGTCTTTCGGGGAACGCCCGACCTGCTGGATGCGCTGCCCGACATGGTCCGTCACTTCGGCGAACCGTTCGGCGATTCCTCGGCATTGAACGTGTGGCTGCTCGCCCGGGAAACCCGAAAACAGGTCACCGTTGCGGTGGGCGGCGACGGTGGCGACGAGGTCTTCGCAGGATACGAGTGGTACCGAACGGGAGCCCGGCTCGAGGGCATGAGCCGGATGGTATCGCCGTCGCTGGCCGGTGCCGGCCGGGCCTTGGTGAGCCTCACCGGACCGGCCGGGCTGGGCATCCGGCGGATCGGACAGGCTCGCCGGGCGCTGGGCGTGCTGGCGGAGGGGTCTCCGGCGAAACGATTTGCGGCCCTGCGGACCTTCATTGCTGGCGATGAAATCCGGGATCTCTACGGACCGGCGTTGCACGCGGCACGAGCCGACCACCGGAGCGCCAACGATCTTCTGTCCGGCCTCTACGACGCCTCGACGGGGTCGGCGCTCCGAAAGATGCGGTACGTCGACTTCCGAACCTACCTGGCGGACTGCCTGATGCCCAAGATGGACGTCGCCACCATGGCCTTCGGCCTCGAGGCCCGGGCGCCGCTCCTCGATCAGGAGATCGTCCGGTTCGGATTGAGCCTGCCTGATCACTGGGTCACGGATGCGAACGGTGGCAAGAGGATCCTCAGGACTCTGCTGGGCCGCTACCTCCCCGCCGAGTTGTTCGCGCGGCCGAAACGGGGATTCTCGATGCCCCTGCCGGCCTGGTTTGCCGGCTCGCTCCGCGACGTGGTCGGCCGGCTCGCGACCAGCGAACGCCTGATCGGCGGAGGACTCCTCTCCGCCGACGGGATCCGGTTCCTGGTCCGTGAGCATGCCAGCGGACACCGGGACCACAGCCAGCGACTGTTCAATCTGCTGATCCTGGACGAGTGGCTCTCGCAGCATGGAGCACCACCATGAGACGCGGCATCAAGCAACTCCTGGGTCTCGTTTTTCTGATTGTGGTCGCCCCATGGGTCCTGATGTACCTCGGTCTGGGGGCCTTGATGCCCAGCCGGCGACTGGCCCTGTTCCAGGGCATGAGCCAATGGTGGGCGCTCTGGCCCGGCTATATCGGGCAGTCGGTGCGGCGGGCGTTCTATCGGGTGACGCTGACCTCGTCATCACCGGAGTCCTGTATCGAATTCGGAACCATTTTCGCGACACCGAACGTCACGATCCCGCCCGGGGTCTACCTCGGCGCCTTCTGCAATGTGGGTGACGTGATTTTCGGCCGCGATGTCCTGGTGGGGTCCGGCGTCACGCTGCTGAGTGGGCGGAATCAACACTACTTCGACCGGCTCGATGTGCCGATTCGCCTTCAGGGTGGTCGCAACGACGTGATCCACATCGGGGCCGACGTCTGGATCGGCAATGGCGCGATCGTGATGGCTGACGTGGGCGATCAGGCGGTCGTCGCGGCCGGCGCGGTCGTCGTGGAGCCAGTTCCCGCCCGGACGATCGTCGGCGGGAATCCGGCGCGAACGATCGGGGCCCGGTGAACGAGTCCACCGCCAGCCCGACCTTTTCGGTCGTCATGCCGGTTCGCAACGGCATGGCCACCATCGGGCCTTGTCTCGACGCCGTGATGGAGGCCGGACGAAATTGGCCGGTGCCCGTGACGGTGATCGTGGTGGACAACGGATCCACTGACACCACGGTCGAGTTCGTTGAGGCCCGGTATGGCGACCAGCTCCGCGTCCTGAGCGAGCCAACCGTTCGGGTCGGCGGCGCCCGAAATCTCGGCGCCGCGCAGAGCCGGACGGACCTCATTGCCTTCGTCGATTCCGACTGCGTGATCGCGCCCGACTATTTCGCCGCGGCGTGGCGGTGTCTCAAGACCACCGGTGCCGGTGCGGTAGGCTATCCCTATGCGCTCCCAAATGATCCGAAATGGATCGAGCTGACCTGGGATTCGCTTCACCGGCCGCCGGCTGCCGGCCCGGCCGATTGGCTCTACGCGGGAAACCTCGTGATCCGGCGCGAATCGTTCGAACTGGTCGGCGGATTCGACCCGTCGCTGCCGACCGGCGAGGACCCCGAACTCGGAGGCCGGCTGCGGGCCGCCGGGGTGCGACTTTACCGCGACCCAAGCGTCATCGCCGTGCATCTGGGGAATCCGAAGACGGTCGCGGCGTTCTATCGCCAGCAATGGTGGCACGGACTCGGGGCCCCGCGCGCCCAGCGCCGGATCCGGGACAACCGACCGCTCGTCATGACACTCGTTCACATTGCGCTGGCCGCCGCCGCGATTTCCGGCGGTATTTTCGGCGCCCTCCCAACGGGCCGCAGTGTCATGGGTGCTCTCATTCTCTCGCAGGCCACCGTGCCGGCGGCCACTGTCCTGTTCCGGCTCCGGGACAC
>JANXXJ010000106.1 GCA_025350665.1 Gemmatimonadota bacterium | reverse complement strand
TGGGTCGCGGCGGCGAGCTTATTATCGAGCAAATCGACCGCGATGCCCGGCGCCGGCATCGCGCCGCCGTTCGAGTCGATCGCGATCCGGACCAGTGGTCGGTTGAGTTGATCCCGGTCGGTCACGGTCGAGGCGACGATCGCCACTTCGAACGTATCGAGAATGACACAGGTGCCGATGGGATAGACCCCGATCAGGTTGATCAAGGCCTTGACGATCATCGGATCGTAGCCCCGCCGCGGGTTGCTCCACATCTCCTTGAGCACCTGGTCCGGCTCGATCGGTGTCGTCTGGTAACTCCGGCGGGTCGTGGCGGCGTCAAACCCGTCCGCCACGGCCGCGATCCGGGAGAAGAGCCCGAGTTCGCGGACCCGGATGTGGCGGGGATAGCCTGTGAGGTCGGTCTTCATATGGTGCTCGTGCGCCACCAGAATCGGCCGGTACGGAATTTCGTCGTACCCGCGCAGGCCGAACAGGGTCATCGCGCCGCGCCAGGGGTGGGCCTGCATCTCCCGCCACTCGGCTTCCTCGAGCGTCCCCGCCTTGTTGGTGATTTCGATCGGGATGCGGGCCTTGCCGATGTCGTGGAGCAGCGCGGTCAGGCCGAGATCGTAGAGCTGCAGTTTGCTGAACCCGATCTTCCGGCCCAGGGCCACGGCGAAAATGCAGACGTTCACCGAGTGCATGAACGTGTACTCATCGTAATCGCGGAGCGTCGTCAGCCCCATGATCGACGTTTCGTTGTTGAGGACCTGGTCGACGATCATCTGGACGGCCCGCTTGACCTTCTTGAGACTCGAGGTCCGCCCCATCCGGATCGAGTTCACCACTTCCTTGGTAACCGCGACCCCCTGGGCGTAAGTCCGCTTGGCCACATCCTTGGCCTCGGCCTCGGCCCCGACGTGCTCACTCGTGGCCGTCATCGGTTCGATTTCGATGCTGGGCAGTTGCGCCTGGCCCATCCGTTCGATCAGAACCACGTAGCGGTCGTCGGCCGCTTGGGGCGCCAGGGTAAGCAGGATGCTCAGGAACGCCAGCCACTCCCGCCGCTCGGCGCCCGGATGGACCCGAAGAACGCCGATGTCGAACGCCCGGAGCATCGACAGCACACCGCTCACCGCAGCGAAGTTGTCCAGTTCGAGGCGGAGCCGCACGGAGTTGAGGAACATGAAATCGCCGGAGAGCCGGAGTTCGATTTCGTTTTCAGCGGTGAGGAAGTTGGTGGCCGTGGACGCGAGTTCGTCGAGCGCGTTCTGCACCGTGGCATTCTCGACCGGGTACAGCTTGAGGGATCGGAGCGCCGAGTGGAGCGACAGAAGGAGGCCCCGACCCGACGACCGGATGAAGGCCTCGTCGCCGGGCTCGCGGCCTGGCCGCCCCTTGTCGTCGGTCACCCTTCCCACTCCCTGAGCGCACGGGTCGCCGCATTGCGGACCGCGAGCTCCTTGTCGTTGGCCGCCCGTTCGAGGATCGCCCGAGCCTCGTCGGTCTTGAGCTTGGCGATGGCGTACGTCGCGCAGGTCCGGGTCTCCGGACTCTCCTTGCGCCGGAACAGGCCCTTGGGTTCGATGATGTCGGCCAGCAGGGCGAGCCCGCCCGGCCCGGCCACCGAGGCATACGCCTCGAAGAACTGACGCTTCTCGGCCCGTTCCAGTTCATGCGGGCCCTTGCCGGTCACTACCGCTTCGAGCCGCCGGAGGCCGCCCTTGAAGCCGCGAGCCGCGACGACCGACACCGCCGCCAGACGGACGGCCCGATCGCTGTCATCGACCGCCCGCTCGAGCAGCGACAGGCCGCCGGGCGTCCCGAGGGCGCCCAGAGCCTCCACCGCCGCCAGGCGCACCACCGCGTCCGCATGGTTCAGGAGATCGCCGAGAGGGGCCACGGCATTCGCGAGCCCGAGCCGGCGGACGACGGCGATGGCGCCGGCCAACCCGCCGGACTCGCGGTTCCGGAGCAGGATCAGGAACTCGTCGACGTGGGCCCGGGCGATCCGGTCCGCTGCCTGTTCCAGAATGCCCCGCGCCCGGTCGTTCTTCACTTTCGGCAAGTGGACCAGCAGGGGTTCCAGCGCGGGCATCCGAAGTTCCTTCAGGAGTTCGGTCGTGTCGTCGTCCTGAACGACGCCCACCGCCTCGTCGACCACCTGCAGGAGCTGGGCGAGCAGGCCGGGCTCCGAGAGACGATTCTCGAAATACTCGAGCTTCTCCTTGACCCGGGGGTCGATCGCCGCAGCCCGGGTTCCAATCAGCCGGAGTTCCCTCAGCAGCCAGGCCACGGTCCGGAACTCGCCCCGGCTCAACAGGTTCGGGAAGATTGACTCCAGAATCGAAATCACTTCCTCGCGGACCGCCGTCGCCGGCTGCAGCTCGAACACATCGAGGAGCGCCGCAAGGGCCGAGGTCCGGATGTCGCGGGTGTACTCCTCGTCAACCTGCTGTTTCAGCGCATTGATCTCGGCTTCGTCGAGGAAGTAGAGGGTCGAGTCGAACTCGTCGAGGTCCACCATCCCCGGCCCGATGGTGCCGATCTCATCACGGACCTTCTGCTGGGTCTGGCTCTGGGCGTAGGGATCGCTGGCGCCAAGGCCCATGTCGACCGCCTGCGGATCGAGCACCGAGAGCGTGTCCGTGATGATCTCGGCGAACCGGTAATCGAGGTTGGCGAAATCGTATTCCCAGAGCAGGGTGAGCAGGTCGTCACCGGCGTCGACTGTCAACAGCCGGGTTCGGACCACGGTCTGGAGAAAGACCGAGATCTCTTCGTCCTCGACCCCGGGCCGGAGCGTCAGCACCCGGAGGCCGTCCTTGTAGAGCGACCAGGCGAAGCTCTCCGACTTGGCGGCCTGATGGTAGACAACCTGATCTTCCCAGAGGAGGTCCGTCTCGGCCACCCGAATCACCATTTCGGGTACGCTGGACCAGATCGGAATGAACGCGGCGCGGAGGCCGTCGATCGAGCGCTGGTAGATGGGATTGTTGGGGAGGTACATCTGGAACGCCCGGACCGCCTTCACGATGGTCCGGATCAATTCCTCGACTTGCTGCGGTGGCAGCGGAAGATCCAGCGTTTCCGCGGAACGGGTGTCGCCGGCCAGTCGGTCCCCCGGGAGATCGAAAACGTCGAGCGGACCCAGCGGGCCCCCCGCCCTGGTCCTTGAACCCGTGAAACATAACACTGCCTAAGTACAGTACCGGCAAGGACTCCCCCCTTGCCCTTCGGGTGTCCTTCGGGTACTTTGGCTTTACTTCGGTTTCACGCGATCAGCGGAGGGCCCGTGGCACTCACCAAGCGTCAGAAGGAAATCCTCGCGTTTCTCGAAAACCACATCCGGGGCAACGGCTACGCCCCGAGCTTCGAGGAAATCGCCGAACACTTCGCGTTCCAGTCGCTGGCGACCGTGCATGAGCATTTGACCAACCTCGAGCGGAAGGGCTACATCCGGCGGAACTACAACGAGAGCCGATCGATTGAAGTCCTGCCACCCAAGGGCACCGCTGGCGCCTCCGAGATTCCGCTCCTCGGTCTGGTCGCGGCCGGCCTCCCGATCGAGGCGGCGGTTCATGGCGAAACCATCCAGGTTCCCGACCAGATGCTGGTCCGCCGGGGTCCCAACTACGCCCTCAAGGTCCGGGGCGACTCGATGGTCGACGACCACATCGTCGATGGGGACTTCGTCGTCGTGCATGGGCGGCAGCAGGCCGACAACGGGGAGATGGTGATCGCCCTTGTCAACGGCTCAGAAGCGACGGTGAAGCGGTATTACCGGGAGGCCGGCGGCTGGGTCCGGCTGCAGCCCTCCAATCCGACCATGCAGCCGCTCCGCTTCCACGAGAACGACATCATGATCCAAGGCGTGGTCGTTGGGGTCATCCGGCGTTACACCTGACCGGAGGGCGGCGCCGCCGCCCTCCATTTCCTGTTCGTCCCGCCGTTCCCGACCCCGCTCCCGTTCGCCCCGTCATCCCGCTAAATTCTCAGGCCTGATGCCGAGGACGTTTCACGCGTCGCTCCACTTTGATGGCACCGACTTCGTCGGGTGGCAGCGCCAGCGCGAAGGTCGCACGGTGCAGGAGGAGATCGAGGCCGTTCTTGCACGGCTCGCGGGCCAGCCGGTCCGCGTGCACGCGGCGGGACGAACCGACACTGGGGTCCACGCGGTGGGTATGGGGGTGAGCTTTGCCCTGCCCGATCGATGGACCCCGGATCTGTTAGACCGGGCCCTGAACGGCCTCCTGCCGCGGGACATCTTCGTGGCGGCGATTCGAGAGACCCGGCCCGGATTCCATGCCCGGATGGCGGCTACGGAACGGCGGTACCGGTACCTGGTCGGCACCGACCGGGAGGCCCGCTCGCCGTTCCGAAGACCGTTCGAATGGGCGTTAGGCGTCCCGCTGGATCTCGCCCGTCTGGCCGGCGCGGCGGCGCAGATCTTCGGCCAGCACGACTTCAAGGCCTTTTCGGTCCGCCGGTCGGAGCGCCCCCATACCCGCTGCGACATCCGGGAGGCGAGTTGGAGCGCTCGGCCGGCGGGTGCCGGGGTCGAGTTCACGGTCCGGGCGGATCGGTTCCTGCACCACATGGTCCGGATGCTGGTGGGCACGATGGTGGATGTCGCCCTCGAGCGCCGGCCGGCTGGCGACATCGATCGGCTGCTGGTGCAGGACCCGAAGACCACGACGAGCCCGCCGGCGCCGGCCCAGGGCCTCTACTTTGTAACCGCGGTGTACCCAGACGAATGGTTCGCGCTTCCTTCCGACTGATGCTGGCGACGCTCCTCCTTGCGGGGGCGTCGGTCGCGTGCTCCTCGCGGAGCGACCTGCCGCCGCTCGTCGATCAAGCGAGCGCCCAGCGCTCGGCCGCCCAATCCCAGGCCTTGAATTCCACCCGCCGGACCGCCATCGTCGACGCCGCCGCCCGGATCGCCAAATCCGTCGTGTCGATCAGCGTGACGTCGCGCCGCCGGGTCCCGACCGGCGACCCGCTCGACTTCTTCTCGTTCTTCGTCCCCCAGACGACGGAACGCACGGTTCAGGGGTACGGCACCGGCTTCGTGGTCCGGGCCGGCGGCGTGATCATTACCAACCAGCACGTCGTCGACAACGCCGACAGCATCACGGTCTCGCTGCCTGACGGCGAGGACTTGCCGGCCCGTCTGCTGGGCGAGGACCCGCTCACCGACATTGCGGTCCTCAAGGTCGACAAGAACCTGCCGCCGGCGGCGATCGGCCGGAGCGCCGACCTGCTGATCGGCGAATGGGTCGTAGCGTTAGGCAACCCCTACACCTACCTGCTTGGCAATTCCGAACCGACCGTGACCGCCGGGGTGGTCAGCGCGACCGGCCGGAACGTGGTACCCAACGGCAACCAGTCCGGGCTTTATCTCGACATGATCCAGACTGACGCCGCCATCAACCCGGGCAACTCTGGCGGCCCGCTGACCAATTCCCTCGGCGAGGTCGTCGGCGTCAACTCGTTCATCTTTTCCAGTTCAGGCGGCTCCATCGGTCTCGGGTTCGCCATCCCGATCGAACGAGCCGCCCGCGTCGCCGACGAGATCGTCAAGAGCGGGACGGTCCGACGGGCCTGGACCGGCCTGCAGGTGGGTGACGCGAACACCATGCGGGACTGGAAGAGCGCCGGTGGCGTTCGGGTCATCGACGTGACGGCCGGGGGACCGGCGGCCAAGGCCGGTATCGACGCCGGGGCGATTCTGGTGCAGGCCAACGGCCGCCGACTGCGCAATTACCTCGACTGGGAAGCCGTGAAGCTCGACCTCCACGTGGGCGACTCCATCGGCATCCGGTTCAAGCACGGCCCCGCCGGGGCCCTCGAGTACCGCAAGATCGTCAGCGGCGATCTGCCCAGCGTCACGGCGGCCCGGGTCAGCCTGATCAAGGGCCTCGAACTGATCACCGTCACCCCGGGCATTCAAGCGGAGCGCAGCCTTCGAGCCGATCGGGGCGCCCTGATCTACCGGATCACCTCGGAAGTGAGCCGGGCGACAGGCCTGCTGGAAGGCGACGTCATCCTCGCGATCGACCGGACCGAAATCCGGACCGCGTCTCAGGTAGCCGGCCTGCTCGAGTCCGTGGGTTCCCGCCGCCTGTTCCGGATCATCTTCGACCGGAGCGGAACCATTTCGTACGCGGATCTCTCGTTCCGATGACCGATCACCGATATCAGTCGCCGCTCTCCAACCGCTATGCCTCGCCGGCCATGCAGCGGCTCTGGAGCGAGCAGTACAAGATCGGCCTCTGGCGACGGATCTGGCTGGCGCTGGCCGAGTCGGAACACGAACTCGGGCTCGACATCCCCGAGGCCGCCCTGGCCGAGATCCGGCAACATCTCGACGATGCGGATCTGGCGGCGGCGGCCCAGTACGAGCGGCGATTCCGCCATGACGTGATGGCCCACATCCACGCCCTCGGCGACCAGGCCCCGGCCGCCCGGGCCTATCTCCACCTCGGCGCCACGAGCGCCTTCGTCACCGATAACGCCGACATGCTGGTGATCAGGGACGGCCTGCGGCTGGTCCTGGGGCGCTTGATCGAGGTGACGAAAGCGTTGGGCGTCTTCGCGGAGCGACACGCCGGGCTACCCTGCCTCGCGTACACGCATTTCCAGGCGGCCCAGCTCACCACGGTCGGCAAGCGCGCCACGCTATGGGCTCAGGACTTCGCGCTCGACATCGAGGCACTCTGTCACCGGATCGAGACGCTGCGAACCCGGGGCTGCAAGGGAACGACCGGCACCCAGGCGTCGTTCCTCGAGCTCTTCCGCGGCGACCATGGCAAGGTCCGCGAACTCGAGCGCCGCGTCACGGCCAAACTGGGCTTCAAGGCCGCCTTCCCGGTAACCGGCCAGACCTACAGCCGGAAAGCGGACGCCCAGGTGCTCGATGCCCTGTCGGGAATCGCCCAATCGGCGTCGAAGATGGCCTGCGACCTCCGGTTGCTGCAGCACGAAGGCGAACTGCTGGAACCGTTCGAGTCGGAACAGATCGGGTCGAGCGCCATGGCGTACAAGCGGAATCCGATGCGGGCCGAACGGATCAACGCCCTCGCCCGATTCGTGATCTCGCTGACCGGGAACACCGCGCACACCGCCGCCACGCAGTGGCTCGAACGGACGCTGGACGACAGTGCCAACCGCCGGCTCACCCTGCCAGAGGCCTTCCTCGCCACCGACGCGATCCTGATGCTCGCGGGCAACATTGCCGGGGGCATTGAAGTCCGCGAAGGCGTCATTGCGCGGCACGTGTTCGAGCAGATGCCTTTCATGGCCACGGAGCGGTGGATGATGCTGGGGGTTCAGGCCGGCGGCGACCGCCAGGCGCTGCACGAAGTCATCCGTCAGGCGAGCCACACTGTTGCGAAGCAGGTCAGTGAGGGTGGACCGAACGACCTCCTGCACCGTCTTGGCGGGGCTCCCGAGTTCACGGCGGTCCCCGTCGAGCGACTCCGGGCCGAACTCGACCCGGCCCGCTACGTGGGGCGGGCCCCGGAACAGACGACTGAGTTCCTCGCCGAGTTCCTGAACCCACTTCTGGCTCGGGCCGCCGCCATCGCGGCGGACGCGCCGGCCGCCGAGATTACGGTATGACGACTCTGGCCCGGAGCAATCTGCCGCTGCCGCTCCTCCGTCGTGGCAAGGTGCGCGAGGTCTACGAGGTGGACCGCGACCGGCTCCTCCTCGTCGCGAGTGACCGGGTGAGCGCGTTCGATGTGGTGATGGCGGAGCCGATTCCGAGGAAGGGTGCCGTTCTCACCCAGTTGTCGGCGTTCTGGTTCGAAACGCTGGGCGGCCTCGGCCCGACCCACTTCATCACGGCCGACACCGACCGCATCGTGGCCGAGATCCCACTGCTGGCCGGCCGGCGCGATGAGATGGCGGGTCGGGCGATGCTGGTGCGCCGAACTGACCCGGTGCCGTTCGAGTGCGTCATCCGCGGCTACCTCTCCGGGTCGGCCTGGAAGGAATACCGCCAGAGCGGTACCCTGGCCGGCGAGACCCTGCCGCCCGGCCTTCGGGAAAGCGATTCCTTCCCAGTTCCGCGGTTCTCGCCGGCGACGAAGGCCGACTCGGGCCACGACATGAATGTGACGCCTGGTGACGTGGCGCTGGCGCTCGGGACCGAGCGCGCGGCCGAACTGGAAGCCCGCAGCCAGGCGATCTACCGGGCCGGGCGCGATCACGCCGCGACCCGGGGCATCATCATCGCCGACACCAAGTTCGAGTTCGGCACCGATCCCGACGGGGCGCTGAGGCTGATCGATGAAGTGCTGACGCCGGATTCGTCGCGGTTCTGGCCGGCCGACCGCTACCAGCCAGGGCGCCCCCAGCCGAGCTTCGACAAGCAACCGCTCCGGGACTACCTCCAGAGGCTCGCCGACCAGGGACACTGGAACATGACCGCTCCCGGGCCGACCCTTCCCGCCGAGGTGATTGCCGCCACCAGCCAGCGTTACCTCGACGCGTTCCACCTGCTCACCGGCTCGCCACTCCCGGAGTTCACATGAAAGCCGCCAGGACCGGTGATGTCACCCGCGCCGGAGAAACGGTGATGGCCCGATGGAAGACCTGAACGCCGAACGGCGCCGCCCGCAGGGGATCCGGCGGGTCGTGGTCGTGGTCCCGAGTTTCTTCACCCTCGCCAACCTGTTCTTCGGATTCTGGTCGGTCATCGCGGCGTTCAGCGGCAACTTCAAGTGGGCCGGCTACTTCATCGTATTCGGTGGCATACTCGACATGTTCGACGGCCGGATCGCCCGGCTGTCGAACACCGGAACAAAATTCGGCGCCGAACTCGATTCGCTCGTGGACATCGTGTCCTTCGGCGTGGCGCCCGCACTCCTGATGTACTTCCTGGAATTCTCCGGCGCCGGCCGGTTCGGCTGGGTGGTCTGCTACCTCTATGTGGTGGCCGCCGCCCTCCGGCTCGCCCGCTACAACGTCCTTTCTCACAGCAAGCCGCATTCGAACTGGTTCGTCGGCCTGCCGTCACCCGCGGCCGGTATGACGCTGGCCACGTACTACGTGTTCAGCCAGACCGCCTGGTACCACACCAACGTTCCCGGATATCTCGATCTCCAGCACGAAGGACTGACGGTCCTGATCCTCTTGCTGGCGGCCCTGATGGTCAGCAATGTCAAGTATCCCAGGATGCCGAGCATCGGCGTCCGGTCGCTGGCGGGGATGTTTGGACTCGTCGTGCTGATTGGCATCGTTGCCGGCACGATCGTGGCACCGGCCAATTTCCTGTTTCCGTTTTTCCTCACGTACATGGCCTTCGGCATCGTACGCAGCGTGGTGCTGAGCTTGCTCGAGCGGCGTCAGCCGCCGGCGGGCCCGACCCTGACTGCCGCTGACCCCGATCAGCCCGACGGGCCCGTCCACCCGTTGACTCCACGGCTCACCAAGGAGGGCCGATGACCTTCCGAATTCACGTCCGCGTCATGCCTCGCCGCGGGCTCCTCGATCCGCAGGGCCAGGCCGTCGAGGGCGCCCTGAAAGCGCTCAAGTTCCCTGACGCCACCAACGTCCACGTCGGCCGGGCCATCGAATTCGATCTCGTCGCGGCGGACCAATCGGCGGCAGCGACCGCGGCCCGGGCGATGTGCGCCAAGCTGCTGGCGAACCCCGTGACCGAGGACTACGAGATCGAGGTGGAGCCCAAATGACCAGGGTTGCCGTGATCCGTTTCCCCGGCAGCAACTGTGAGCCTGACGCGTACCGCGCCGTCGAGCGCGAGGGCGGGTCGGCGTTCTACGTCTTTCATCGCGAGACCGACCTGCGGGACGCCGACGCGGTCATCCTGCCGGGGGGCTTCAGCTATGGAGACTATCTCCGGTCCGGCGCCATCGCCCGGTTCAGCCCGATCATGGCGGCGGTCGAACGGCACGCGGCCGACGGCAAACCGGTAGCCGGCTTCTGCAACGGATTCCAGATTCTCTGCGAATCCGGGCTGCTGCCCGGCGGCCTGATGCGGAACGCGACGCTGAAGTACGTCTCGCGCCCGGTCGACTGCCGGATCGAACGGACCGACACGCCGTTCACATCAGCGTACCGAACCGGTGAGGTCATTCGGATCCCGGTTGGCCATGGCGACGGACGATACACCGCCTCCGACGAGGTGCTCGATCACCTCGAGAACCGGGGCCTCGTCGTGATCCGGTACGTCGAGGGCGGTTTGCTCGATGCTCCCGCCAACCCCAACGGATCGGCTCGCAACATTGCGGGTATCTCGAACCCTGAAGGCAATGTGGTCGGCATGATGCCGCACCCCGAGCGCCTGGCGCATGACCTACTGGGCAGCAATGCCGGCACCCGGGTCTTCGCGTCGCTCATGCGGTGGAAGCGTCCGGCCCTCGTGACCAACTCCTAAACGAACCAGCGACCGGAACCATGTCGACGACCGACAAGCCCAGCCAGAACGAAGACGAATACTTCGCCCGCCGCGATGCCGAGTTGCTCAAGCATCACCGCAACGCCCTCGCGGCTGGCGAGGCCGACGCCGAGCGGAAAGGCCATCGCCACCGGTGCCCAAAGTGCGGTGGTCACCTGCAGGTGACCGATTTCCACCGGATCCAGATCGATCGCTGCCCCGAATGCCTGGGGATCTGGCTCGACGCCGGCGAACTCGACCTCGTGGTCGGTCACAAGGACCCGACCTTCCTGCGCCGAGTCTTCAGCGACCTGTTCGCGAGCCTGAAGACAAAGTGAGCAAAGCCACCGCTCCGGTCGCGCAGCCATTCCCGGGGGAACCGCCCGTCACGCCCGCACTCGTTCGCGAGCACAAACTCAACGACCGGGAATACGCCGAGATCCTCGACATGCTCGGCCGGACGCCGACTCTGACCGAACTCGGCGTCTTCAGCGCGCTCTGGTCCGAGCACTGTTCCTACAAACACACCCGGCCAGTCCTCAAGACCTTCCCGACCGAGGGACCGCAGGTCCTCCAAGGGCCCGGGGAGAACGCCGGCGTCCTGCGATTGCCCGACGGCTGGGCGGTCGCGTTCAAGATCGAGTCGCACAACCATCCGTCGGCGGTCGAGCCTTATCAGGGCGCCGCGACGGGTGTAGGCGGCATTCTGCGCGACGTCTTCACCATGGGCGCGCGGCCGGTTGCCGTCCTCAACAGTCTGCGTTTCGGACCGCTCGATGATGCCCGCAACCGGTACCTGTTCGGCGGGGTCGTGAAAGGCGTGGGCGACTACGGCAACTGCGTCGGGGTCCCCACGCTGGGTGGCGAGGTGACCTTCGCGCCTGGCTACAGCGGCAACCCGCTGGTCAACGCCATGTGCGTCGGCATCCTGCGAGCGGACGACTTGATCACCGCGCGGGCACACGGAGTCGGGAACATCCTGATGTCGGTCGGTGCCCGCACCGGCCGGGACGGCATTCACGGGGCCAGTTTCGCGTCGGAGGACCTCTCCGCCGAGAGCGAGGCCCGCCGTCCCCAGGTACAAGTCGGCGATCCTTTCACCGAGAAGCTCCTGCTGGAGGCCAGCCTCGAACTGATCACCTCCGGCACCATCGTGGCAATCCAGGATATGGGGGCCGCGGGCCTCACAAGTTCCTCAGCCGAGATGGCCGCCCGCGGGGGCGTTGGTGTTGAACTCGACACCAGCAGGGTCCCCCTCCGCGAAGCGGGCATGACACCCTACGAGATCCTCCTGTCCGAATCGCAGGAGCGGATGCTCCTCGTCGTCGAGCCGCATCGGATTGGCGAAGTCGAGGCGATCTGCGCCAAGTGGGAATTGGCCGGCACCGTGATCGGCCGAGTGACCGATGACGGGCTCTTCCGCGTGATCCACGAGGGCCGGACGGTCGTGGCGATCCCCGGCGAACGCCTCGTCAACGGTGTTCCGATGTACTACCCCGACGCCATCGAGTCTCCGGAGGCCGTGGCCCGTCGCGCCGGAACACCGGCGATCGCCGCCCGGGTTGATGCCGGCGCCGCCCTGCCCCTGCTGCTCGACGACCCAACCATCGCCAGCAAACGATGGGTATATGACCAGTACGACTCGACCGTGCAGGCCAACACCGTCCTCGGACCCGGCGGGGACGCGGGCGTCATCGCAGTCGATGGCTCGCGGTTCGGCATTGCCGTCTCCGTCGATTGTCCCAACCGGTACGTCGCTCTCGATCCCTACGAAGGCGGCAAGATGACCGTCGCCGAGGCGGCGCGGAACGTGGCCTGTACCGGCGCCGTCCCGCTCGGCATCACCAACTGCCTCAACTTCGGCAACCCTGACAAGCCCGACATGTTCTTCCAGTTCAAGGAAGCCGTACGCGGCATGGGGGACGCCTGCCGGGCATTTGACACGCCGGTCACCGGAGGCAACGTCTCGCTCTACAACGAGAGCCCGACCGGCGCCATCGACCCGACACCGACCGTCGGCATGGTCGGCCTGCTCGACGACGTGACCACCCGGGTGCCGAGCGCATTCCAGCAGCCAGGAGATCTCGTCGCCGTCGTCGGAACGACCCGCGGCCATCTCGGCGGCTCGATGTACTGGTGGCTGGTCCGCGACTTCCTCGGCGGACCACCGCCGCCCTGCGACCTCGACGCCGAGCGCTGCCTCCAGCGGTTCCTGGTGGCCGCATCCAGGGGTCGCCTGCTCCGCTCCGCCCATGACTGCGCCGATGGCGGTCTCGCGGTCGCGCTGGCCGAAGCGGCCATCGGCGGGCCCTATGCCAACGCCACGATGGGGGCCGGCGTCCACCTGGCCCGGCCCGACAACATCGGCATCGACGCGATGCTGTACGGCGAGGACGGCGCGCGAGCGGTGCTCTCCTTCGACCCCGGTTCGGTGGACGGCCTCCGGGCCCTGGCGGCCGAGCATGGCGTCCCCTTCGCGGTCGTCGGGAATGTCGGACCGGCCAACGGTGAGCTGAGAATCACGGTTGGCACCGAAGTACTCACCTGGGCCACCGCCGACCTCCGGCAGGCCTATTTCGACGCGATCCCCCGGCGAATGGCGGCCTGATTCTCATGTGCGGCATCATCGGCCTCTCCAATGTCCCCGACGCCGCCCGCGTCGCCTACCTGGGCCTCTATGCCCTTCAGCATCGCGGCCAGGAGAGCGCCGGCATCGTCACGGTGGACGATCTCGGGGCGTCCCACCTCGCCCGCGGCATGGGTCTCGTGGGCGACATCTTCCGGGAACCGGATTTTCGTGAGCTCGACGGAGATGTCGGCATCGGCCACGCGCGATACTCCACGGCCGGTTCGTCCGTCATCGCCAACGCCCAACCCTGTGTTGCCAACTACCGCGGCGGCCCGCTCGCCCTGGCCCACAACGGCAACCTGACCAACGCCGTGGCGGTGAAGCGGGCCCTGGTCGCGGAGGGCGCGATCTTCCAGTCCTCCTCCGATTCCGAAGTGATTGTCCACCTGATCGCCCGATCCCGAGCCGCGACGCCGGAGGCCCAGATTCGCGAAGCCGTGTCGCAGATCGAAGGGGCCTTCAGTCTGGTCATCACCGTGGGGCGGACCCTCTACTGCGTCGTCGACCCCCACGGCTTTCGCCCGCTCGTCCTCGGCCGACTCGGCGAAGGTATCATCGCCGCGTCCGAGACCTGCGCCCTTGATCTCGTGGGGGCGACGTTGATCCGCGAACTGGGGCCCGGCGACTTCGTCGAGGTGATCGACGGCATGGTCCGGGACCTCCCCTCGATCGGCCGGGCGCCGGTCTCCAAGCGGTGCGTCTTCGAACTGGTCTATTTTGCCCGCCCCGACAGCACCGTGTTCGGCGAGTCGGTGGACCGGGTTCGACGGGAACTGGGCCGCCGCCTCGCCGCCGAGCACCCGGCTCCGGGCGCCGACGTCGTGTTCAGCGTGCCGGACAGCGCCAACATGATGGCGGTCGGGTTCGCCGAAGTATCCGGCGTGAAGCTCGAGCACGGCCTGATCAGGAATCACTACGTCGGCCGGACCTTCATCAATCCGACCCAGGCCCTCCGGGTCGCCAAGGTCAAGATCAAGTTCAATCCGGTGAAGGAAGTCATCGCCGGCAAGTCCGTGGTCGTGGTGGACGACAGCCTGGTCCGCGGCACGACCAGCAAGGGTCTGGTGCAGATGATCCGCGGTGCAGGTGCGCGCGAAGTGCACCTGCGCCTCGCGTCGCCACCGATCACCGGCCCCTGCCACTACGGGATCGACACACCGAGCCGTGATGAGCTGATTGCCGCCAACTATTCCATCGAAGAGATAGCGCAGTACCTCGGTGTCGACTCACTGGGCTATCTGTCACTCGACGGGATGCTCGCGGCGGCCGGAAGTGCCCGGACCGGTTTCTGTCATGCCTGCTTCTCGGGCCAATATCCCATCGAACCCGCCGGGGAACTCGTCGAGCTCGCCACCCGAAGCCGCTGAAGCGGAGGACCCCCATGATCGACCATCTCACCCAGCCGCTGGTCTATTTCTTCGGTCAGGGCCGCGCCGATGGTACCGCCACGATGAAGGACATCCTCGGCGGCAAGGGAGCCGGGCTCGCCGAAATGACCAACATCGGGATTCCGGTGCCACCCGGGTTCACCATCGCCTCGACCGTCTGCCCCACCTACCTGGCGTTGAACCAGTTTCCGCCCCGGCTCAAGCCGCAGGCGGAGGCGGCCCTTGAGCGGATCGAGGCGGCGACCGGCAAGCAGTTCGGCGGAGCCAGCAACCCGCTCCTCGTGTCGGTGCGGTCGGGGGCGGCCCTGTCGATGCCCGGCATGATGGAAACGATTCTGAATCTGGGACTGAACGACACGACGGTGCGCGGCCTCGAGCAGCTGTCCGGCAACTCGCGCTTTGCCTGGGACTCCTACCGCCGGTTTGTTCAGATGTACGGCTGCGTGGTCTTCGACCTGCCCAAGCGCCTGTTCGAGGAGCGGCTCGAAGCGGCCAAGCACCGCACGGGCGTGTCGCGAGACATCGACCTGCCGATCGAGGAGTTCCGGACCCTGGTGGCGGACTTCAAGGCAGCCATCGCAGCGGAGACCGGCAAGCCGTTCCCGGAGGAACCCCTCGACCAGCTTTGGGGCGCCATCGCGGCGGTGTTCGAAAGCTGGAATACCAGGCGCGCCATCGATTACCGGAAACTCCACGACATTCCGGACAGCATGGGAACGGCCGTCAACGTGATGGCCATGGTGTTCGGCAACATGGGTGACGATTCGGGCACCGGCGTGGCTTTCACCCGGAACCCATCGACCGGCGAGCATCACCTGTACGGCGAGTTCCTGCTCAACGCCCAGGGAGAGGACGTCGTCTCGGGGGCCCGGACCCCGGAGCCCATCGCCAATCTCAAGACGGAGATGCCCCAGATCTACGGGGAGCTCGACAAGGTCGCCCGGACCCTCGAACGCCACTTCCGCGACGTGCAGGATCTCGAGTTCACCATTGAGCGCGGGCATCTGTACATGCTCCAGACCCGCCGCGGCCAGCGGACCGGGTTCGCGGCCGTGCGGGTCGCCGTCGAGATGGTGGACGAGGGGACGATCACCGAGGAGGAAGCGGTCGCGCGGGTTCCGCCGAACGACCTGAACCAGCTGCTTCATCAGACCATCGACCCCACCGGGGAGCTCGATCTCATCGCGACCGGCCTCCCGGCCTCACCGGGCGCCGCGAGTGGGACCGTCGTCTTCAATGCCGACCGGGCCGAAGAACTCGGCCGAAAGGGCACTGCGGTCATTCTGGTCCGCCGGGAAACCAGCCCCGAAGACTTCCACGGCATGGTCGCCGCCCGGGCCATCGTCACGGCCCGGGGCGGCATGACCTCGCACGCCGCCGTCGTCGCCCGGGGCATGGGCAAACCCTGTGTGGCCGGGGCCCAGGACCTCGACGTGGACGAAGCGGCCGGCCAGTTCCGGGTCGGCACCCGCACGATCGCCGAGGGGGAATGGATCTCGATCGACGGCGCCAACGGGAGGATCTACGCGGGCCAGGCCAAACTCATCTCTCCCGAACTCAGCGGCCACTACGACCGGCTCATGACCTGGGCCGACCGGATGCGCCACCTCCGGGTTCGGGTCAATGCGGACACGCCGGCGGACGCCCATCGCGGTCGCGATTTCGGAGCCGAAGGCATCGGGTTGTGTCGCACCGAGCACATGTTCTTCGAAGGCGACCGCCTCGGGGCGATGCGGGAAATGATTCTGGCCGAGGATGAAGCCGGACGAAAGAAGGCCCTCGCCAAGCTCCTCCCGATGCAGCGGGGCGATTTTGAAGGGATCTTCCGCGCCATGGAGGGATTCCCGGTCACGATCCGACTCCTCGACCCGCCGCTGCACGAGTTTCTCCCCAAGGAGCCCGAGGAAATCGCCACCCTCGCCCACGACATGGGCAAGACGGTCAAGGACGTCCAGCGGATCATCGACAGCCTGAGCGAGATCAATCCGATGCTCGGCCTCCGCGGGTGCCGCCTTGGGATCATGTACCCGGAAATCACGACCATGCAGGCCCGGGCCATTTTCGAGGCGGCCTGCACGGTGGCGGAACGAAAGGGACGGGTCCAGCCCGAAGTGATGATCCCGCTCGTCGCCCACGTGATCGAGTTCCGGAAGCAGGCCCTGATCGTTCGGCAGGTGGCGGAGGAGGTCTTCCGCGAGCGCCAGATCACCGTTCCGTACCTGCTCGGTACGATGATCGAGCTCCCCCGCGCCGCGCTCACCGCCGACGAGATCGCCCGCGAGGCCCAGTTCTTCTCCTTCGGAACCAACGACCTCACCCAGACCACGTGGGGTCTCTCCCGAGACGACGCCGGCGTCTTCCTTCCGGCGTACCTCGAGAAGAACATCATCGAATTCGACCCGTTTCAGGAGCTCGACATCACCGGTGTCGGCAGGCTGATCAGCATGGCAGTGGATCTCGGGCGGAAGACCCGGCAGGATCTCAAGGTGGGGATCTGCGGCGAGCACGGCGGCGAGCCGCGCGCCATCGCCTTCTGCGAAGCCCAGAAGATGAACTATGTCTCGTGCTCACCCTACCGGGTCCCGATCGCCCGCCTCGCCGCTGCCCAGGCCGCGCTGGCCGAACGGGGCACGATGGACCGGACCCGCGGCACCCTGTAGTCCGGCGCGCTGAGCCACGGTCCGGGCGACGGCCCGGGCGTGGAGCCGCAGTTCAGGCACCGCGGTCGCCTCCCAGTGTTGGGCCCGGAGCAGCGGCCCGACATAAAACAGGCGCTCCGCCGGAACTCCGTCGCCGCCGAGAATCTCGAGCGAGGCCGACGTTTCAAGGCCCAACCCCCACCGGTCCGGTCGGATCCGGTTGGCCGCCAGCAACGACTGAATCAGCGGATCACGGACCAGCGCAACTCGGCTCGCCGGGCCGGTACAGTTGACCAGCCGGTCGAACATCACGCCCTCCTCCCCGCCCCCACGCCGCCGGATCCTCGCCGCCAACCCGTTCGCCGCCGTTTCGATTCGGAGCACCGTCCCGGCGACCACGACAAGGCGGCCGCCGGCCCTGAGTTCGTCGAGCGCCCGGGCCGTTGCCGGCGCGGCGCGGTGGCGATGCGCATCCCAAAACGGCCGCAAGTGACGGAGAAACCGGCCCCGCTCCCGATCCGACAAACGTTGCCACAGCGCTGGCGTGATCTGACGGAGTGCGCCGACCACGTCCCTCCAGTCACCGCCGCGGGACCTGTCCAGGGCGACCTGTCGCCGAATGGAGCGGAGGCAGTCCACGACCGTGGGGTCACCGGTCAGCAGGTCCGTCGGCAGATGATCTCCCGACGGGGCCTGACCTGGATCTCGATGAGCCGTCGAGACGATGCCCCGTCGCGACAGCGCCGTCATCCGCCCGGCTCGTCCGCCCACGCCGATCGCGACGTCGAGCATCGTGAGGCCCGTCCCCAGTAGGAGCACCCGCTCACCCGGGTCGATCCGGTCGAGCGCGCCGGAGACCCAGGGATCGCCGATGTAGCGGGCGCTTCGGGCAAAATCTGGGTCCACGAAAGACGGATCCATCGGGGGGTAGTTGCCCACAGCCAGCACGACCCAGTCGGCAGCGATGACCCGACCATCAACGAACCGAAGGTGATGACCCGCGCGATCACTCTCGATCGTCGCGACCTCGCCGATCGCTGTCTCGAGAATGGTGCCGGTGGCCGATCCGGCGGCCCGGGACAGCACATGATCGAGATACGCGCCGTAGAGGCTGCGAGGCAGGAAACTGCCCGCCGTGACACCAGCCATTTGCCCGGCGGCAAACCGAAGGAAATCGTCCTCGTCCTCGGGAAACGCGCTCATCCGGCCCGCCGGGACGTTCAGAACGTGGCCCTCGCTCCGGGTCCCGTAGGCGACCCCTCGGGCCGTGGGCCCCGACCGGTTGATCATCACGATCCGGCCGGGGCCCCGGGCTTCGGACAGCAGCCTGGCGGTCGTTGCCACCCCCGAGAAGCCCGCCCCGACGATCGCAATGGTCGGTCCGTTGTCGACCCGTAGCGTCCCTGACATGCCACCATTCTAGCCGCTTGCCCTTCTGGGTGCCGCGGGTAAACTTCGGCCCATGACAGCCGCCTCTCCCCCCTCCGTTGGCATCGTGATGGGCTCGACCTCCGACTGGGAGGTCATGCAACACGCTGCCCGTCGCCTCACGGATTTCGGCGTGACCTGGGAAACCCGGGTCGTCTCCGCGCACCGCACCCCTGACCTGTTGTTCGAGTACGCCGCGTCGGCCTCGACCCGCGGGCTCTCCTGCATCATCGCCGGGGCCGGTGGTGCCGCCCACCTTCCCGGCATGCTGGCGGCCAAAACCCCGGTTCCCATCCTCGGCGTGCCGGTCCCCAGTCGCCACCTGAACGGCCTCGACTCCCTGCTGTCGATCGTCCAGATGCCGGCGGGCGTCCCGGTGGCGACGTTTGCAATCGGCGAGGCGGGTGCCCATAACGCCGGCCTGTTCGCCGTCGCCCTTCTGGCCCGGACCGATTCGGCGCTGGCCGCGCGGCTCGCGGCCTTCCGGCGGGAGCAGGAGTCCCAGGTCCTCGCCGCGACGCTGCCACCGCCCGAATGATTCCCCCGGGTGGCACGCTCGGCCTCCTCGGCGGCGGGCAGCTGGGCCGGATGTTCACCCAGCGCGCGCGGGCCATGGGGTACGAGGTCGTGGTGCTGGAACCAGATCCGCTGAGCCCGGCCGGTGCGGTCGCGACCCGCCACATCCAGGCCCGTTACGACGACGAGGCGGCGCTGAGCGAGCTGGCGGGCCAGGCCGCGGCGATCACGACCGAATTCGAGAATGTTCCAGCCGCGACCTTGAGCTGGCTCGCCGGCCACGTGGTCTGCCGGCCGGGGGCCGGCTCGGTGGCAGTGGCGCAGGACCGGATTCGGGAAAAGACCTTCGTCCACGACCACGGGCTTGAGACGGCGGAGTTCGAGGCGGTCCGTTCGATCGAGGAACTCCGGGCCGCCTGGAGCCGTCTTGAGGCCCCGGCCCTCCTCAAGACCAGCCGCCTGGGCTACGACGGCAAGGGCCAGGCGACGGTCGACAGCCCCGCGGAGGCCGAAGCGGCATTCCGGAGCTTCAAGTCGGTGCCCTGCGTCCTCGAGCGGCGGCTCCGGCTCGAACGGGAGCTCTCCGTCGTGCTGGCCCGGGGCCACGACGGCAGCGTCGCGGCCTTCCCGGTCGGAGAAAACGTCCACCACCAGGGGGTTCTGCATACCACCGTGGTGCCGGCCCTGGTACCCGATTCCCTCGCCGAGGCCGCCCGTGGGCTGGCCGTTCGGGTCGTCGAGGCCATGGGCTACGTCGGTGTGCTTGGAGTCGAACTATTCGTCGCCAACGGTGGCAAGCTCTACGTCAATGAGCTCGCTCCCCGGCCCCACAACTCAGGCCACTACACGATGGACGCGTGTGCGACCGATCAATTCGAACAACAGGTCCGAGTCCTGGCTGGCCTTCCTCTCGGTAGCCCCGCGTTACTTACACCGGTCTGCATGATCAATTTGCTTGGTGACGTGTGGAAAAGAGGCGAACCAAACTGGGGCGAGGCGCTGGCCCTGCCTGGGGTCAAGCTTCACCTGTATGGCAAGAAAGAGGTCCGGCCCGGCCGCAAGATGGGCCACCTCAATTGCATCGCGGACACACCCGCCGCGGCCCTCGCCCTCGCCGAAAAAGCCTACCAGCTGCTGACCGCCTGATCCCGACCCTGTCCGAAGGGCGAGACGACGGCCCAGGCCCCCGGCTCATCGCCAGAAGCGACGACCCGGCACCGGACAAAAGAAACGCCCAACCGGCGAGGGTTGGGCGTATTCTCATGGAGGCGCAGGGAATCGAACCCTGGTCCGAACCAGCATCCAGCAGAGCCACTACGTGTGTAGGCCGATCTCTTTACCCTGGACCATCGCCGGCTACCGGCCATCCTTCGACAGTCTGAGCTCCCAAGTTCTCATCCGGCGCGTGAGAGCAACACGACGGACCAGCCCGGATTTTCGTTCCGGTTGGGGCGCCCCGGGCAGGGCTCCCGTCTCCGGTGGTGCTTAAGCGAGCAAGCTCAGCTTACGCAGCCAAAGCCAAGTTAGAGTTGGCAGTTAAAGCTTTCCAAGGTTTTTACCAGGACTTGGACCTGGACACGCGTCTCGACCTTCTCCTGACCCGTCGAAGCCAGTCGCCCCCGGATCTGCAACAAACCTAACGGCCAACTCGGTCCGGCACAAGACATCGCACACTAAACACTTCGACCCCAACACGTTAGCCCTGGACACCTCAAGTCACACAACAACCGAAAAGTGCTGTGAAGCCGGTCACGGCCGGTCAATCCCCAGAGACAAGATCCTCGCCGCGGCCGCAGCCGCCCCGAACCCGTTGTCGATATTGACGACCGTCACTCCCTCAGCGCACGAATTCAGCATGCCGAGCAGCGCGGCAATCCCGCCGAAGGAGGCACCATACCCCACGCTGGTCGGCACGGCGATCACCGGCTTTCCGATGAGGCCCCCGACGACGCTCGGCAGGGCACCCTCCATCCCCGCCACCACGATCACCACGTCCACGCCGTCGAACTCGGGACGGGCCGCCAGGATCCGATGGAGGCCGGCCACGCCCGCATCGAACACCCGGACCACCCGGGCTCCGAAGGCTTGAGCCACCACCGCCGCCTCTTCGGCCACCGGGATGTCCGAGGTTCCGGCCGTCACCACCGCCACCGAGCCCAAAACGGGAACCGGCGGATTGACCGGGAGCCAGGCGGTCCTGGCGACATCATTGATCTGTACCGCGGGGAACCTGGCTGCGAGGGCGGCTCCTTGCTCCGCGTTGATCCTCGTGCAGAGGAAGCCGCCCTGCGCCAAGGCGAGCCGTTCGGCGATTGCGACCACCTGAGCGGCCGTCTTGTGGCTCGCAAGGACCACCTCGGCCCGGCCGGAGCGGAGCGCCCGGTGATGATCGATCCTGGCGTCCCCGATGTTTTCGACCGGCAAGTGCCGAAGCTGGTCGAGGGCCGACGCCGGGGACACCGTCCCGGCGGCCACGGCTTCCAGCAGCGCCTCCAACCGAGCCTTCACGCCGTGACCGCGTTGCGCTCGAGATACGCCCGGAAGATGGCCTCGGCGGCCCCCATGGTCTCAACCTGATAGAGCTGCTCCCGGAGCGACGACGCCTGGGGCAGTCCCTTGCTGTACCAGCCGAAGTGCTTCCGGAACTCCATCACCGTGTGGCGCGTATCGCCCTGCAGACGGAGGGCCAGCGCCGCGTGCTCCAACGCCACCGCGAACCGCTCCGCCGGTTCGGGCGCGGGACCGGGTTCACCGCCGTCGAGGAGGACTCGGGCGTCGCGAAAGATCCATGGGTTTCCAAAGGCGCCCCGGCCGATCATCACGCCGGCGCAGTCGGTGTGAGCCTTCATCCGAATAACGTCCGCGGCCGTGTGGATATCGCCATTGCCGATGACGGGAATGTCCAGCGCCTCGACGACCGTCGCAATTTCGTCCCAGTTCGCCTTCCCGTTGAACATTTGGGTTCGGGTCCGGGCGTGCAACGTGAAGGCCTTGGCACCCGCGTCCTGCATCCGAAGCGCGATCTCGACCGGGCGGCGGCATTCCTCACTCCAGCCGCTGCGAGTCTTGACCGTGAGCGGTACCGGCGTTGCGGCCACCACAGCGCGGATGATCCGTTCGACGAGGTCGAGATCACGCAGACACCCGGAGCCCCCGTTCCGCTGGACGACCTTCTTGACCGGGCACCCGAAGTTGATGTCGATGAAGTCGGGTCGATACGCCTCCGTCACGATTGCGGCGGCCCGCGCCATCGCGTCAGGATCGGCGCCATAGATCTGCACGCCGATGGGGCGTTCCAGTTCTTCGAACTCACAGCCTTCGAGCGTCCTTCGGATCCCCCGCCGGATCGCCTCGGCGGCGAGAAACTCGGTCATCAATACGTCCGCGCCGAAGCGCCGGCAGATTTGCCGGAACGGTGGTTCGGACACCCCGGCCATCGGGGCGAGCAGCACCGGAGTATCAATCCCGGGGGCATAGGGTAACCGCATGGCCAAAAAATACTTGCGCCCCCCGTGTTCGGCCAGTTTCCGGGGGACGGACCCCCTTTCGGATTGTCGGCGGCAATTCTAGACTTCCGCCCCGATGCGCCTGCGCGAATACTTCGACCCGAGAGCGATCTCGCTCGCCTTGGCCGGCGGCACCCGAGACGAGGTCCTGGCCGAAATGGCCGGCCTCTTCGGCATGGACGAGCGCGCCCACTCAACGATTCTTCGATTGGTCCAGCGGCGGGAACAGCTTGGCTCCACCGGCATCGGCCGCGGGGTCGCGGTGCCCCACTGCCGAACCCTGGTGGTGAATCGGCTCCGGATTGCGTTCGGCCGCCACCACTCCGGGATTGATTTCGACGCCATCGACCAGCGGCCGGTTTCCAGCATCTTTCTGATCGTGGCGCCTCCAGCCGAGGTCGCCAATCAGTACTTGCCCGTCCTTGGGAAGATCGCGCAGCTCGCCAAGGATGCCGACGTGCCGGAGCGACTGGCCCGGCTCACCTCGGTCGAGGAGTTTCTCTCACTGCTCGACGAAAAGGCGACCTGACGGTCATTCCCACTCGATCGTGGCCGGCGGTTTTGAGCTCACGTCGTACACCACTCGGTTGACGCCTCGGACCTCATTGGCAATTCGGTTCGACATCACTGCCATGACATCTGGTGGAAACGGGAACCAGTCCGCCGTCATCCCATCCCGGCTGGTCACCGCCCTGAGCGCGACCACCTGATCGTACGTTCGCCCGTCTCCCATCACCCCGACCGACCGGATCGGGAGCAGAACGGCGAAGGCTTGCCAGATCGAATCGTAGAGGCCGGCCGACCGGATTTCCTCGAGATAGATCGCGTCGGCGTGGCGGAGCGTGTCGAGCGCGGGACTGGTGATCTCCCCCAGAATCCGAATCGCCAGGCCCGGGCCCGGAAACGGGTGTCGGCCGACAATCTCTTCAGGGAGCCCAAGGTCTCGGCCCACGGCCCGAACTTCATCCTTGAACAATTCCCGCAGCGGTTCGATGAGCTTGAACGGCAACCGTTCCGGCAACCCGCCGACATTGTGGTGCGTCTTGATGGTGACCGACGGTCCGCCGCGGGGCGAGAACGACTCGATGACGTCGGGGTACAGGGTCCCCTGGACGAGGAAGCCCACCCCGTCCCCGACCTGCTTGGCGGCCTGCTCAAAGACTTCGATGAACGTGTGGCCGATGATCTTTCGCTTTTGCTCGGGGTCGGACACGCCCTCGAGTAGGGTCAGGAACCGATCGCTGGCATCAACGACCCGAAGATCGATGCCCAGATGGCGACGGAACGTGCGCTCCACCTGCTCCCGTTCATGGAGGCGGAGGAGGCCATGATCGACGAAGATGCAGGTCAGACGGTCGCCGACCGCCCGATGCACCAGGGCTGCGGCCACCGAACTGTCCACTCCGCCTGAAAGCCCGCAGATGACGCGGGCCGTCGGACCGACCTGATCCCGGACCTTGGTCACTTCAGAATCGATGAAATGCGCCGATGTCCAGTCCGCGTCCGCCCCACACACATCGAACAGAAACGCGTTGATGACTTCCCCGCCCCGAGCGGTGTGCGCCACCTCGGGATGGAACTGGACCGCGAACAGCGGCCGGCTCTCATGCTCGATCCCGGCGATGGGACAGTTCTCGCTCGACGCGGTGAGGCGGAAGCCCGGGGGCACGGCCTCAACCCGGTCGCCGTGGCTCATCCAGACCGTCGTCTTCTCGCCCCGATCAAAGCTGGAGAACAGCCGGCCGCCATGCACTTCGAGCTGGGCCCGACCATACTCACGCCGGCCGGCCGGAACGACCTTCGCCCCGGCCGCTTCGGCAAGCAGATACATGCCGTAGCAGAGCCCGAGCACTGGGACACCGAGTTCGAAGATGCCCCGGTCCACGGTTGGCGCCCCTTCGTCGTAGACTGAGTTCGGCCCACCCGAGAGAATGATGCCCCGGGGGTTCCATGCCCTGATCCACTCGAGCGAGCGAGTCGGCGGGTGGATCTCACAATACACGTGGGCTTCGCGGACCCGCCGGGCGATCAGCTGAGTGAACTGCGAGCCGTAGTCCAGAATCAGGATGGCGTTCTTGGTCACCACTGGTCTACCCGTCGAAAGGGTTGATCGACTCACCCCGGAACAGATCTTCCACCGTTTCCCGCGCCCGGATGACCGCGTACCGACCCCGCTCGATCAGGACCTCGGGGGCCCGCGGCCTGGTATTGTAGTTCGATGCCATCACCGAGCCGTAGGCACCGGCACAGAGAATGGCTACATACTCGCCGGGTTCCACGTCGGCCAGCGGACGATCGAGGGCCAGGAAGTCGCCCGTCTCGCAGACCGGGCCGACGACGTCGACGATCCGGCTGTCCCTCCCACGCGAGACCAGTTCCACAATGGCGTGGTAGGCCTGGTAGTGGCTGGGCCTGACGAGATCAGTCATGGACGCGTCCACGATCACGAAATCCTTGCCGCCGGAGCGTTTCCGGTACAGCACTCGGGAAAGCAGCACGCCGGCGCTTCCAGTCAGGTACCGGCCCGGCTCGAGGTGCACCGCCAACTGCTTGCCGGCTACCAGCGGCGCCAGGACGGCGGCCAGCGTCGCCGGAGCGAGCGGCGATTCGTCCCGGTACCGAATGCCGAGCCCGCCGCCGACGTCGATCGACTCGATGGTTCGAACCCCGGCGTCCCGGACCTCGTCGATCAGCTCGATCAGCTTCCGGGCTCCGAGGGCAAACGGAGCCGGGTCGAGCAACTGGCTCCCCAGGTGCATGGCGATCGTAACGAGGGTGAGTCGCGGATTGGCCGCAATTCGCCGGCCCAGCGCGACAACCTGCTCGACCGGGACGCCGAACTTGATCCCGCCGGCGCCCGTGGTGATGTAGGGGTGCGTTTCCGCCGCGACGTCCGGGTTCACCCGAATGCCCAGACGAACGGGATACTCGACCGACCGCCGCCCCACGAGCCGTTCGATGACCGCCAGCTCTTCAACAGACTCGATGTTGATGCTGCCGATCCGCGCCCCGATCGCCGCCTCGAGTTCACTCTCGGATTTGCCGACACCACTGAAGACGATCTTCCGGGCGGTAAAGCCGACCCGGAGCGCCCGCCGAAGTTCGCCGCCCGAGACGATGTCGGCTCCGGCACCAAGCTCCTTGAGAATCCGCAACACGGCCAGGCTGCCGTTCGACTTGACGGCAAAGTGAATCTCGTGCGGCAATCCGTCGAACGCCTGGTCGAGGGTGGCAAAGCGATCGCGGATCGCGGAGCCGTTGTACACGTACGCCGGCGTTCCCGCGTCCCGGGCCACCGCCTCGAGCGCAACACCACCTAACCGGAGCGAACCGTCCGCCCCGCGTTCAAGGCCCGCGTCTTCGAACAATGCGGGCGGATCGCCTGCCAGGGGCGGGTTGGCCGTCCGGACCTGCGTACTCAATAGGCCCTCGCCCAGATCGCCTCGGCCACCGCTTCCCGGCCGGTCCAGATGCACCGGGTGGGGGCGTCGCCGGTCCGGAACTCAGCATCGGGCAGCACCCGAATCGTGGCCTTGGTGACCTCCTTGATCTCGGCTTCAACGGCCGGATCGCCGCACCAACCGGCGTACACGAACCCGCCGCCGCCCTCAATGAAGTCGATGAACTCCTGCTTGCTCTTCGGATGCCGCAATGAGCCGGCCTCCCGCCGCTCCCGCGCCGCGTCGAGCAGGAACCGCTGCATCGTCTCGATTTCACGGTGCAGCACGTCGGCCAACCCAGCCAGCGGAAGGGATGTCTTCCCGCCACCGGTCCGGCGGGCCATCATCGTGGTGCCATTGGCGAGATCCCGGGGTCCGATCTCCAATCGAAATGGGACACCCCGGCCCTCCCATTCGTAGTACTTGGCGCCGGGCTTGATGCCTTCGCGGCTATCGACGTGGACCCGTAGGCCGGTCGCGCGCAGATCCTTGGCCAGGCGGTCGGCAGCCTCGAGGACCTGGGCCCGTTCGGTGTCGGTCTTGTGGATCGGGACCACGACGACCTGCCACTGGGCGAGCAGCGGAGGACAGATCAGCCCGTTGTCGTCGCCGTGCGTCATGATCACTCCACCGATCATCCGAGTGGTGCTGCCCCACGAGGTGCCCCAGACGTGGTCCATCGACCCCTCGGCCGACTGAAAAGTGATGTCGAACGCCTTGGCGAAATTCTGCCCAAGATTGTGACTCGTCCCAAGCTGGAGGGCCTTGTTGTCCTGCATCAACCCCTCGAGCCCATAGGTCCGGAGCGCGCCGGCGAACTTCTCCGACTCGGTCTTCCGACCGGTGACCACCGGAATGGCGAGAAAATCCTCCTGGAACTTGCGGTAGACGGCCAGCATCTGCAGGGTTTCGGCCTCCGCCTCCGCCTCCGATGCATGCGCGGTGTGCCCTTCCTGCCACAGGAATTCGGTGGTCCGGAGAAACAGGCGCGTCCGCAACTCCCATCGCACGACGTTGCACCATTGGTTCAGCAACAAGGGGAGGTCGCGGTAGCTCTGGATCCATTTCGACATCATCGAGCCGATGATCGTCTCCGAGGTCGGCCGGACGATCAGCGGCTCATCAAGCAACTTCCCGCCGGCGTGGGTGACGACGGCCACCTCCGGGGCAAAGCCTTCGACATGCTCCGCTTCCTTGGCCAGGAAGCTCTGCGGAATGAAGAGCGGGAAGTAGGCGTTCTGGACGCCGGTTTCCTTGAACATCCGGTCGAGGTTGGCTTGCATCTGTTCCCAGATCGCATAGCCGTTGGGCCGGATGACCATACAGCCGCGCACCGGGCTGTAGTCCGCCAGTTCGGCCCGCATGATCAATTCGTTGTACCAGGCGCTGAAGTCCGCCGCCCGGGTGGTGATCGCCTTGTTGTCCGACATGAGACCGGTCCTGCAAAGGTGAAAGTCCTGCCGCTAGGCCCGCATGCAGCCGAGGGCGGTGAGTTCGGCCGCGACCGCGTCCAACTTGACAGCTCCCTGGATTCCGCGGGCCAGGTCTTTGACACCGACCTCGCCGCGAGCCCGGTCGTCCGGGCCCACGACGAGGACAACCCTGGCGCCGCGGGCATCGGCGAGCCGGAACTGCTTGCCTAACGCCTGATCGCCGATGGCGTACTCGACCCGGAAGCCCAGATCGCGGAGCTGGTGGGCCAGCCCCAGCGCGAACGGCCGGTCGTCGGCGGTGACCTGAGCAATGAATACATCGGCGGCCGTTCCACCCGTGGGGAGCAGGCCCTTTTCCTTGAGCAGCTCGGTCAGGACGACGTCGCCCATCCCGAAACCCAGGGCCGGCATGTCCACGCCCCCGAGGGCGGCGAGCAAATGGTCGTACCGGCCGCCCCCGCAGATCGCCCGGAGGGACCGACCGGCGTCGAAGAGCTCGAAGACCGTCCCGGTGTAGTACGCCAGCCCCCGCACGATCGTCAGATCGAGATCGAGGAACTCTCCAAGCCCCATCGCCTCGATCGCCGCGAAGGTGGCCCGGAGCTCGCCACCAAGCGCCAGCCCGGGAAAGGCCAGCTCCAGGGCTTCGAAGCTGCGGATCGAGCCGAGCGCCTCCAGCCGCGCGATCGGCTCGGCCGCCACGCCGCGGTCGATCAGTGCCTGCCGACGACCCGCGTATTCCGATCGTCCGACCTTGTCGAGCGCCTGGAACGCCAACGGCACCAGCGCGGCATCGAAGCCCAGCGCGGCGAGAATCCCGCTCAGCAGCCGGCGATCCGACATCCGGACTCGGACGTCGGCGGCGGTCAGGCCGAGCTCCCGCATCACGTCGATCGCCAGCGCGACGATTTCGGCGTCACCTAACGGTCCCGTTTCGCCGATCAGATCGCAATTGAGCTGGAAGTGCTCGCGGAGCCGGCCGCGCTGCTGGCGTTCGTACCGGAACAGCTGCGGAATCGTGAACCACCGGATCGGTTTCTTGAGGGCCGTCGCCTTGGGCGCGACCATCCGGGCCAGGGTCGGCGTCATTTCCGGGCGGAGCGCCACCTCGCGGTCGCCCTTGTCACGGAAATGGTAGAGCTGCGCCACGATCTCGTCGCCGCTCTTCTGGGTATAGAGCTCGAGCGGCTCGAGCGGCGGGCCGTCATACTCCTCGAACCCATACCGGAGGGCAACCCGCCGCATCGCACCGAACACATGCGAGCGGATGGCCATCGTATCGGGATAGAAATCGCGGAATCCGGGAAGGGCCTGAATCCTCATGCTCAAATATAAAAGGGCCGGGCCCCCGTTACCCGGCGACCCCAAGCCCGAGAGCGGCCAGGACATCCCCCACCGTGTGGAACGACCCGGTAACCAGGATCGTCCCCGCCCCGACCTGCACCGCCTGGACCGCCGTCCCGAAGTCTTCGATCAGGTGCCACTCCGCCCGGGCCGGGGGCCGGTCCGACCGGGCCAGCCAGCGGGTAAGCCAGTCAAGGTCCCAGCGCCGGCCGGCCGCGGTCGGAGCCACGGTCAGGATCCCCAGGTCAACAACCTGGTCGAGGCCAACCAGCATTTCCGGCCATTCCTTGTCGCCAAGGATGGAGACGAGGGCGTGCAGGGGTCGCGGAGGCACCAACTCCCCCACGGCACCCACCAGGGCCCGGACCCCGTCCGGGTTGTGCGCCACATCGAACAACCAACGGCCCCGCCGGTCGAGGCGACCGGGGACGAAGGCCCGGGCGAAGCCGGCCTCGATCGCCCGGGTGTCGGGCCGATAGGGGGTCGGAAGGGCCGCCAGGATGCCATGAGCCACCGCCGCGTTGCGGCGCTGGTGCCGGCCCCTGAGGCCGAGGGGCCCGGTCCACTCGTACTCCGGGGGCAGGACTCGCAAGTCGCTCCCGCCGCCCGGGGTCACGGAGCGAACCGCCCGCCGGGCCTCGTGCTTGAGCACGCCGACCAATCCGGGGTCCCGCTCGCCGATCACGAACGGAGTCCCCGGTTTGGCGATCCAGGCCTTCTCCCGCGCGATCGCCTCCAGGGTGTCCCCCAGGTATTTCTGGTGGTCCAGCGCGATCTTGGTGATGCCGCTGACCAACGGGCGAACGACGTTGGTGCTGTCGAGGCGCCCGCCGAGGCCGACCTCGACCACGGCGATCTCGGCCCCCCTGGCTACCATGTCGGCAAACGCCATGGCCGTCGAGGCCTCGAAGAATGTCGCTTCGGTGGACTCGATCAGCGCCCGGAGCCGGTCGGTCCACATGGCCACACTCGCCTCGCCGATGGGCCGGCCGGCGACCGTGATCCGTTCCCGAAAATCCACCAGGTGGGGCGAGGTATACGCGCCCACCCGCCATCCCGCCTCCTCGAGCGCTGCCGCCACGAGCGCGGTGACGCTCCCTTTGCCATTGGTTCCGCCAATATGAATGGACGGGACGACCCGGTGCGGATCGCCGAGCTCTGCCAAGAGGCGGAGCGTGCGATCGAGGCCGAATTTGATGGTGGTGGTGCGAGGGTAGAGGAAGTCGATCGCCTGCTGGTAGTTCACACCTCGGCTCGAGGCAACTGGGACTCACCTTTGTGGCCAAGCATATGCCGCAGCAACCGGGTCACGGTCTCTCGCAACGACCCGCGAGGTACCACGCCATCGATCTGACCGTGCTCGAGCAGAAATTCCGCGGTCTGAAAGCCCTCCGGGAGATCCTGGCCAATCGTCTGCTTGATGACCCTGGCCCCGGCAAAGCCGATCACGGCGCCCGGCTCGGCCAGGATGACGTCACCCTGCATGGCGTAGCTCGCCGAGACACCACCGGTCGTCGGGTTGGTCAGGATACTGAGAAACGGGACGCCATCCCGCTTCAGTTCGGCGAACGCCGCCGAGGTCTTGGCCATCTGCATCAGCGAGAAGACGCCCTCCTGCATCCGGGCGCCGCCCGACGTACAGACCAACACGCACGGCATCCCCTTGTCCGCAGACCGCCGGGCCAGCCGCCCGATCTTCTCTCCCACCACCGACCCCATCGACCCGCCCATGAAGGCAAAGTTCATGACGCCAAGGTGCAGCGGAATCGACTCGAGCTTCCCGGCCCCGGTGATCACGGCATCGAGATGCCCGGTTTTGGCCTGGGCCGCCCGGGCGCGATCCGGATAGTGCTCGAAAGCCAGCGGGTCGAGGGGGCGGAGGTTCTGGTTCAGCTCCCGCCAGGTGCCGGCGTCCGTCAGCAGTTCCACGTATTCCTCAGCCGAGAACCGGCGATGGAATCCGCAGTTCGGACACACGTTCAACTCGCGCTCGAATCGCTCTCGAATGTCGACGTGGTCGCAGGCGTCGCACTTGTCCCAGGCGTCCTTGGGGATCTCAAGGCGGGCCCGCTGGGAAACGCGCGGCTTGCGTTCTTTTCGGAACCAGGCGTTCACGGCCATAGGCTCGCGCAGGGGTTCGCTGATGCAGGGACGCTACAAGTCACGGCTTGAATCTGCGCGAACGGTGCTATTCGCGCCAGACCTTGACATGTAAGCCATTGTCACACATCAACATAGCCTGACATACGGGAGTCAGATGCCACCCGAAACACAAGTCCCATGGCTATCCCGCACGCCAGCACGAAGGAGCCGCCGTATGAAAAGAACGGCAGCGGAATCCCGGTAATCGGCATCAGGCTGATCGTCATCCCCACATTCTCGAAGACGTGCGCGAACAGCAGGCCGATGATCCCGAAGACCACCAGGCTGCTGAAGCTTTCGGTCGCTCGTCGGGCGATGCGAACCATGATGACGAACAGGCTCAGAAAGAGCCCCAGGGCCACCAACACCCCGACAAATCCCATCTCCTCCCCCACCACCGAGAAGATGAAGTCGGTCGGCTGTTCGGGCAGGAACGAGAGCCGCTTCTGGGGGCCATGGAGCCAGCCGTTGCCGAACCAGCCGCCCGACCCGATGGCCACCTTGGACTGGATGATCTGGTATCCCGACCGGGTGGCGTCGGCTTCAGGGCGGAGGAACGAGATCAACCGTTGCTGCTGGTAGAGCTTGAGTCGGTTCCAGAGCATGATCGCCAGGACGCCCATGGCCGAATTCACGATCCAGATGAACACACCCTCGGACACGTAGGTTCGCCAGATGAGCAGAAGCACAGTCAGGAGCAGGATCCACGCCCCCCACCACCGGGTGTCCGCAGCCAGCAGGAGGCTGATGACCGGGGACGCCAGGAGCAGCAGGAGGGACGGCTTCACCCCGACCCAGAACAACATCGAAAACAGGATGCCGACGAACACAATGGCGCTGCCGAGGTCGGGCTGGGCCATGACCAGCAGGACCGGCACTCCGGTAATCACGCCGGGCATGACCAGGTCCCGGAGGGTCGCTGGGGGCTGCCGGAGCGCGGAGAGATATCGGGCCAGCAGGAGAATGGTCCCCAGCTTGGCCATTTCGACGGGCTGCCCGATCCGGATGCCGCCAATCGCCAGCCAGCTCTTGCTGCTCGCCGCCGTGCCCGCTCCCGTGCCGATGGCCAGCGTGAGGAGCAGCAGGCACAGCCCGAAGCCGTACAGGTAGGGAGCCGCCCACTCGAGAAGTCGGAAGGACATCCGGAAGGCCGCTGCCCCGGCCACGGTGGCGATGACCATCCAGCCGATCTGGCGGATCCAGGCCCGCTCGGCGTGGGACGGCACGTCGGTTTGCCCGGCCGAGTAGACCATCGCGAGGCCGTACACGCACAGGGCCAGCACCACTACGAGCAGCCGGCGATCGAGCGCAGCTCTCATCGGCGGGGTCGCGGCTTGAGGATCGTGTCGCTGGGAATCTCGGTATCCGTGGTGGCCGAGTCATCTTCGATCACGATCTTGACGGGCGCCTTGGCCAGGGCCGGATCGACCTTTTGCAAGTACCGGCGAATCGCCCTCACCACGTAGGGCGCGACCACTGTCCCGTGTTTGGCGTACTCCATGATGCTGCCGACCACGATCTTGGGATGGTCCGCAGGCGCGAACGCGATGAACCACCCGTGGTCGTCGCCGTGGGGATTCTGAGCCGTCCCCGTCTTCCCGGCCACCCGAAGATCGCGACCACCGCTCCGCGCCGCCGTTCCGCTCTCGACCACTTTCCAGAGAGCGTTTTGGAGGCCCGCCAACTGCTCGCTCGTCAGCCCAAGAGACCGCGACGGCTGGTTCGGCTTGGAAACGATATACGGCGTCGGGATCGTCCCATCACCGGCGAGGGCGGCGTAAAACCGGGTGATGTTGATCAGGGTTTGGGCGTTCTCGCCCTGGCCGATCGACAGATTGAGAATCGTGGCCTGGGTCCACCCTCGCTTGCCGTAGGCGCGATCATAGTACGCCGTCGAAGGCGGAAATGATGACGTCCGTTCCGAGGCGAGGTCGATCCCGGTTGGAGCGGCCATCCCGAGCGCGGTCGCATCACTCAGCAGGTTCGGAAGGCCGATCCGAAGCCCCAGCTGGTAGAAATACACGTCGCAGCTCTGGGCGATCGCCCCCGTGAGGTCGAGCGAGCCGTGCCCGGTCTTCTTGTGGCAGTGGAACACGCGGTTCCCGAACCGGAATCCCCCGGTACAGGCCTGCGGCATCCGGGAGGAAAAATCCACCAGGCCGCGTTTGAGAGCGATTGCCGCGGTCACCAGCTTGAACGGTGACCCCGGAGGGAAGCTCCCCGAGACCGCGCGGTTGAACAGCGGCTTGGCCGAGCCGGTCGTGAGTTCCGCGTACCGGGCCGACGACACCCCGGTAATGAACTCGTTGGGATCGTAGGTCGGGGCCGAATAGAGCGCGAGGATCTGGCCGTCGGGCGTCATCGCGACCATCGCTCCCGATACGCCGGGTCGCTCCGCCGTCCACATACTGTCGATGTAGGTCTGAAGATCGAGATCGATCGTCGTCTTGATCCGTTCACCGGGAACCGGCTTGAAGGCCGGCTGCTGACTGCCATCTCGCACCAGCCGGCCCCGGGAGTCAACCTCGATGAAACTCTCGCCCTCGAGCCCCCGCACCACGGAATCGTACTTCGCCTCGAGCCCGTCCTTGCCGACCAGCGAACCCGGTTTGGCGCCGGGGAAGCGCTTCCGTTCGAGTTCCCCGGCGGACACTTCGCTCACGTAGCCGACCAGATGGCTGACCGCCCGACCGGCGCGATAGTAACGGCGCGGCTCCGTCCGGATCACCAGGCCCGGGAGCAGATACCGATGTTCCTCCAACACGGCCACTGTCTCGAAACTGGCGTTGGAATACACCAGGGCCGGCTGGTACTGGGCGGCCTCGAACCGCTTGACGACCTGGGACTCCAGTTCGTCGGCGGACGGCACCAAGGCGGCGATCCGGCGGACCACCGCTCGCAGAGAATCTTCCGAAGCCGCGAACAGCTTGACGGTAAATCCCGAGGCGTTCTCGGCGATGGTCTTTCCGTTGCGGTCGAAGATGATGCCGCGCGGCGAGGCGAGATTGAGCTTGCGGAGCCGGTTGTTGTCCGATTGACGCCGATAGTCTTCGTTCGAAATGATCTGGGCGCGGAAGAATGCCCCGGCCACCACCGCGAACACCCCGGCCAACACCCAGGTGGCGATCGAGGCCCGTTCGCGAACCCGGAACGGCGTGAAGGCGAAACTCATTCGTCGAGCCGAATCGCGAGCCAGTTCCGAAACACCATGACGACGATGACCCCGGCGATCGCGGTGGTTGCGGCCTGGATCGGTGCCCAGACCAGCAGCGTCCCCGCGAATTCCGCCGGGGAAGCACCGCTCGCCAGAAGCACCAGGAGGGTCCGCACCCAGGCACCCGCGGCGAACAGGCCCGCGTTCACGAGAAGGTTGTCCGGGAAGAAGACGGCTCGACCCCAGGCCGCCAGGTACCCGACGATCGTATGGGAGAGGGCGCCCGCCCCGAACCGCGCCGGGGTCAGGATATCGGTGGCAAGCCCGGCGACGAACCCCACCACGGCCCCGACGCCCGGCCGGCTTCGCATCGCGACGATCATCATGGCCAGGAGCAGCAGGTCCGGGGCGATCCGGTTCTCGAGCCAGGGACGAACGTAGAAATGCCCTGCCACCAGCAGGGCGATGACGAACGCCACCCGGTTCCGGCGCTCCCGACGGGTAATCGTCATCGAACGGAATCTCGCCGGGCCGACCCCACGGGCCTGAACTCGCGGGCGAGGTAAATGAGCACGTGCGACACCAGGCCGGGATTGGCCAGCGCGCTTACGTGGTAGACCCGCTCCCACCCCATCTCCTCGCGCCGGATCCCCCGGACCCTCCCGATCGGAATGCCCTTGGGATACACCCCGGTCAGCCCCGAGGTCATGACCAGGGTTCCAACGGCAACCGTGTCCCGGTACGGCACCCCCCGAAGTTCGAGGAAGGCATCACTGGCCGACGTATTGATGGCCGGCCCGACGATGCCGAGGGCACTGCCATTCTCGGTCACTGCGCTGGCGGCGAAGTCGGGGTGGGCCCACGTCATCGCGACGGACGAAAACGGCTCGGCGCTCACGACGAGACCGACCAGACCGTCCGGCGAGACAACCGGATTGCCCACCTGGACACCGTCGCGCCGGCCGGCGCTCAGCAGCAGGGTCCGGCCATCCGTGGCCGCGGTCTGATGGAGAACCTCGGCGGCCAGGGTCGGATAGACCACGCGCTGCTTGAGCGCGAGCAGTCCGCGCAACTGGCTGTTTTCGGTCCTGAGGGCGGCCAATGATTGCGCCGCGAGGGCAGCGGAGTCGCGGGAGGCGGCGATGGCCGTGAGGCGGAGGCGACTGGTTCGCTGCATTTCCGCGTTCTGCTGGATCCACACCATGGGCGCTAACGCGGTCGCCCGGACGCCGGCG
>JANXXJ010000160.1 GCA_025350665.1 Gemmatimonadota bacterium | reverse complement strand
GGCGCCGGCGTTGTCGGGGTCACCGGCGAGAACCTGTTCGACGGCGGTCAGCGCGTCGACAAAGCGATGCCGGGCGATTCGGCTCGCGGCGAGAACCTGCCAGGCCGCGGGGTTGCGGGTGCCTCGGTTGCCGGCCGACCGCAGCGCCGCCGATTCCGCCAGCGCCAGGTCGGAGGCGCTCCCCGTTTCGCGGTGCCGGGCCAGGTAGAGCCCGCCGAGGCGGGCCAGGTCGATCGCCCCACTGGGGTCGCGGGCGACCCGTGCGGCATAGAATGCGATGTCCTGATCCCGAACCCGCCGCTCGCGGGCGACCAGGGCGGCGGCATCTGGCGCCGCCGCCCGGCGGGCGACCGAGGCGGTGAACCTCGATCGCGCCACGCTGCCCCCGATGACGGCGAGGGCGAGGAGCAGCAGGCCGGGGATCCGGTTCATGGATCAGTTCGGAACAGCGAGGTAGGGGAACGTCACCTGAAACTGGCTGTCGTTCGCCACGTTGTCGGTCGCCAGCCCGGGGGAAAGGTTGTTGGGATCAAGCAGGTTCCCGAACAGGGCGGCGAGGCCGGCGTCGACCACGTCGTCGGTCAGCTTCCGGCCGCCATAGCCGTTGGCGAGGGCCCACGTCAGCCATCCGGCGGTCGCGGGGGCCTTGTCGGCCTGCACGATGAGCATATCCGGAAGGAGCACCGCCGCCAGCGTATTGGCGACGGTTTGGTTCCGCCCGGCCACGGTCAGCACGAAATTCTTGAATTCCGCCCCGATCATCGCGTTGTCGTCGGCCGGGCCGCTGACGCCGTGCTGCGGGTGACTTCGCTTGGCAAGAAAGACTTCGCTGACCAAAGGGTTGCCCAGGCGCTGGACCTGATTGTACATCCGGGTCTCAACGACGGGACCCGTCGTGGTGTTGTCATTGCAGGCGGTGAGTACGGTCGCACCGGCCAGGATCGAGAACAGGTAACGCATTGTCGTTGCTCCGGTCATTCGTGAGTGGTGGCGGTTCAATCGATCAGCGGCTGATCGTGCCCCAAAGACCCAGTTTGCTGGTACCGCCCGCGGTGAGGTCGGCGATCGGCAACTCGATGACGATCGACATCACGTTGAAGCCGGCCACGTAGTTCTGGGCCTGGCCGGCCGGCCGGAACGCCGACGCCGTCGGGGTCGACGGCAACTGGGACAGCGGGCCGGTCGCGGGTTTCCGGTCCGGGATGACCCGGAAGAACTGCTCCAGGTCAATGAAGAACGGGTCGTCGCGAGGACCGGCGAATACCTGGAGGCCGGCCGCCGTGCCGAGGTTGGTGTTGATCCGCCCGGTGATAGCCGGCGCCGCCGTGGATACCTCGTTGTTCATGGCACCGCGAACGGGCGGCGTGATCGGACCCCGAACCTCCACTTGCTGGTCCGCGCCGGTGCCGGTGAAGACGATCTGAAAGACTTTGTCCTCGATCGCGTCGCCGGTGTTGTCGACCTTGATCTGATAAAGGAGGTTCCGGTCGAACGAGGCGGTCGGGGACTGGGCCGGCGTCAGGAACGCCCGGCTGTTGAGGACCAACGCGATCCGGCCCGGCGTCGCCGCGGGGAAGGCGTAGAAGTCGGTCATGTCCTGCGCGGGATTGAGTTCCGCATCCGGCGAGTCCTGGTGATCGGATGCGATGGCGACACTGATCGCACCGGCCACGGCCAGACCGGCCAGTCCGGACGCGAGAACGAAACGGCGACGAGTACTGAAGGTGAACATCGATGCGCTCCTGGTTTGTTTGGTGAGCAATCACTCGGGAGCTCTACGCCGCGGGCGGCCTGCCGGATTGGTCAATCCGAATGGGCGCGGCGGACGTAGATTATGGCGTACGCGAGGATGTCGTCGGGGGGGGCTGAGGGGTGAGGCTATCGCTTCTCGAACACGAGGCGGTAGTGGTCCATCAACTTGCGTTCGAAGCACGCCGTGTTGGAACTGACGCCGGAGGCGAACGCGAGCCGGAAATCACGACTGAGCAGATACCGCGGCACCAGCGACAGCTTGAGCAGGGTCTTCCTGAAGCTGGGAGCCGCAAACCGCTTGCGCCACTGCCGGATGGTCTCGATATAGTCGAGCCGGCCGCTCGAAGCGGACACCAGCCGGAAGTACGGCTCCGCGGTCCGCTCGGCCTGCTCCTTCCCGTAGGGCAGCCACGAGCCCGGAAACTGTTTGGTCATCAGACCCAGCATGAACGCGTCGGAATCCCGGGGAGCGTTGACGTCGAGCTGATCGACCGGCAGCATGTTCTCCCCGAACACCATCGTCTGGAGAAAGAACCGGCCTTTCTCCGGGAGCAGCGTGGCCACTCGGCGGAACAAGTCCTGATAGATCGCGTCCTGTTTCCCGGCGCGATAGTCCTCGATCGAGCAGAAGTGCTCGAAGCCGCCCACCGACGCGACCGCGTCGAAGCCGCCGAAGGCGTCGCGGTCGATCGTCCGACAGTCCCGGAGATGGACATCGAGCCCTCGGCTCTGGCACGCCGCCGCCTGCCCGGCCGAGAGTGTGAGCCCCACGCCCGTCGCCCCGATGTCGCGGACATGGGTCAGCAGCGGGCCCCAGCCACAACTGAGATCGAGCATTCTCGTTCCCGGCCCGATGCCGAGGTTCCTGGTGATGTACTCGTGCTTCCGGTGTTGCGCCTCCTCCAGGCTGAGCGAAAAATCGCCGTCGTACATGGCACCGCTGTAATCGGCGAATTCGCCGATGCTCAGGCGGAACATCTTGTCGATAAGGGAATAGGTAAAATCCATTTCCTTCTGACTTGCCATGGCCCACCTCTCTGGGAACAGCGCAGCGCCTTCGCCCTCCCAAGCTACGATATCGGCAGGGGACCGGCTACACTGGACATCATGAATGCGAGATTCAGTCCCTACCAGCTCCGGACCACGGACCTGGACCAGGCGCGTTCGTTCTATGAGGCTGTGGTGGGCCCGGGGTTCTGGGATGGTCCGGTGTCGCTCGCCGCGCTGCCGGAGCCGGCCCGGGCTGCCGGCCGGCCGCCCCATTGGCTCGGACTGATCGGCATGAGAGCGGTGGATCAGGCAGTGGCGGCGGTCCTGGCGCGGGGCGGCAGCCGGCGCGGCCCCCCGGGGCTCCCGGCCGTGCTGCGCGATCCGTTCGGGGCAATGTTCGGACTCGGAGCCGAGGCGCCGCCGGCGAAGCGGGGACCGGTGGCATGGCACCTCATGGCCGCCACTGATGAGGCTGCGGCGGTGGCAGCGTACGCGGAGTGGTTCGGATGGAGCGCTGGCGGGGCGGTGGACCTGGGCGCGCAGGGGCGTCATGTGACGTTTGCATGGGAGGTCGGTG
>JANXXJ010000115.1 GCA_025350665.1 Gemmatimonadota bacterium | reverse complement strand
ATCTTTCCCTCGATGATGAGTTCCGCGGCGAGCAGGGATTCCTTCTGCTCCCGGGCGACGGGCGCCCGGCGGGGGAGATCGTACGAGGCCGCGGACGGCAGGTCGGCCTTCGGTGCGGGTTCGGCGACGGCGGCAATGGGCGCGGGCGTCGATTCCTTCTTGACGGGCACCGTTTCTTTCCAGATGGCCATGATCGGTCTTTCTCCAGATGGAGGAAAATCGGGCAGACGCCGGCAGGGCGGCCCCCGGTCAGCTGATGTTTCGGGAAAACACGGGTTAGGACGGATCAGCGCCGCCCGCCCGCACACGTAACCCGCCGACTGGACCTCAAGGCGGCCCGGGGTGATCCTTCAGCCGACCCGAGAGACCTGGAGCGACCATGTTCGCAACGCTGGTGACAACTGTCTTCGCCGCCGCCTCGATGCTGAGCGGCATCACCGGCGACCTTCGCCTTGGTGAGAAGTACCTGGCCCTGATTCCGGTCCAGCTCAAATGTGGCACCGAAGTCGTCGAGGGCAAGACCGACGCCGCCGGTTCGTTCCACCTGACGGCTAAGGGCGGCGGGAAGTGCCAGGTTTCGGTCACCTATGAGAAGCAGACCGCCGCCCTGGATGTGGTCCTCTTCGACCAGCCGGCCCGATATCGGCTCCAGCTCGAGCTCAAGGACGGCAAGTACGTCCTCAAGCGGGTCTGACCGATGACTGATCGGGACGGGGACGCCAAGGATTTCTGGGACAAGCTGCGGATCATCCTGTCCCCGATTGGCGGGCTGCTGACCGCGCTCGCGGTGGCGAGCCTCGGGTTCATCGGGTCGCGGACGGTAGAACGGCAGCAGGCCGCGGAAGCAAAGATCCGGCTCTACTCCGAGCTGATGACCCGCCGCGAGGAGTCGGAGGCGACGCTCCGCAAGGAGATGTTCCAGTCGATCATCGGCTCGTTCTTCGACGCCGGCTCGGCCTCGCTCGAGACCAAGCTCCTCAAGATGGAACTGCTGGCCGAGAACTTCCATGAGGCGCTCAACCTTGCTCCGCTGTTCAAGAGCATCCACCGGGAGATCACCGGCGGCAGTGAGCCGCCCCGGCTCAAACAGGCCTACGAAGCCCGGCTCGCAGACCTGGCCCGCGAAGTGACCCGGAAGCAGATGCTGGTGCTCGAGTCCGGCGGCAAACGGAAAGACTGGACCGTGGTGTTCAGCGACAGTCTGGCGGAGGGCGCGGCGCCGGTGCAGCTGGAAGACGCTGAGCTCACGCTGGATGGGATCAAACGCCGGTTCCGCGTCACGATTTCCCGGGCCGATACCATCGCCAGTGAACTCAAGATGGCGCTGGAGGTCGAGACGGTAGCCCAACCCGGCGTTCCGTCCGAGGCGGTCGGGCGCCATGTCGTGGAGTTCGACGTCGGCTTCTACAGTACGCCGATGATCGACAATACCCGACTCTCGAACGATCAGCGCGTGGCCGTCGTGTTGTCGGATATGAACCGGTTCGGAGCCAGTGTCAGCCTGATCTATTTCCCGGGTTCGCGGGCCAGCCTCCGTGAAAAGCCGTATTACGAAGAGATCCTCCGCAAGTTGGCGGACACGGGCCAGGGCCGGTGAGGTCCGCCCGCTCCGACCTTTACGGGGCCTTCAGGGTCAACGCCGGAATCTTTCCCGCCATCCGCTGATTGAACGCCGGCAGGTCAGTCGCGATCACCTTCGCAAACGCCGCTGTCGCACCCGCCGCCTCGCGTTCGAGCCGGGCCAGCGTTGTCAAAGACGCGTCGGTCGGGCGGAAATCGGCCCCGCCGGCCACGTCGGCCGCGCCCGTGCCTACTTCGCCCGACAGCCACAGCAGGTTCAGATAGGTGTGGTACGCCTCGACGTACCACTTGTCGTCGCTGTGGAGGTCGCTCTTCGAGAGCAGGACCATCTCGATGTCGAGCAGGGCGCGGTCGAACTGGCCGAGGGCGGACAGGACGTCCGCCTTGCCGTCGTTGGCCTTCCGCTGGTCCTCAAGCTGCCGCCGCAGTATCTCCAGGCCATTCACGGTCTCGGCCGTGCGATTGAGCGCGTCGCGAATCCGGATCTGGGCCGCGGTCGACGCGGCGAGGTCGGCGTCGGGTGATTGCACCGCCGGATCCTTGAGGACCCGGAACGGCGCCGATGCCCGCGCCGAGTCGGCCGTCAACCGCACCGCGTAGCGACCCGGCGCCGCAATCGGTCCGATCTTCTGCACCTCGTCGATGCCCCAATGCACGATTGGCCGGGTCTTCTTGTCGCGGAACCGCGCCTCGGCCCAGATATTGGGATTGTCGGGCGGAATAGTCCGCAGGTCGATCTGTTTGGGCCCGTCATAGCGAAGGTCCCAGGGATAGCGGTTCTGGCCGGCGCGCGGGGCGAACCGCGTGGTCCGGACGACCGTGCCCGCCGAATCGAGAATTTCCATCGTCACCGAATCGCGCGGCGTGGTTCGCAGCAGGGCCGTGAAATCCGCGTGACCGCCTCGCCCCATGCGCCAGCCGTTCCGGGGCGTGAACAGCTGGACCGGGTCAGCGGTGAGCCGGTCGGACTGCTCGAGCGGCGTGATGTTGGCCAGCACGAAGAGCCCGCGTCCATAGGTCGACACGATCACGTCATGTCGCTCGCGATCCACCGCGATCCAGGTGACCGGGGCGGGCGGGAGGCCGGCCCGCAGCGCCGTCCATGAACCACCGTCGTTCATCGAGTAGTAGAACCCGTTGCCCGTTCCGGCGAACAGCATGCCCCGGCGGTTGGAGTTTTCCGCGATCGACATCGCGTACGACAACGGATGCCCGGTCGGCAGGCCGGTGGTGATCCGGGCCCAGGTTTTCCCGTAGTCCGCCGTCTTGTAGATGTAAGGATTCCGATCGTCCATCAGGTGGAAGTCAACAGTGACGTAGGCTGCCGCAGGATTGAACCGCGACGGCTCGATCTTGCGGACTGTGCCCCAGGCCGGGAGCCCGGTCACGTTCCCGGTGACGTCGGTCCACTGACCGCCGCCGGTAGTCGAGTACCAGATCTTGCCGTCGTTGGTGCCGGCCCAGATCAGACCTCGGCGGATGGGGGAGGGCGCGATCGCGAAGACCACCTCGCCATAGAACTGGCCGAGGTTGTCGCCCACGATGCCGCCCGAGGAAACGATCCGGCTCGAGTCGCGCGTGGAGAGGTCCGGGCTGGCCACGGTCCAGCTCTGGCCGCTGTTGGCGGTCTTGAAGATCACCTGACAGCCGTAGTAGATCGTGCTGGGGTCGAACGGGTCGATCGCCAGCGGCGCGGTCCAGTGGCAGCGGTAGGGGATGGCGTCAGGCGGAGAATCGAGCGTGTGGATTCCGGGGCTTACCGAACGGGCCCGCCCGGCCTTGTGATCGTATCTGGTGACCTTGTTGCCATAACAGGTGGCCCAGACGATGTCGGTGTTCCCGGGAGTGGGGAGCGTGAAGCCGGACTCGCATCCCCCGAGGCCGCCCTGCCAGTCCGGTCCGTCCGGGCCGCTTCCGACGTCGGTACCGGGCCGGCCTGCCGGAGCTCGAACGGCCAGGTCGGCGCTGTCGAGGACCCGGCGCAGGCTGTCCGACACGCCGACCAGCAGGCCCGGGCCTCCCCCGCCGGCGCGATCGAGCCCGGGCACGTTGGAGACCGGGAACGGCCGGCTGCTGGGCCCGCGCATCGTCCCGTCGTCCTGGCGGTTGCTGTAGATCCAGTACGGAGTGCGGTCGTCGATGGCCACGTGGTACATCTGACCGATGGGCAAGGCGAGCCGCTGGTAGCGGTGGCCGTGGTCCCCGGTGATCGCGGCACCGCCATCGTCGGTCAGCACGTAACGCGATGGATTCAGGGGGTCGATCCAGACGTCGTGGCAGTCGCCGCAACCGCCCTCGTCAGGCGGGAAGCTTTCGCCGCCGTCGAACGACCGATGAAAGCTGCTGTTGAGAACCAGGACTTCGAGATCGTTCTGGGGGTTCACCGCGAGCCGGATGTAGTAGCCGGCCCGGCCGATCAGTCGCCGGTCCCAGCTCACGACTTTCCATTTGGCGCCGCCGTCGTCGGACCGCCAGAGTGAACCCTGGTCGGGCGTCTGGATCAGCGCGTAGACCCGCTTCGAATTGGAGGGCGCCACCGCAACGTCGATCTTCCCGACCGGCGACCTGGGGAGCCCGGGGTCGGTGATCCGGTTCCAGGTCGAGCCGGTGTCCCGTGAGACCCAGACTCCGCTTCCGGGCCCGCCGCTGTGCATCATCCAGGTATGCATCACCACGTCCCAGGTGCCGGCGAACATCACCTCGGGGTGGGTCACATCGATGGCGAGCCCGGAGCACCCGGTGTTGACGTCCACGAACAGCACCCGCTTCCAGGTGGCGCCGCCGTCCGCGGTCCGGAACACGCCGCGCTCTTCCTGAGGGCCGGTGGCCCTGCCTAACGCGCAGACCAGGACGACGTCGGGGTTCGAGGGATGAATCACGATCCGGCCGATCCGCCCAGTTTCCGCGAGTCCCGTGTTCTTCCAGGTGGTGCCGCCGTCGGTGGACTTGTAGACGCCGTCGCCCATCACGTCGCTGTCCCGGATGGCCCAGGCCTCGCCGGTGCCGGCCCAGACGATCCGGGGATTGGATGGGGCCACCGCGAGGGCGCCGATCGCCTGGACCGGCTGGTCGTCGAACACCGGGGCAAAGGTGCGGGCGGCGTCGGTGGTCTTCCAGATCCCGCCCGAGGCCGCGCCGAAGTAGTAGGTGGTGGTATCGCCGGGGACGCCGGCGACCGCCGAAATCCGCCCGGCAGGCTCGGGACCCATCCAGCGGAACCGGAGCGGCGGCGCGGCCGTGGAGGTCGGGACCCGCGGTTGCCCGTGGGCGTCGAGCGCGGTGACGCAGAGCAGGACGAGACCAAGCCGGTGGCCGGTCCGGATTGCGGACAGCGTCATGGAGAGTTCCTGGTTCACTGGTACCAGAAGGTACCACCGGGCCAATCGCCGCGGGCGTTCCGCCGTCGTGGCCGGAGATATGTTTTATCCGGGTGTTATTGACATCGGCGTAATACCCGGGTAAAATATTTCGGATGACCACCCGATCCACAGACCTCACCCAGGGCTCGATCTCCGGCCACCTGATTCGCCTGGCAGCGCCGCTCGCGGCGGGGATGATTTTCCAGACCCTCTACTACCTGGTCGACCTCTACTTCGTCGCCCGGCTTGGCGATGCCGCAATCGCCGGCGTGGCGGCCGCGGGCAACGTCCAGTTCATCATCATGTCCCTGACCCAGATCCTCGGGGTCGGGACCATGGCGCTGATCGCCCACGCCGTCGGCCGGAAGGATCCGGTCAATGCCAACCTGGTCTTCAATCAGAGTCTGGTGCTCTCGGCGATCGCGATGGCGATCACGCTGATCGGCGGCTTCGGACTGGGCGGATGGTACGTGAGCCGCCTCGGCGCGAATCCGGCCGCGGTGGCGGCCGGCACGACGTATCTCACCTGGTTCCTGCCCGGTCTGGGGCTTCAGTTTGCGCTGGTGACCATGGCCTCAGCCCTCCGCGGGACGGGAATCGTCAAGCCGACGATGGTGGTCCAGGTGATTTCGGTCGTCGCCAACGTCGTCCTGGCGCCAATCCTGATCGCCGGATGGGGCACGGGGCGGCCGCTCGGGGTGGCAGGAGCCGGTCTCGCCACCACCCTCGCCGTGACGGTCGCCGTGGTGCTGATGTGGTTCTGGTTCACGAAGCTCGAGAAATACGTGGCGTTCGACGCCCGGCTGATTCGGCCGGACTTTGCCGTCTGGCGACGGATCTTCAAGATCGGCCTCCCCCCCGGCGGCGAGTTCGCGCTGATGTTCGTGTTCATGGGGGTCAGCTATTGGGTCCTTCGTGGCTTCGGCGCCGAGGCCCAGGCCGGCTACGGCCTCGGGTCGCGGGTGATGCAGGCGATCTTCCTGCCGGCGATGGCGGTCTCGTTCGCGACGGCGCCGCTGGCCGGGCAGAACTTCGGGGCGAAGAAATTCGACCGCGTCCGGGAAACGTTCAAAGTCGCCGCGATGTTTGGTACCGCCATCATGGTCGTGCTGACGATCGCCTGCCGCTGGCAGCCGGAGATCTTCTTCCGCCCGTTCACGACTGAGGCGCCGGTCATCGCGGTCGGCGCCGAGTATCTGCGGATCGTGGCGTGGAACTTCGTGGCCTCGGGGCTGATCTTCACCTGTTCGGGCATGTTCCAGGCCCTGGGCAACACCCTGCCGGCGCTGATGAGCAGCGCCAGCCGGATTCTGATGTATGTGATCCCCGCGGTGTGGCTCTCGACCCGGCCGGGCTTTGCGCTCCGGCACCTGTGGTGGCTGGCCGTCGGTGGGGTGGCGATCCAGGCCGTCATCACGATGTCGTTGCTCCGCCGCGAACTCGGCCGCCGCGCCCCGACCACCTAGTCGGACTTGAGGGTGGCCGCGGGGTCGTGGCCCGCGGCCCGCGAGGCTGGCACCCAGGCGCTGACAACCGTGGTGAGCAGCAACGCGGTAGCGGCGCCGAGATACACCCTGGGGTCTCCAGCATTGAATCCGTAGAGCCCGGCGCCTAACACCCGCGCCAGCAGCGCCGATACGCCAAGACCGGCCGCCAGGCCGGCTCCGCCGAGGATCACCGACTCCAGCAGAACGGCCCGCCGGATCGCGCCCGTCGAGGCGCCGAGGGCCGCCCGGATCCCGAATTCTCGCGAGCGTTCCGCCACGCCGCTTGCCATGACCCCGTAGATCCCGATGGCCGCGAGGAGAAGAGAGAGCAGGGCGAACCCCTCGAAGAGCCGGAGCACGATGAGCCGCTGCGACACCAGTGAGCCGATCACCGCCGGCATCGGCAGCACCCGCTGCATGGTGGGATCCGCGTGGACCGCCCGGACCGCGGTGCGGAGCGCGGGCGCAAGCGCGGTTGGGTCGCCACTGGCGCGGACGATCAGGGTCAGGTCGTCGGCGAACTGCCACTGGTCAAACGGGATGTAAACCTGGGATCCCGCCGGCTGGTCCAGAGCGACCTGTCTGACGTCGCCGACGACGCCGACGATCGTTCGCCAGGTGCCCGTCGATGGACCGGCCGATGGGTCCCCGCCCATTGCGATCCGCTCGCCGAGTGCGCTCTTCCCGGGGAATTGCGTCCGGGCGTAGGTGGCGTTGACCACCGCGACGAGTCCGCCGCCGCGCCGGTCTGGCGGGCCGAAGGTTCGTCCCTCCGCCAACGGGATGCCCAGGGTTTCGAAGTAGCCGGGAGTGACCGCATATCGATCGGCCGAGACGGCGTCGTCGGGGTTCCGCTGGAGGCGCGATTCCGACCGGACGCCGTACTGATCGAAGCCGCCGCCAAGGGGAAGCTGGCTCACCAGCGCGGCGGCCGTCACGCCGGGCAAGTCGGCAGCGGCCTGGCGGACCCGGCCGTAGTACTGCCACACGGCGGAGTCGGACCGGAACGCCGGTCCCGATGCCTGGATGCTCGCGGTGAGGAGGCCCTGGGCTTTGAAGCCGGGGTCGACGTCGAGCAGCCGCCCCATGCTTACCGCCAGCATGACCGCGCCGATTACCAGCACCGAGGACAGACCCACTTCGGTGATCACCAGAGCCCGGCGCACCCCGTGGCGGGCGGTGGCCCGACCCCCGAGCCGAAGCCCCTCGGCTGCGCTCTCGAGACTCGAACGCGCGGGCAGCAGACCGAAGGCGATACCGGCGAAGAGCCCGGTCAGAGCGCCGAACAACATCACGTTCCAGTCGAGCCCAACGGCCTCGGCGCGCGGGAGGCCGGCGGCCGCTGCCGCGCGGATCGGACCGAGCAGGGCCGCGGTAAGGCCGACCGCCACGACCGCCCCCCCGAGGCCTAACAACACCGACTCGAGCAGCACCTGCCGGACCAGCCGTTCCCGGCCCGAGCCGACCGCCATCCGGACCGCGAATTCATGCCGTCGCTGGACCGCCTGCCCGAGGAGCAGGTTGGCGACGTTGGCGCAGGCGATGCCGAGGACCAGAACCACGGCACCGAACAGGATCATCAACGCCGCCCGGCTTCCCTTGGTGAGATTGGTCTTGAGCGGTTCCAGCGACATGCCGAGGGTCCGGTACTCCTTCGGGTACGCGGCCAGCATCCGCCGGGCGGCGCCGTTTACTTCGCCGGCGGCGGCGGCCATGGTCACCCCTGGAGCCAGGCGGGCGAGGGCCCGCAAGTGCCGGCACGACCGGCAGGCCTGCGGCATCGAGGCGTCATACCCCAGCGGGCGCCAGATCTCGACACCAGGACCGAGCAGGCTCTCGAAGTCGTTCGGGAGAATGCCGATGACGGTATACGGCCTCCCATCGAGGGAGATGGATCGGCCGACCGCCGCCGGGTCGGCCCCGAACCGTTCCCGCCAGAGCCGATGACTGATGATGGCGACCCGGGGGGCGTTCTGGAGGTCGTCGCCGGACTGGAAGTCCCTGCCTAACGCCGGAGCGACGCCCAGCATTCCGAAGAAGGTGTGGCTCACCTTCTGGCCGTTCAGCCGCAATGGCTCGCTGATGCCGAGCCAGGTCGGCTGCCAGTACCCCACCGCCGCCATCCGGTCGAGGCCCCGGACCTGGTCGCGAAGATCGGTCATGGTGGCATACCCGATGTTCGACACACCGCTCTCGTCGTTTTCCCAGACCAGCGCCAGGCGCTGGCCGTACGGATACGGCAGCGCCTCGAGCAGCGCGGGTTTGATGACGCTGTAGATCGCGGTGGACCCGCCGATGGCGAGCCCCAGCGTTGTCAGGACGAGTGCCGTCACCGCCGGCCGGCGGGCATAGAGGCGGAAGGCAAACTTCAGATCAGCGCCGAAACCGTCCAGGGGTCCTCGAGGCGGCGTGAGCGAGGTCGGTTCGTTGCTGTAGGATCCGAGCGACCGCACCACGGCCCATCCGTCCCGCCAATAGGCCCGGCTCGCCGCCGCCGGCCCCTCCGCCGCCAGGCGCTGGGCATGGGCCTCGGCGAGATCACCCAGCACCGCTTCGCGCAGGGTGCTCGGAATGGCGCGGCCGAGAATCCAGGTCGCGAGGCGGGGCGGACGGGGTGTCGTCATGACTCCTCCGGGATGAGCCGGCCCAGGCCGGCCGACAGGCGGCGAATGGCATCGAGCGAGGCGCCGAGGGTCTTCCGGCCGGCGGGCGTCAGCTGGTAGTAGCGCTTCCGCCGGCCACCGCGTTCGGGGGTGGGGTCGCCCATGGTGGCCCGGACGTAGCCCTTTTGCTCGAGCCGGGTCAGCGTCTTGTAGACCGCGCCGAGCGAGGTCTCGCGGCCGGCCCGGTCGGCCAGCTGTTCGGCGATGGCGACACCGTAGGCCGCGGGCCCGAGACGGAGGAGGGCCAGGAGGATCAATTGTTCCAGATCGCCGAGGTACGCAGTCATAATATTCGCCTTTGTCGTAGAAATACGATAACGCTTCCCGGCCGGTTTCAACAGGGGCTGGCTTTGAGGGCAGGGGCGGGCCCCCCGGTTGCGGTGTCTGGCGGCCGGAGCGAAACTACCCGAGCCTTCTTTCCCGGATCGCCCATGACCGACCGCCGTATCCTCGCCGCCCTGGTGCTCGCGTCCCTGCCTGCCACGACGATGGCTCAGCGAGCCAGGCCGTCCAATGCCTGGCCGACATCGACCCCGGCGGCCGTCGGCGTGAACGGCAAGGTGCTCGACAGCCTGGACACCGAGATTGGGCGGGGCGACTACGGGAACGTCGACCGGATGGTGGTGATCCGGGGCGGCAAGCTGGTATACGACCGCCATTACGCCCAAAACTACGACAGCCTCTACGCCGACTCGGCCCGGACGCCGAATGCCCTCAATGCCGGCGACATGACCGGCCCCTTCAATTATTTCAACCCCTGGTGGCACCCCACCTACCGCCGCGGCGATCTCCACACTCTGCAGTCCGTCACCAAGACGGTGACGTCAGTGATCATCGGAGTGGCGATCACCCGCGGCGATTTTCCGAGCATCGATACGCCGGTGCTCCGGTTCTTCGACACTACGAAGGTGGCCAACATCGACGACCGGAAGCGGCGGATGAAGCTCCGTCATCTGCTGACCATGTCGGGCGGCTTTGACTGGAACGAGAATCTTCCCTATATCGATCCGCGGAACAACGCCAGCGTGATGGAGGCGAGCCACGACTGGGTCAACTACACGATCAATCTTCCGATGATGCGCGAGCCGGGGACGCGGTTCAACTACAGCAGCGGTGAGACCGAGTTGCTGGCGCACATCTTCCGCCAGGCCACGGGCATGGATATCGAGGAGTACGCGGCCCGGCATCTGTTCGGGCCGCTGGGGATCGACCGTTGGTACTGGAAGCGGATTCCCAGCGGGCTGATCGACACCGAAGGTGGGCTTTACCTTGAGGCCAGGGATCTGGCCCGGATCTGGGCGCTGTTCCTGGGACACGGGGTGTGGAAGGGGCAGCGCATCGTGTCGGAAGACTGGGTTCGCCAGTCAGTGACGCCGGTGCTTCCGGTCGTGGATCGCCCCGGCACCCCGTGGTACGGGCTCAAGTGGTGGCTCCACCGGAATCCGGCGGACACGACGAAATTCGTGTGGTCGGGCTCGGGTTTCGGCGGGCAGTTTCCGATGGCGTTTCCGGAACGGGACCTGGTGGTGGTGTTCAACGGGTGGAACATCCTGCCTGGCGGCAAATCGTTGCCGCTCCGGAAGACGCTCGAGCGGCTGGTGAAGGCCGTGCCGGAGGTTGCCGGGAAGTAGACGCTCCGTGGCCGCGGCCTCGTCCTAACGAGGGGCCCTCGCCCGCCACGGAAGCTGCGCTTCCCACATCTTGTACCTGGGATCATCGCGGAGGAAGTCGAAAAGCGGGTGGAACAGAACGACCGGGATTTGCGGATGGTGTTCGAGGACCATCGTGTTGAGCCACCGCAACGTATGGTCCGCATCCCGAAGCCTGGCATAGGCAAACGCGGCGGCCCTCGGGTCAATCGATCGGCCTGCCCGCCCCGCCTCCTCGACCTCCCGGACTTCCCGTCCGGCCAAATCAGCAAACACCCTGGCCGCCTGCGAGTCACTCGTGGCAGGAGGAAGCGCCGCCGCTCTGGCCGAATCACCGTTTGCCCTGGCCCCGGCACGCAGGATCTCCAACGCCTTAGCCGGCCGCCCGGTGGCGCGGTAGAGGTCCGAAAGCTCGCCGTAGGCCACCGCCGATGCCGGATAGTTCCGTATTGTCTCTCGGTAAGCGGCCTCCGACTCGGGATATCGCCTGGTCAGGAACAGGAGTCTTGCCACCAGATTGCTGTGTCCCCGATCGAGAGGGTCGAGTTCGTGGGTCTTCCTGGCCTCGGCCAACGAGCTGTCTCCCTCGCCTGACCACCTGAACCAGTTTGCTCTGAGCATGTGGACTTCGGGGTCGTTGGGGTCGAGCGCCAGGGCCCGGTCGATCAGGGCTCGGGCTTGGGGCAGGTTCCACCGCCACATTATTTCCACCATCCCCAAGGCGACGTATGCCGAGGCGAGCGTACTATCGAGCGCGAGAGCCCGGTGGGCCGCCGCGTCGGTCAGTGGGTAGCCCTCGGCCGCCGGCGTGAGGCGGGCCACTACGTTCACCAGGTAAGCGTGGGCGAGTCCCGCATACGCCGGCCCGTACGAGGGCATCCGGGCGGCCAGAGCGGCAAAGCTGTCTCGCGATGCGAGGTTGTGTCCGTGAAGCCTGAGCTCCAGCGCGCGGAGATACGATCCGTAGGAGGCGGTGTCCTGACGATACCGCATCGGGAGGGGAAGCCCGCCTACGCTTTGCGTCGTCGCGGAGTCGGGGGCCGAACGTGGTTGCATCGTTCCCGCGTACCGCAGGGCGAACAGGGAGAGCACCGCGGCGATCAACAGCCCTGCGGCGATCGCGATGCGTTTCGTGCCCCGGTTCCACGTTGACCCAACCACCGGAGGCACTGGAACGCCGCCCGCCGTCGGCTTCGTGCTCGGGGTAGGTGAGGGGCTGGGCACCGGTCCGCCGACGTCGGTCCGAGCCTCGAGTTCTCGTGCGAGAGCGCGGGTCTCCACCGATGGGTCCGCTTCCAACTCGCGGTGGAGCCAGGCGACCAGGTCCTCGTAGGCTCGCATGGCGGCCGCGCGACCAACGGTCAGGTCGAGGATGCGAATGAGACGCCTGGCGCCCGCTTCGTTGGCCGGATCGAGTTCCCAGGCGCGCCTTGCGGCCGGTGCCAGGCTGGCTCCGCCGCTCTGCTCCAGTTCGTCCACCCTTCGCCAGGCGGCCTCGTTCACGGCTCGCCGGAGCGCCGTCCGCTGATTCTCCAGCCACTGCTCGAATTCCGGGGCCCCGTCAACGTGCAGGCCGGGTGCGAGATCGCCGGTCCAACCTGCTACGGCCTCTTCCCACCGCCCGTCCGCCAGGAGGCGCCGGAGCTCGAGGGCGTCGAGTTGGATCGCGCCCGGGTCGATCCCGATGTAACCCTCTCCGCGCGCAACCAAGACGGCCTCACCGAGGGTGCGGCGGAGACCATAGAGCGCGTTTCGGAGCGAGTGGCGGGCCGATTTGCTATCGGCGTCCGGCCACAGGAGGGCCATCAGCCGTTCCCTGGACTTAGGCCCCGGGGGTTCTGCCAAGCCGAGGTAGAGTAGGACGGCGAGTCGCTTGGGCTGGGTCAGAGACGCGGCCAAGCCCCCAGCCGGCAGCCGAATCTCCACGGTGCCAAGCGATCGAAAGGTGACCACTTGAGCCGTGGGTGGGAGGGGATCTGAGGGTGTAGGCGAGGGATAGACTCCGGAAGATTGGGTCCCATGGAGGATTGGGTCCCATGGAAGATCGGGTCCAATGTACGACTCGGGCTCGATCAGTGACAAGACCCGCCGATCGGCGGCCGTGGGGCGGCCGGAAAGGACGGTATGAAGACGGGACGATGATGGATCGACGTTAGCGTGGCACCCATCGCCTCAACCGGAGACAGAAAGTGCATTGCACGACCTGGAACAGGATTTCGCTGGTGTTCCCGCTGTGTGGCCTCATGGCGTCGGCAAGCTGCAGTTCGGGGGAGATCGGAACGGCCCCGCCTCCCCCTCCCCCCAGCCCCGTTCGCCCCACCGTCGTGCTGGCGTTCGAACCGGGCTCCCTGACTGTTCGGCAGGGGGACTCTGCCAGCTTCCGGGTGAAAGCGACCCAGACCGAAGGCTTCACCGGAGCGGTGTCTCTGAGCCTCTCCTCGCCGGGCGGACTCAGCAACGTCAGCATCCACGACGTCGTGGTCTCTGGTCTGGTCACGACGGCCTGGATCTCATTCACGGTGCGCGTCAGCAGCGCGACCGGGCCGTTGGCGCTGGTCGTTGTTGCCGACGGTATCGTAAGCTCGGCTTCCCGCGCGGAAACGATCAGTACACCCGGGTCGGTAGGGCTCACGATCACCGAAGGTCCGCCGGCGATCGGGCTCGTACCTGCATCCTCGGTGGGTGTCGAACCGGGAGCCAACCAGGTTGCGACGATCGTCGGCATCGACCGGCACAAGTTCGACGGAGCCGTTGGTCTGTCGGTGAGCGGATTGCCGCCCGGGGTGACTGCCGCGTTCGAGCCGGCTTCAACCGTCGGCAGTTCCTCCCTGCTGATTCTCAACCTGCCGCCTGCGTTCGACGGCCGCTATCACCTTGACGTTCACGGTTCGGGTGTCGGTGTCGAGGGGGCGGCTGGGTCGTTCGAGCTGGGGGTCACCGGCACCCGGCGGTTCGACATGACCGTGGACCCAAAGGTATTGAATCTCGCGCCCGGCCAGGGCGGTAATAGCGAGGTGACGCTGGTACGAAGGAACTTTGGAGGCCAGGTGGATTTGTCGATCGAGAGCCCGCTCGTCGCTCTCACCGCTGGATTCCGGCCGGCCAGCACTCGCGGCAACAGCTCCATCCTGGATCTGCGGCCGGACTCGGCGATGGCGCCAGGGACCTATGCCCTTGTTGTGGCAGGGACCTCAGACTCGGACAATTTCCCTTTCCTTGAGATCGGACGGGCCACGACCCTCACGCTGAATGTCCTTGGCCCTGTTGCAGGTGACTTCTCGCTTTCCACGTCGCCCACGGCCACGGTCACTCTCGGGCGCGGCGTGACCACCCAGATCGCGGTGGGTGTCGTGCGATCCGGCGGGAACGCCAGCCATGTGGCGCTCACCGCCACGGGTGCCATGCCATATGGGATGATCCTGACGTTCTCCACGCCCAACCCGACAGGCGGTCCCGTTCTCAGCATCCGTACGAGCGAGCTGACCCCGGGGGGCACCTATCCAATCGTGATCCACGGGAATTCATTCCCGTTGCCGGAACACGTCGTCCACCTGGACCTCGTCGTTCCACCATTCGGAAGCGCCGCGCCGCCCTGAACACCGGACTCGTGGATGAGGTGTTCTAGCCGGCAGCCTTCCGGAGGGCCGCGATCTTCGGGACGCGGCTCTTCGGGCTGTCGAGACTGAAGGACCGGGCATCACCCAGCTGGTCCCGCACGAAGGTTTCGGTGCGGGCCACCGCCGCGGTGAGGGCCCGGTTTCGCTGAATGAACGAAAGCCACACGATTTGGCCCGCCTCAGGGTCGTACTCCCAGATGCCCACCAGACGGCCCCGGTCGACAATCACCTGATTGGGAAGATCCACGAGCGACGTGGCCGCGAGGGCGCCCTTCTCGCCGAAAAAATGCCGCGCCCGGTCAGCGGGATCGATCAGGGTTTGCTGGTCGCGCCGGAGCAGGCTGATCGCGTCGATGCTGCTCACCAGTGAGTATTGCGGTTCCTTCGGCACCGTGAAAGCGGCGAAAGCCTCGCGATCTTCGGGGAACATCAGGCGTTCAGAAACTGTCTCGCATGGCACCAGGCCCAGGGGCTCAATCACGGTCTTTGCGGCCTTCACGCCCAGGCCGGAAAACCATTGGAACTCAGCCGGGGTCGCGGGCCCGATCCACTTGAAGAAGCGCCGGGCCAACTCGACCTGGGTTTCCTCGACGGACAGTTTGAACCGGGCCAGCGGATTGGGGCGCCACCGGGCGTAGCGGTACCGCTGCTGGTCGAGGCGGCCATTGGTCGGCACCCGGCGGATCTCCCCGATTGACTGGAGCTTTCCCAGGGCCAGCGGGAGCGACGTGGTGAGACCCTTCTTCTTTCCCTCGTCACCGAAGCTGGTGATGGTCTCCCCGCACGTCTGCTTGATGGCGTCGGGCTCGAGCGGGGCCCGGCCCAGGGCGCCGATGACCGCGGTGCAGAGCCGTTCCAGTTTCTGCTCGGTGTAGCCCAGCTTGCGGGCGATGTTCCACTCGCCGCCCCAGAAGGGCTGGCCCGCGGCGAGGCCAAGGGCGAAGTCGGCGGCGGGGAGCACGTAGGTGCAGTTCCGCGCCGCGGGGAGTTCGTGGATTTCGAGATCGGCGACGGCCTGATCCACCTGCTGGCGCGCCGTGCCGGCCCTGGCGAAGAGGGTCAGGTAGGGGCCAACTCCGCCGACCGACCTGGCCCAGCCGCTGCGGCCGAGGACCGTGGCCGGGGCCGCGCCATCGAGGGAGCCGTCGAGTCCCTGGCGGGCGGCGTACCAGGCGCGGAGCTTCGCAGGCGGGGTCATCGGGGAACGTCCGGGGCGCGGGCCTAGCGAGGATCCGTTCCGGCGACCGGCGCCGGATAGGCGGCGTGACGCTTCCCGAGCCACCATCCGATGGCCAGCCAGAGACCGGAGATCGGGGCCGCAACCAGCGCGATCCCCGTCATGCTCAGGCCAATGCCGGCCAGGAGCGGATTGGCCCAGGCTCCGACCTGGTCGCCGAAGCGGTACACGAAGGTATCGATGAAGCTCTTGGCCTTGAATTTCTCCTCGCGGGTCACGACCGTGTAGAGCACTTCGCGGGTCGGGCGGGCGACGGCAAAATTCCCAGCCCGCCGGAGCACCTGGAACGCCACGACCATGATGACGGAAGGTGCGAAGCCGAGTCCCAGAAAGCCCAGCACCGAGATGATCGGCACGATGGTGAGGGTGGCCGCCACGCCGAGGGTCGCCATGAGCCGCCCAGTCAGGAGCGCCTGAACGACGACGGTCAGAACGTTGACCATCAGATCGATCTGGGCGAAGAGGGCCGTCCGCGCGTTGCCGGCCTGTTCGGCCTGGGCGACGACCGCGGCCTGCTGGAAATACAGGAACGTCGACCCGATCGTGTACAGCAGCATGTAGAGGCAGATCCCGAGCAGGTAGGGCGAGCGGAGGACCTGGCCGACCCCCGACCAGACGCCGCCGCCGATGACCCGCTCGGCCTGGGGCGAAGTGGCCTGGGCCGAGCGGCCGCTGAATTGACCGGCCAGCCGGCGGGCGCACACCACGGCGGCTTCGAGCAGCAGGGCCGAGATCAGCAGCAGGGCCGGCGTGCCGACCGCCTTGACCAATGTCGCGGTGACGGCCGATCCGACGATCCCGCCCAGGGTCCCGCCGACGCCAATGAAGCCGAAGAGCCGTTTGGCCTGCTCGGAATCGAAGGCGTCGGCCATGAAGCCCCAGAACACCGACACCACGAAGAGGTTGAATACGCTGGCCCAGATGTAGAAGGCCCGCCCGACCCAGACCTTCGACTCCGGCGGGAGCAGGGTCTGGAGCAGGAAGAAGACGACCAGGTTGAGGGCGAAGAATCGGTAGGTGATCGTAACGAACCGGGCTCGGGTCAGGCGGGCCACCAGAGCGGCAAAGGCCGGGTTGACCAGCAGCATGGCAATCATGGTGCCGGTGAACAGCCAGGGAAGATTCTTGATGCCCCCGGCCACGCCGGCGTCGTCACGGATTGGCCTGAGGATGTAGTAGCTGGCCAGCAAGCAGAAGAAATATCCGCATGACCACAGTACGGGTCGCCGTTCGTCGGCGCGGGCGGCCACGAAACGTTCGAAGAGGCTGGGCGTGTCCGTCGACGGGCTTGCGGTCGGCATGGGCATTCTCGCTGAGATCAAGGGTCGAGCGTAACATCTGGTTGTCAGGGGACCACCCAACCTAGCGCAAAATCCGCTCGGGCCCAACCACTGGCCCGCCCTTGGGTGGCGGGAGGCAGACCTCGACGCTGCCGTTTGTGATCCGGCCCAGGGGTGCAACCTTTCCGCCCAGGCTCGCATCTACCACAGGTACGCCCACCAGGAGTGGTCTCGTGGCAACGATTCGTTTGAGCCTGTTGTTGTTGGCGGCCCCCGGTCTTCTGGCCGCCCAGGAAAAGCCCGATTCGGGCGGCCCGACCCGCGAGGAGATTCAGTGGCGGGTCCAAGGCCCGCGGCTCCGATATCGGATGCCCTCCATGCCCCGGATGTCCCGAATGATGCAGCGGCCCCTGGCCGGCATGCTGGCGCCGAGGTTCCGGATGAGGATGCGGTTACCGCGGCTCGGGTTCGAGCGCGCGATGGGGCCGATGCGGATGGGGCCGGCGGCGTTCCGGTTTCACCGCCGGATGCGGATGATGGAGCCGATGCGGTTCCGGTTCGGAGGGCCGCAACGGATGCGGATGCCTGGTGGCCTCGGCCCCTGGGGCGGTGAGGCCGGCTGGCGGAGGTCGCGCTACCGTCCGATTTGAGGTGAAGTCTGGGTTGCGAACGGGGCTGCTTCCATACGGAGGCGGCCCCGTCGGCTTTGAGGGAGCACGGCGCTGAAATAGGTTGAGGCGTTTCCAGACTCAATGTGAGACCCAATGACAGGCATTCCGCGTGAATTTGGAGGGCGAGTGGCGCTGGTCACCGGTGCCGGCCAGGGCATGGGGCGGGCGGTGGCCGAGCGATTCGCCGCGGAGGGAGCCGCGGTCGTGCTCGTGGACTTGAAGGCGGACCGGCTCGTCGAGGTGGAATCCAGGCTTCGCGGTGCGGGAGCACGGATCGAATCACGGGCGCTCGACGTGTCGGACGAGTCGGCCGTTCAGGCGCTGGTGGCCGCTGTCGTCGCGGCTCACGGGCGGCTCGACATCCTCGTGAACGCGGCCGGGATCATCCATCCGACCCGGTTCGACCAGCTCTCCGTCCGCGAGTGGGACACGGTCATGCAGGTCAATGTGCGCGGTACGTTCCTGTTCATGCACGAGGCCTATCCTCAGATGAAGCGCCAGGGGAAAGGGAGCATCGTCAATTTCTCGTCGACGGCCGGGCTTACGGTCAGCACGTTGGGCGGGGCGCATTACACCGCCTCCAAGCATGCGGTCATGGGACTGACCAAGGCGGTGGCGAAAGAGGGTGGGCCGTTCGGCGTGCGGGTCAATGCCGTGTGTCCGGGTCTGATCGACACGGAGATGGTGCGGGCCACGGTCGATGCCGAACGGATCGCGGGTTACCAGGCGGCGTTCCCGATCGACCGGCTGGGCACACCCGGTGACGTGGCCGATCTCGTGCTCTTTCTGGCGTCAGACCGCTCGGCCTACATCACCGGGGTGGGGGTCAATATCAGCGGCGGCGATCTCCTGTGATCGTGGTCAGGCCACCATCGTCTTGACGACGAACCAGACGTTGGCGGGACGCTCGGCCAGCCTTCGCATATACCACTTGAACCAGGCATGGCCGTAGCTGATCAGGACCTTGACCGTCTCACCGCGGGCGACGAAGGCCAGCTGGTCGGCGGTCTTGATGCCGTAGAGCATGTGAAGCTCGTACTGGCCCGGCTTGACGCCGCGCTCCCTGGCGGCCCCGACGATCCGGTGGAGCAGCGCGATGTCGTGGGTGCCGAACACGGCCAGCCCGCCGTACTTCTTGACGCCTTCGAGCATCTTGAGCGACAAGTCGTAGTAGGCGAGGTCGTTGTCGCGTTTGACCGGAAACGCGATCGCCGCCGGCTCGGCATAGGCGCCTTTGACGAGGCGGATCCAGGGTTTGAGCGGCAGCAGGCTGTCGATGTCGTTGGGCGTGCGGAAGAGGTAGGACTGGATCGCGATTCCCACCGGCTCGTACCTGGCCTTGAGGGCGCGGTAGAGGTCGAGGGTCCGGTCGACGTAGTTCGAGTCCTCCATGTCGATCCAGAGCGACGAGCCGGTCGCCACGGCCCTGGCCGCCAGGCTGTCGAGATATTCGAGGCACTTGGGCTGGCTCAGGTCGAGACCCAACTGAGTCGGCTTGACCGAGATCCAGGTCTTGATGTTCCGCGCCTTCAGGTCGTCGAAGACGCCGAGGTAGTGATCCCGGACTGCCTCGGCATCGGCCAGCTTGGTCAGGCCTTCGCCCAACCGGGTGAAGAGACTGCCGATGCCCTGGCCCTGGAGCGAGGCGGCGGCCGAAAGCGCGTCGCCCAGTTCCTCGCCCGGCATGAATTTGCGGATGGCGCGGCGGGAAAACGCCCGCTTCGACATCTGATCGGCCAGCCACTGGCTGTCGGCGGCCTTGAGGAGCAGGGATCGGGCGATCGACATGTCGGGGTTGTCCGGTTGGGGCCTGCTCGCGGGGTTCCGCGGGCCGGCCTATAATTTAGCAGCCTATGTTCTTTCCATACAAAGACGACAATCCGACCCTGTCCGCCCCGGTCGCGACGTTCGGCCTGATCGCGCTCAACGTCCTGGTCTGGGTGCTGATCCAGGGGATGGGCACCGAGCCTCGACTGTCGGCGTCCGTCTGTGAACTCGGGCTGATCCCGGGGGAGATCCTTCGCCGGCTTCCGGCCGGGACGCCGGTGGGCGGCGGGATTCCCTGCGAAATCAGCGGGTCGCCCAACTGGATCACGCCGCTCAGTTCGATGTTCATGCACGGTGGCTGGCTCCATCTGATCGGCAACATGTGGTTCCTCTGGGTGTTCGGGAACAACATCGAAGACTCGATGGGCAGGGTCCGCTTCGTGGTGTTCTATCTCCTCACCGGGCTTGTGGCCGCGGCGACCCAGGCCTTCATCAACCCCGCGAGTCCGATCCCGATGGTCGGGGCGTCGGGCGCGATCAGCGGGGTGATGGGCGCCTATATCGTGCTCTATCCGAAGGTCCGGGTTCACCTGCTGGTGTTCGTGGTGATCTTCTTCACGCGGATCAGTGTGCCGGCCATTTTCATGCTGGGCTACTGGTTCCTGCTGCAGCTGCTGGGTGGGTTGCCGACGCTCGCCCGCGAGTCGGGTGGGGTGGCCTTCTGGGCTCACACCGGCGGATTCGTGGCCGGGATGGCACTGATATATCCGTTCCGGAATCTGGCGCTGGTGGAAGCCAGGTTGGCTCGCGGGCTCCCCTAGCCATGGAACGAACCGCCGTGGGGATGCCGCTCGACCTCGACTGGGTTCGGGCGGTTCGCATCAACCGGAGCGCCGTGGAACGGCGGGCGGATACCCTCCCAAAACGCCGGACCGTCAAGAAGGAATGGCAGCTGGGGTGGTTGCTACGGGCCGTGACGCTGATGGACCTCACCACGCTTCAGGGGGACGACACCGCGGACCGGGTGCGCCGCCTTTGCGCCAAGGCCCTGCGGCCGATCCGGGATGATCTGCTCGAGGCGTTAGGCTTTGCCGAGCGGCCGGTCCGGGTGACGGCCGTGTGCGTCTATCATGCGTTCGTCGAGACGGCGGTGCGGGCCCTCGAGGGAAGCGGCGTTCGGGTGGCGGCGGTATCGACCGGGTTCCCGGCCGGCCTGTCGCCGCTGGCGCAGCGGATCGCGGAGATCGAGGCCTCGGTGGCGGCGGGTGCCACGGAGATCGATATCGTGATCTCCCGCCCCCTGGTTCTGGCCGGCGACTGGACCGGGCTGTATGACGAAGTTCGGGCTTTTCGGGCCGCCGCCGGCGAGGCCCATCTCAAGACCATCCTCGCGACGGGTGAGTTGGGAACCTTGCGGGACGTCTATCGGGCGAGCCTGGTCTGCATGATGGCGGGCGCGGATTTCATCAAGACGTCGACCGGCAAAGAGCCGGTGAACGCCACGCTGCCGGTCGGGCTAGTGATGGTCCGCGCGATTCGGGCCTACCGGGAGCGGACGGGGCAGATGGTGGGCTTGAAGCCGGCCGGCGGGATTCGGAAGGCAAAAGAGGCGCTCGACTGGATGGCGATGATGAAGGAGGAACTGGGCGACGAATACCTCCGGCCGGAGCGGTTCCGATTCGGCGCCAGTTCCCTGCTTACCGACATCGAGCGCCAGCTTGAATTCCACGTGACGGGGCGGTACTCGGCCGCGCACCGTCACGCGCTTGGCTGAGCCTTAGTCCTGCCGCAGCACCACGACCGGATTGACGCCGGCCGCCCGTCTTGCCGGAATCCAGACCGCCAGCACCGCCACCGAGCCCAGGATGAGCGGGACCGCAGCAAAGGTGAGCGGATCGAGGCCGGCGCCATACAGAACTCCGCGAAGGAGTCTGGCGCCGAGCACTGCTGCCGCAAGGCCGATCACGGTGCCGGCGACCACCAGGCGGAGTCCGTCGCGGAGGAGGAGCCGCACCACGGCGCCGCCGGCCGCGCCGATCGCGAGCCGGATACCGATTTCGCGACTCCGCTGAGCCACCGTGTGCGACATCACGCCGTAGACGCCGAGTGAGGCGAGCACCAGACCCAGGAGCCCGAAGATGCCGAGCACCGACGCGGCGAGGCGGGCGGGCAGGAGGGCCAGCGCCAGACGATTGTCCATGGTCTGCGCCGCGGAAATCGGCAGGTCGGGGTCGAGCCCGCGCACTTCGTGACGGACGGCGGCATCGAGTCGCTGAGGGTCGCCGGAGGTCCGGATCATGATGCTCATCCCGGCGGTCCAGTGCTGGGCCTGGGCCAGATACATGTAGGCGGTCGGGTTCTCGCCGAGCCGGGAGTACTTGCCGGTCCGGGTCACGCCGATCACCGTATGGTCCTTTCCGCTGACCCGGACGGTCCGCCCGATCGGATCCAGGCCCGGCCAGAACCGTTCCCCGAACCGCTGATTGATCACGATGGCCGGCGCGGCCGCGCTGTCGTCCAGGGCCAGGAAGCCGCGGCCCTTGAGCAGCGGCGTCCCGATCGCTTCGAAATATCCCGGGGTAACGGTCGACATCAGGATCGACATGTTTTCGTTCGGCGATGGCGTGTAGCCGGGGATCGTCACACCCCAGTCGCTGGTGTTGAGGGACAGGGGCACGCGATCACCGAAGCCGACCCCTTTCACGCCGGGGAGGGCTTCAAGACGTTCCCGGAGCCGGCGGTAGAAGTCCTCGGTCCGGGGACGAGTATACCCCTGGAGGCCGGGGTCGAGGTCGGCGACGAGGAGGTTGTCGCTGACAAATCCTTTGTCGATGGTGGTGGCGGCCTCGAGGCTCCGGAGGAAGAGACCGGCCGAGATCAGCAGCAGAATTGAAAGCGCCACCTGGGCCACCACCAGGCCGCGGCTCATCCGGGAGCGCGATCCCCCGGCTGGCGCCTCCCCCTTGAGGGCGGGAATCAGGGCGGGCCGGGTGGCCTGCAGGGCCGGGGCGAGCCCGAACGCGATTCCAGTGAGCAGTGACACAGCGAGCGTGAAGACCAGCACGGTCGGGCTGATCGCGAGGTCCGGGGTGATTTCGATTTCGGTGGGCAGGGTCGAGATGGCATGGTTGGCGATCCGCATCGCCCAGGTGGCGATGACCAGGCCGGCCACGCCGGCCAAGGTGGCCAGCACGATGCTTTCCGTCAGCAGTTGGCGGATCAGGACCCGCCGTTCGGCGCCCAGGCTCAAGCGGACGGCCATCTCGCGGGCCCGGTCTCGCGCGCGGGCCAGCATCAGGTTGGCGACGTTCACGCAGGCCAGCAGGAGGAGCAGGATCACCACGCCCATGATCACCGCGCTCAAGCCGACTTGGGCGCTCTTGAACATCGGGTGGATTCCGGCGTCCGACTGGAGCACCACGTTGATGCCGCTCTCCTTGTAGTCGTCGGGGTAGATCCGACGGAGTTCGTCGATGAGACCTGTCATCCGCTGCCGGACTCGGTCGATCCCGACGCCTGGTTTCATCCTGGCGATCATGTTGTCCTCGTACGCCGTGCGCGCGCTCTACATCGAAAGCTGCAGCATGTTTGTCCGCGGGGGTGTGTACCGGGTGGTGCACGAGGCACTCGGCGGCTTGCT
>JANXXJ010000071.1 GCA_025350665.1 Gemmatimonadota bacterium | reverse complement strand
TACGGCAAGGCCGGTGCGATTCGCTGGAAGGGTATTCGGCCGACCGCCTCCCGTTGTTGGTCGTACACGAAGGAAAACATGGATCGCCTTTTTGCCGAGGGCAAACTCGTCTTCACCTCGGGTAAAATGCCGCGCCTCAAGTTGTATCTCGATGAGATGCGCGGTACGCCTGTTTCTGACCTGTGGGATGACATACCACCCATCAACTCCCAATCCCCAGAACGGTGTAACTACCCAACTCAGAAGCCCGAGACTCTGTTGGAACGAGTCCTTCAGGCATCTTCGCATGAGGTGGACCTCGTCCTTGATTGTTTCTGCGGCTCCGGCACCACAGCCGCCGTCGCAGAAAAGCTCAATCGCCGTTGGATCACCTGCGACCTCGGTCGTTGCCCAGGCCGACGCGACCGGCCCCGCGCTGCGCGAGCCCGCGAAGTTGGTGGTCGAATAGAGTCCGACCGGCCAGGCGTCGAACTCATATCGCTGCCAGGCCGTCATCGCCTCGCTCCTGAGCAAAAGCGCCGAGCAGCCATGGAACGCATAGCCGTACTTGTGGAGATCGATTGACATCGACGTCACGGCCGGCAGGCTGAAATCGAAGGTTGGCAGGGGATGACCCAGGTCCCTGACGAACGGGAGCACCATGCCGCCGACGCAGCCATCCACGTGCATCCAGAGTCCGTGCCGCTCGGCCAGCGCGGCGATCTCCGGTAACGGGTCGACCACCCCGTACGGGTAGGGCGGCGCCGAGCCCACGATCATGATGGTATTGCCGTCGATAGCGGCCGCCATGCCGGCCACGTCGGCCCGGAAGTCGGGGCTTCCAGTCATCCGCCGGACGCCGAGCCCCAGCAGATACGCCGCCTTGTCAAAGGCCGCGTGCGCGGTCCGTCCGACCACCAGCGTCGGTGTGGTGGCCGAGGGGTGCTTTGCCCGGGCCCAGTCGCGGGCAGTCTTCACCGCCATGAAGATGCTTTCGGTGCCGCCGGTGGTGATGCTGCCGGCGGCTCCAGCCGGCGCCCGGGTAAGGTCGAGGAGCATGTCGACGACCTCCGCTTCGAGCCGGCGCACACTCGGATAGGCCAGCGCACCGTAGAGCGCGTTCTTGCCGAGATACGATGTGAACGCCTCGGTCGCGATCGCGACCACGTCGTCGCCTGCAAAATACGACGCCCGCAGGTTCTTGCGATCCTTCCAGTCGGCGTCGTGGGCCCTGGCCTGGGCCAGGTCGGCCCGAATGTCCGCCGCGGAACGGCCGGCGGCGAAGAAGGCGGTGGCACCGGTTCGGTCGGTCATCGGGATGGCTTTCGCGGGGCCCGGGGCCGGGCCAGCATTTCGAGCGCCGTTTCGAGGGCGCCGTCCTTGCCGGTGGCCTGGTCGGACTCGGGGAAGAGCGGCACGACCCGGTCCGGGGGAATCCCGGCCCTCTCGAAGTTGGTTCCATCGGGCGCGAAGTAGCGCTCGGTGGAGAGCTGGAAGTGCCAGCCGTTAGGCAGCTGCCGGACCAGCTCATCGGCGAAGATACCCTGGGTTGGCTGGCCCACCCGGACGACTCGCGGCCGGCGGCCGATCAACGCCAGCGTGAGCACCTCGCCGGCGCTCAGGGTCCTGGCGCCGGTGAGCAGCACCACCGGCCCGCCGAACCGCGCCCCGGGAGCTGGGTGAACGGTGACATGCTGGAGCGGGGTGAAGCGGGCCAGGTCCATCGGGTGGTTCCGGCCCTGCTTGGCGAAGGCCGGGTACGACCGGTCGGTGAGGCGGGACACGATCATCATCGAAATCGCGTCGGCCCCGCCGCCGTTCAACCGGACGTCGAGCACCAGGGCCCGCCGGCGGGCGATCCGCGGCATGATGCTGTCGAGCGCGGCGGCGAGCGCCACGGAGTCGTCCTCGAACCGTCCACTCGGCGTGTAGGTGTACTCTCGCATGACCCGCAGATACGCCACCGAATCGGCCAGGTCGCCATACTGAATCCAGTTCTGGCACCACGATTCCAGCGGCCCCGTCAGGTAGCGCCGCGGGGGCGCCGCGAGCAAGGCCTGGTAGCGCTCGGGGTCGATGATCCCGCCCGAGCGCCTGAAGTGGCGGGCCCGGAGCTTCAAATCGATGGCGCTCACGTCGGTATGGAGATCTTCGAGCGGGGCGACCATCTGCTCGAGGGCCTCGTAGAGGTCGCGGGCCGCGGACGCTCCGGCCAGACGACGCCGGGCGGCCTCGACCTGGGCGTTCCAGTCCAGCCCACGCAGGGCGAAGAACGCGTAGTTCTCCCGGACGGTGCGCTCGAAGACGTCGAAATTCCCCGCGATGGTGTTGGACGTCGGTGTCCGGCATGCGGCGGGCAACGACCGAATCGGCCGGAACCGGATGTCCGACATCGTCCCCGGACTGTGCGCTCGCAACCCGCTGGAGGTCCACCCGGTCCGGATGATCCACGCGGTCGCCACCCCGTCGAGGAACGCCGCGGCGGCCCCCGGAGGAGGCGGGCCCTTCGCCAGTCTGGCGGTCCGGACGCAGGTGGCGGTCGTGATCTCCCAGGTCTCGAGCCCATCGGGCCCGAACTCCCAGACCATGCCATAGCCATCGGACTGCCAGATCCCGGCAGGCGGCGGGTCCGCAGGGAGCGCAGACACGAGCAGCAGCAGCGACGCGAGCAGATTCACCGTACAAGCATACTCCCGGCCCCGAGCCGCCGCGAATGGCTCTCGGGCGGGCCTTCGCCTCCCGCTCATGACGGCTTCACGGTTCCCCCGGCTAATTCCCCTGGCCCGTACTCAGGGAACCACAATGACCCACTTCGAACCGCAGACGATGGGACAGCAGTTCGGCCGCCGCTCATGGGCCGAGCCCTGGAAGATCAAGATGGTCGAGCCGCTTCGCGTCACGGACCGGGACACCCGCGAGCGGGCCCTGGACGAGGCCGGCTACAACACCTTCCTGCTCCGTTCCAGAGACGTGTACATCGACCTCCTCACCGACAGCGGCACCAGTGCGATGAGCGATCGCCAGTGGGCGGGCATGATGATGGGCGACGAGGCCTACGCCGGCAGCGTCAATTTCTTCCATCTCGAGTCGGCGATCCAGCACTATTACGGCTACCGCCACATCCTGCCGACCCATCAGGGCCGAGGCGCTGAGCATCTCCTGTCACGGGCCGCGATCAAGCCGGGCCAACTGGTGCCCGGCAACATGTATTTCACCACTACCCGGGCCCACCAGGAACTGGCCGGCGGTGAGTTCGCCGACGTGGTGATCGATCAGGCCCACGACCCCGACGATCCGCACCCGTTCAAAGGGAACGTCGACCTCGACAAGCTGGATACGTTGATCGCGACCCGGGGCGCCGCGAACATCGCGTACGTGAGCCTGGCCGCGACGGTCAACATGGCGGGCGGGCAGCCCGTCAGCATGGCCAACGCGAAGGCCCTCAAAGCCCTGTGCGAACGGCACGAGATCAAGGTCTACCTCGATGCCACCCGCCTGGTCGAGAACGCCTTCTTCATCCAGGAGCGGGAGCTCGGCTACCAGGCAACGAGGATCGCGGACATCGTCAAGGAGTTTACCAGCCACACCGACGGCGCCTGGTCGAGCGCTAAGAAGGACAGTCTGGTCAACATCGGCGGCTGGCTGGCGGTCAACGAGTGGCCGCTGTTCGAGGAGCTCCGGAACCAGATCGTCCTCTTCGAGGGCCTCCACACCTACGGCGGCCTGGCGGGGCGCGACATGGAGGCGATGGCCATCGGCATCGCTGAATCGATGCAGGACGACCACATCCGGTCCCGAATCGGCCAGGTGCGATACCTGGGCGAATTGCTGACCGACTGGGAGGTCCCGATCGTCCACCCCGTGGGCGGGCACGCGATCTTCCTCAACGCCAGGGCCTTCTATCCCCAGTTGTCCCAGGACGAGTTCCCGGCCCAGACCTTGGCGGCCGAGCTCTACCTCGACAGCGGCATCCGTTCGATGGAGCGCGGCGTGGTAAGCGCCGGCCGCGACCCGAAGACCGGCGGCCATCACTATCCCAACCTCGAGCTCACCCGTCTCACCATTCCTCGACGGGTCTACACCCAGGCCCATATGGACGTCGTGGCCGAGTCGGTGAAGACAGTGTGGGACAACCGGACGGCGGCGACGGGCCTCGAGATGATCTACGAACCGAAGTACCTCCGATTCTTCCAGGCCCGGTTCAAGCCAAGGCACGGCTGAGCCGGTAGATT
>JANXXJ010000095.1 GCA_025350665.1 Gemmatimonadota bacterium | reverse complement strand
GAACTTGATCGACAGGCCGCCGGAGACCATCAGATCCTGGGTGAACTTGCTGCCCAGTCCGAAATTGCCGTTATAGACGTAATCCTCGAAATCGCCCCGCAGCGCGACGTTCTCGCCGAGATGGAGGCGGACGATCAGGCCGCCGACCCCGCCAACGTCGGTCTTCGACTTGGTGGCGTCCACGAGGGACTTGCCGCTGTGAAGGCCGGCCACCCCGCCGCCGATCGCCACGCCAAGCAGTTTGCTGCCCGGGGTCAGGTTGAAGAGCAATTTGGCCGAGCCGAAGGTGAGGTGGGTACTGCGCGGAAACGTCCCGGCGTTAGAGGCGACCGAGAGCCTTGCCGGCGTGAACCCGCCCGTGAACTCGACGCCCACGGTCTTGCCGGTCCAGTAGGTGAGCCGGCCGCCGAAGGCCAGCGAGCCCTTCCTGACGGCCGTCTTGGTGCCTTGCAGTCCCTGATCGTCCGTCGGCGCGTACAAACCGGCGAAGCCGTTCAGCTCGACGCCTTTTGCCTGGGCGGCGGCCACGCCGATCCCCCAGGAGCCCGCCACCACCACCCCAGCGACCACGTTCCTGATCATCGACCGCATGTCGTCTCCCCTCCCAAGGGCTCGAAAGTCACTGAAGAACAGGCAAGATAATCGTTGACAAATCCTGCGCCATTTCATATTGTGTGCGACCTCGCGGCGGCCGGAGCTGTTTCCGCCGTTATGCATGGCACTGTACCGCAAATTCTGTGACGGAGATCACTGTGGACCAGACTGTCGTCATTTCAGCCAGCGATTCGGCGCGCCTGACCGGCGCGGCCGGGCGTTCTGGCCACAGGTGGAGATTGCGTCACGAATGAGCCCAGGCCCGAACCCAGCGGCCCATGCCTCCGACGCCCCACCTTGCCAGCACGCGCAGGTGGGGCGTCGTGTTTTCGGCCCCGCCCGACCCTTGGCGCGGCGGTCCACCGGGGAGCGCCGCAGGTTGCACCTAACGAAGGAGGTTCCATGTTGCGCCCGACGATCTACCTGCCCTCGCGGCGCCACCGGCTGCTCGACCAGCGGCTTATGGCTCGCCCCGCGCCACCGGACCGGCCCACCGAGCCGCCTCCGGCGCCGCCCCTGTCGTCACCGGACCTCGAACCGGAGATGGCCGAGGTGGCGCCGTGAGGCCCTTGGCGAATCGGGACCGGTGGGGCAAGTTCCGATGAATTGTTCTCCTGGCCGATCTCGCCAGCGCCACTGCCGACAACCGTCTGGCACTACGTGAGGAACCCCATGCGACCCGCCATGCTGCTGACCCTGGCCTTGAGTGCCGGTTGTTCAAAGCCGGAACCTGCCCCGACCCCACCGGCCACGCCATCCGGCCCCCGGATCGAGACCCGCGAGTTCACCTACACCCAGGGCACCACCCCGCTCAAAGGCTTCATCGCGTGGGACGCCAATGCGCCCGGCAAGCGGCCCGGAGTACTGGTCGTCCATGAGTGGTGGGGCCACAACGAACACGCGCGGAACCAGGCCCGCCGGTTGGCTGAAGCGGGATACGTGGGCCTCGCGCTCGACATGTACGGGGACGGCAAGGTGACCACCCACCCCGACAGCGCCCAGGCCTTCATGATGGCGGCGGTGAAGGACGCCGCCACGATGAAGGCCCGTTTCCTCGCCGCCCTCGATCAGCTCAAGCAGGATCCCCATGTCGATTCGACCATGGTGGCCGCGATCGGCTACTGCTTCGGCGGGGGCGTGGTGCTGAGCATGGCCCGGTCGGGCGTCGGCCTGGCCGCGGTCGCGACGTTCCACGGCGCGTTAGGCGGTCTGGCGCCGATCGGACCGGCCGGGATCAAGGCCCGGATTCTGGTGATGACCGGCGAAGCGGACCCGATGGTTCCGGCCAAGGACGTGGAACGCTTCCGGACCGAGATGACCGCGGCCAAGGCGCAGTTCCAGATCATCTCGTACCCCGGCGTGAAGCACAGCTTCACCAATCCGAATGCCGACAAGGTCGGGATGCCCGGACTCTCCTACAACGCCGACGCCGACCGGCAATCCTGGGACGAACTCCGCAAGATGCTGGCCGAGGTCTTCCCGACGGCCTGACCGGCCCTACGAGGCCAAGCCCCACCGCTCCTGGCGGGCCCTGGCCTGGCGGGAACGGGGATTGTCGGGCCCGAGGGCGGTCGTCATCTCGTGGTACGCCTGATCGAGCAGCGCTCGTCCCTCGACGACCTTGCCGGCGCGGACCAGGACCTCGCCGAGCACGCTCCGGCCGTAGGCAACCGCCCAGTGGGTGGGGGGCAGTACCGCCAGGCGGAGCCGCAGGGCCTCGCGAACCGCCACCACACCATCCCGCGCCTGCCCGTTCCGGCCCAAACACTCGCCCAGCACCAGGTAGGCCGATCCAAGTGACAGGTCCGTTTCGGGCAGTCCTCTCTCCCTGAGCGCGATCACACCCCGGGCCAGCCCCATGGCATCCTGGCAGCGATTCTGCTCGACCAGCACGTTCATGAGTGCCCGGAGCGCCACCAGCGTCGCCGTGTTGTCCGGCCCGCGGGAGCGGACCAGAATGCCGTGCGCCCGGCGGGCCACCGACTCGGCTGCGGCCAAATTGCCGGCATACATCAGGTTGACCGCCAGCGGCTGGAGCGCCGCTGCCATGTCGTCATGGCTGGCTCCGACGGTGGTCTCGACCAGGAGGGCCGCTTCCCGAAGAGAACGTTCCCCCTCGGACAGCCGGCCGACCTCGGTCAGGTCGGCGCCGTAGTTGATGAGGGCCACGCGAAGGCTGCGGTCGGTCGGTGGAACCCGGGCCCGCAGCAGATCGATGGTTCGCTTCTGGATGTCGATCGCCTCGGCGTGGCGGCCCTGGCTTCCGGCGAGCATCGCCACCTGGCCCCAGACCCGGGCCAGTTCGGTCGGATCGAAGCCCGGCAAGGCCTCGTACATCGCGACCGACCGCCGGAACAGCGACTCGGCTCGGACGAGGTGCCCGAGCGAGTACTCGACTCCGGCAAGGTCGTAGACCTGGTTGGCGCCGTCGAGGGTCACGCGCCCGCTGTCGAGCGTTGCCCGGGCGCGGAGCGCCGCCTCCGCGAGGGGCAGCGCCTTGACGGGAAGGCCCATCTCGAAGAACGTGGTCGACAGGGTGCTTTGCAACGCGGTCTTGAGCCAGAGCCGGTCCGGTCCCGCGAATGCCGAGTCAATCCGCGGCACGGCCGCGTCGATCGCCTCGACGACGGTTACGTCGCGGCCCAACTTGAGCGGACTCGCGGCCAGAAACACCGACCTGAAGAACTCCGTTACCTGTTCGGCCTTCTGCCGTTCGTGCTCGGCCCGATCGCGCTCCGCCCGGGCGATGCCGGCCTGCCACAGGCTCGCGGCCGCCCCGGCCAGCACCGCCACAATCGCCAGGGACGCCGCAGCGACGGCGAGCCGGTTCCGGCGGATCATCCGCCCGACCCGATAGCCCAGCGAATCCGGAGTGGCCTGGATCGGGAGACCCGCGAGGAACCGGAGCAAGTCGTCGGACATCGACTCCACCGTGGGGTAGCGACGTTCCGGCTCCTTCCGGAGCGCCATCAGCACGATGTTGTCCAGCTCTCCCTCCAGCACCCGCTGGAGCCGGCGGGCGGTCGGTTCCGAGTGCAACGAGGCCATCTCCGCCGTCACGGCGCGGCTGGGCGGCAGTGGGAGTGACTCGAGTCGGCGGCGGCGGATCTCAAGGACCGGCACATCGCCGGTCGGAAACGGCCCGCGACCGGCGAGGATCTCGTAGAGCAGGACGCCAAGGGAGTAGATGTCGCTGGCGGTGGTCACCGGATCGCCGGCGAGCTGCTCGGGGCTGGCATAGGCCGTGGTCATCGGCGTGAGGCCGGTCTGCGTCAACTGGTCGTCCGCCTCGTCGGGATCGAGGAGCTTGGCGATCCCGAAGTCGAGGAGCTTCACCGTGCCGTCGCTCCCGACCAGGATGTTGCTGGGCTTGAGATCGCGGTGGACCACCAGATTCTGGTGGGCGTAGTGGACCGCGGAACAGACCTGGCGGAACAGCTGAAGCCGGTCGCGGACCCCGAGGCGGCGGTCCCGGCAGTAGTGGTCGATCCGTTCGCCTTCGACGTACTCCATGGCGAAGTACGGCTGGCCGCTCTCGGTCAGGCCGCCGTCGAGCAGGGCCGCGATGTTCCGATGCTCGAGGCGGGCCAGGATCTGGCGCTCGTAACGGAACCGGCGCAGGATGGCGTCGGAGTCGCGCCCCCGGGCGACCATCTTGAGCGCCACGCGCTTGTGAAAGCCGCCTTCGTCCCGGTGAGCCTCATAGACCGTCCCCATGCCGCCCTGGCCGATTTCGCGAATCACCCGGTACGGGCCGACCCGCTCGCCGATCGCCACAGACGGCTGGTCGCCGTCATCGTCGAGCATCGGCGCCCGCTCGAACCGATCACCGACTTGATCGGCCGCCACCAGGAGGGCCTCGATCTCGGTCCGGAGTCCGGGGTCGTTGAAGGTGATTTCGGCCAGGCGTCGTTCGCGCTCGGGGCCTGACAGTTCGGCCAGGTCGGCGAACACCCCACGGATGATGCGCCAGCGATCAGGCGAGAGCGACATGACCCGCGCCCATGGATCGGCTCATGCCCGGGTGAGTTCGCGCTGCAGAAATGCCCGGGCCAGCACCCAGTCGCGTTTGACCGTCGCAACGGACACCCCGACCACGTCGGCCGCCTGCTCGATGGAGAGGCCGGCAAAGTACCGCAGCTCGACCAGGCGGGCCTGACGCGGGTCGACCTCGGCCAGCCGGCCCAGGGCTTCGTCCACACCAAGGATCTCGTCGTCGGGAATCGGGGTCGCGATGGCGGGGTCGGTACTCAGCGTCACCTGATGCTGGCGGCCACGCTTCTTGGCGGTTCGCCGGCGGGCGTGATCGACCAGAATCTGGCGCATGGCCCGGGCGGCGATCCCGAAGAAATGGGAGCGTCCCTCCCAGGAAACGGCCTGTTGATCCACCAGCCGGAGGAAGGCCTCGTGGACCAGGGCGGTCGGGGACAGAGTGTGGTCGGGCCGTTCCCGCCGCAGCTGAGCCCCGGCGAGGACTTTCAGCTCGCCGTACACGACCGGGAGCAGCCGGTCGAACGCCTCCGGGGCCCCCCGGGAGAGGTCGAGGAGGAGACGAGTGATGTCGGACGGAGAGCGTTCCACAGATCCGGGAAAGTGGCGGCACCCGATACTCCTTCCAAAACGGCCCTGAGTCAACCCACCCCCTATCATGCGCAGGGGCGGCGGGAATCGGCTCAGGCTCCCCCAAACCCACCCTTCCGGATGGCGCCCCCCGCAGTATGCTTGTTGGGAGGACGCCGTGATCCCGAAACCACCCTTTGCATCCACCCTCTCGGCAAGCGAGGAACTGGCTCGCTTCGAGGAGCTCAAGCCGCAGCTTGCCCGGGTCTGGGACCTGCTCACGGCCCGCGAGGAAGAGGCCTATACCTCGGTCGTGGTGCCGTCGCTGACCCTCGACCAGGGCGAACTGGAAAAGCTCGAGGGCGCCTCCTATTACGAGGAACGGCTGCTGTTCCTGCTAATCCGGCTCCGGAATCCGCGGGCGCACGTGGTCTACGTCACGTCAAACCCGATCCACCCCCAGATCCTCGACTACTACCTCCACCTGCTGGCCGGCATTCCGGCGAGCCATGCGCGGCAACGCCTGACGATGCTCTGCGCCCACGACGCGTCTCCCCGCTCGCTGACCGACAAGATCCTGGAACGGCCTCGCCTGATCGAACGAATCCGCTGCGCGATCCGCGATCGGGACCGGGCCTACCTGACGGTCTTCAACGCGACGCCGGCCGAGCGGAAGCTCGCCGTCCTGCTCGGCATCCCGCTCAACGGGTGCGATCCTGATCTGAGCTATCTCGGTGACAAATCCAACGGGAAGGCGATCTTCAAGGAGGCCGGCGTTCCGGCCCCGGCGGGCTTCGAGCACCTCGCCAGCGAGTCCGACGTCGTCGAGGCGCTGACGGACCTCGACCAGCTCCGTCCCGGCCTTCGGCGCGCGGTCGTGAAGCTCAACCGGAGTTTTTCCGGCGAGGGAAACGCGATTTTCGACTACCCGGCCGAACGGACCCGTGCGGCGATCGAGGACGAGCTCGCCAAGCTGCGGTACGTCGGGCCGGGTGAATACCGGAGCCGGTACTTCGGGAAATTCGCGGCGATGGGCGGAATCGTCGAGGAGTTCCTCGAAGCGGACGAGGTAACCTCGCCGAGCGTCCAGCTCCGGAACGATCCGCACGGCAACGTGCTCCTGATCTCGAGTCACGACCAGATTCTGGACCCGACGGGCCAGATCTTTCTGGGATGCCGGTTCCCGTCCCATGACGCCTACCGCGACCCTTTGCAGCAGGCCGCCGTCCGGATCGGCGAGGTGTTGGCGCGCCGCGGGGTGGTAAGTCGTTACGGGGTCGATTTCATGGCAACCCGGTCGGGAACCGATCAGTCGTGGACCCTCGCGGCGCTGGAGATCAATCTCCGCATGGGCGGGACGACCCACCCATTCCTGGCGCTGAGTTTTCTCACCGGCGGGGGGCTCGACGCGGACTCGGGTCAGTTCCTGAGTCTGAGCGGCCGGCCAAAATGCTACCGGGCGACCGACAACCTGCGGTCCGAACGGTACCGGGGCCTGCTGCCTGAGGACCTGGTCGACATTCTCACCGTCAACAAGCTTCATTACGACGGGCGGACGGAATCAGGAGTGCTGTTCCATCTGATCGGTGCCTTGTCGCAGTTCGGCAAACTCGGTCTGACCGCCATCGCCAACAGCCACGGCGAGGCCGACCATCTCTACCAGCGAACCCTCCAGATCCTCGACGCGGAGACGGTGTACCGCTGACGGTCAGCCCCGCCGGATCAGCACGACCCCGACGATCAGCAGCAGGCCACCGGCCACCCGGGTCCCGGTAACCGGATGGCCCTCGAAGCCAAGCCAGCCGTTGTGATCGATGATCGTTGCCGCGACCAGTTGCCCGGTCACGATCAATCCCATCAGCGTCGCGGCGCCAAGTCGGGGCGCCAGCACGGTGGATCCGAGGACGTAGACCGCCCCGAGCACGCCGCCGAGATACATCCAGGGCGACGATCGCCCGAAATTCTCGGCGGAGGGCGTCCGCAACCCGATCGCAAGGGCGGTGGCGAATACCAGGACGAGTCCGACGACGAAATTGGAGATGGTGGCATGGAGCGGATGACCAAGCGCGGTCCGGAGCGACGAGTTGATGCCGGCTTGAGTCGAGAGGCCGGCGCCAAGCAGGAGGGCAATCACGATAGCGAGACCGATCGGCACAGGGTTTCCCGAGAAAGGGACCGCAAGTTGGCCCGGCCTCCCGGTCCGGCGCAACCGATCGCTGATATATTGCGCCCATGACCGACTTCGCCGGATTCACGCCCGCGGCGCAGCGCCTCTTCCGGAGCCTCGCCAGGAACAACAACCGGGTCTGGTTCGAGGCCAATCGCCCCGTCTATGAGACCGCCGTCCGCGCGCCGCTCAAGGCGCTCGTCGAATCGCTCGACGTGGCGCTCGGCTCGATCATCCCCGAGATCACCGGCGACCCGAAGCGATCCCTGTTCCGGATCAACCGCGATATCCGGTTTTCCAAGGACAAGTCGCCCTACAAGCTCAACGCCGGATGCTGGTTCTACCATCAGGACGCCGGCCGGGGCGTCGGGCAGGACGCCGACGGCGGCGGCGCGGGCTTCTACTTCCATATCGACGGGAAGAGCGCCTTCGTCGCCGGCGGGATCTGGATGCCGGCTCGCCCGGCTCTCGCCAAGATCCGTCAACGACTGGCTGACGACTGGGACGAAATCGATGCCATCGTGAGGCTCCCTGCGTTCCGGCGGCGGTTCGGGGCGTTGGACCGAGAGGCGGCGCTGGTTCGGGTACCGCGGGGATTCGCGCCCGATCATCCGGCCGCGGACTATCTCCGACTCCAGTCCTTCACAGTCGGACGGGACCTGGCGGCAGCAGACCTCGGATCATCGCGCCTGGTCCGGGTGCTGGCCCGGGATTTCGAACTGATGCGGCCGCTGATCCGATGGCTCAACGGGGCCATGGGCTACCGGACGATCCGCGCCCGTTACTGACCGGCCGACCATGCCCCCTTCGTTTCCGCTCGACGGCCTCAAGGTCATCGATTTCAGCCACGCCCTGGCCGGCCCGTACTGCACGATGCTCATGGCCGCCTATGGGGCCGATGTTGTCAAGGTCGAGGGAATCGAACCCGGCGACATCGGCCGGACCTGGGGACCCCCCTTCATCGGACCGGAGGGCTCCTTCTTCCTGGGGCTCAATTCCGGCAAGCAGGCCTTGGCCGTCGACCTCAAGCACCCGGAAGGCATCGACCTGTGTCGACGGCTCGTCGAGGGCGCCGACATCGTGATCGAAAACTTCCGGCCCGGCACCATGGAGCGACTCGGGCTGGGGTACGCCGCCGCGGCGGCGGTCAATCCCCGGCTCATCTACTGCTCAATTTCCGGCTACGGCCAAACCGGGCCCCGCCGGGATGATCCGGCGATGGATCTGATCCTCCAGGCCGCGTCGGGGCTGATCAGCGTCACCGGGTCGGCCGACGGCGCTACGGTCCGGTGCGGCCATTCCGTGGCGGACGTCACGGCGGGGATGTTCGGCCTGATCGGCATCCTGATGGCGCTCAGGACCCGCAGCGAGACGGGTCGGGGACAGCAAGTCGATATCTCGATGCTGGACGGGATGATTTCAGTCATGGCGTCGAATTTCGCCAATCTGTTCGGATCGGGCCGAGTGCCTGGCCCGATGGGCACCGCGTTCGCCACCATCGTCCCGTATGCCTGCTTCCCGACCGCCGACCGTGACATTGCCATCGCGGTCGCGAGCGACAAATTGTGGCGATCGTTCTGCGAGGTGATGGAGCGGCCCGACATCGCGGCCGACCCAGGGTTCGCGACCAACGCGCTCAGGGTCGAGCACCGGGGCGTCCTCGAATCAATGATCACGGACATCTTCCGCACCCGGACCGCACCGGAGTGGCTCGCGGCGCTCGCCAGTCGCGGGGTCCCCTGCGCCCCGGTGAACAGCCTCGCCGACGTCGCGGCCGACCCGCAGGCAGCCGCCCGGAGCATGTTCCCCGTGATCGACCACCCGACCGCCGGCCCGATCCGGATTACCGGCGCACCGATCAAGTTCAGCGAATCAACGGGCGAGATCCGGTCGCCCGCGCCCCGCCTGGGCGAGCACGCCAGAACCATCCTCCGGGACCGCCTCGGCGTCGCGCCGGCGGACATTGAACGGCTGATTGCCGCCGGCGTGGTGGCGGACGGCATGGCCGACCGCCACGCGCCGTAGGGCGGGCGGAAAAACCAGCGGGGGCCGGCTCATCGCCGGCCCCCGTGGAGCCTCCCCGTCCATGGTGGTGATAGGCTGCGGTCTGGCTTACTGGACCGCGTTCACCATGTCGAAGATCGGGAGGTACATCGCCACGACCATGCCACCGACGACCACGCCGAGGACCACGATCATGATCGGTTCCATCAAGGACAACAGGGCGCTGACCGCGACGTCGACCTCGGCGTCGTAGAAGTCGGCGATCTTGGAGAGCATCTCGTCGAGACCACCGGTCTGCTCACCGACGGCGATCATCGAGATCACCATGGGCGGGAAGACGGCCGAGGTCTGGAGCGGTCCGGCGATCGTTTCGCCGCCGGCGATCGAGGCGCGTGACGCCATGACGGCATCATGAATGACCCGGTTGCCGGCGGTCTTCGCCGTGATTTCGAGGCCGTCGAGGATCGACACGCCCGACGAGATCAGCGTCCCGAGGGTCCGGGTGAAGCGCGATACGGCCGATTTGCGGAGCAGGTCGCCAAGGACCGGCGCCTTCAGCAACGCGCCGTCGACCTGTTTGCGACCGTCGGGCGTCTTGTAGTACTGGCGGCCCATGAAGAAGGCGGCCACGCTCCCGAGGATGATCGCCCACCACCACTGCGTGAGCGCCTTCGAGGCCCCGATCACGATTCGGGTTGGGAGCGGGAGTTCCATGTTCACCGACGCAAACATGCTTTCGAAGGTCGGGATCACGAAGATCAGCAGCACGGCGATGGCGATGGCGGCGACCGAGATGATCACGACCGGGTACACCATGGCGCCCTTCACCTTGCGGACGAGGGCGTCGCTCTTCTCGAGGAAGGTGGCCAGCCGGAGCAGAATCGTATCGAGAATGCCGCCGGCCTCGCCGGCGGCCACCATGTTGACGTAAAGGTCCGGGTAGGCCTTCGGGTGCTTGCGGAACGCATCCGCCAGAGTGTTGCCGGCCTCGACGTCATAGACCACCTGCTTGACGACGTCCTTGAGCGTCTTGTTCTCGGTCTGCTGGGCGAGAATCGTGAGCGACTGGACCAGCGGCAGACCGGCGTTGATCATGGTCGCAAACTGCCGGGTGAAGATCACCAGGTCACGGGTGCCGACGCCGGCG
>JANXXJ010000039.1 GCA_025350665.1 Gemmatimonadota bacterium | reverse complement strand
GCCCGCCTCGAGCGCCGCGAGGCGGGCGGCGTGGATGCGGTGCTGGTCGAGAACGACTTCGACCAGCCGCACTCGTTGATCGGCGGTGCCGAGATCGTGGCGGCCATGACGCGGGTGACCCATGAAGTCGTGAGCCGGGCGCGGGTGCCGGTCGGGGTCGAGGTCCTGCTCAACGACTGGCGGGCCTCGCTCGCAGTGGCGCACACCACCGGCGCTCGCTTCATCCGGCTCGACTTCTTCGTGGACCGGGTCCGGAGCACACTCGGCGTCATCGAGCCCGAGCCGGACGCGATCATGGCCTACCGGAGACAAATCGGGGCCGAGTCGGTGATGATCTTTGCCGACCTGCAGGTCAAGTACAGCACCATGGTCGATGGCCCCAAGCCGATCGGCCAATCGGCGCGCGAGGCGGCGGCTGCGGGAGCGGACGCAGTGATCGTTACCAGCACCGAGACCGGCCTCGGGCCGAGTGAAGGCGATCTGCGCGCCGCGCGCGAGGGACCACTCTCCATTCTGATCGGGAGCGGGCTCGAGCCCTTGAACGCCGGGCGGCTCTTCCCGCTCTCGGACGGCGCCATCGTCGGGACCTCGCTTCGGAGCGGGCGGCAGGCTACCGACCGGGTGGTGCTCTCGCAGGTCCGCACTCTGATGCAGGCCGTCCGGACCGCGTGACCGGCTTATCGCCGCTCCGGCGGCACCTGGGGCTCGCGGCGGTGGCCGCGATCGTGATCGGCAACATGCTGGGCTCCGGCGTCTTCTTCACCCCGGGCGAACTCGCGGCCGTGGCCACCCGCCCGTGGCAGGTCCATTTCATCTGGGCACTCTCGGGGCTCATCACCCTCTGCGGCGCCCTGACACTGGCCGAGCTGTGCACCCTGCTCCCGCAGGCGGGGGCGAGTTATCACATCATCCGCGAAGCGTTCGGACCGTTCTACGGGTTTCTGCTGGTCTGGCTCGAGCTCTGGGTAAGTGGACCGGGCGCAGTAGCGGGGATCGCGGTGGCGTTCGGCGAGTTTGCCCATCGGATGACCGGCACCATTCCGCCGGTGGCGTGGGGTGCGGCGGCGGTCGGATTCTTTGCGCTGGTGAATCTGGCTGGGGTGCAGTGGGGTGGTCGGACCCAGGTGCTGCTCACCGCCATCAAGGTGGCCGGCATCGCGGCGCTGATCGGCGGGGCGCTGCTGCTCGCCGCGCCGGCCGCCGCCGCGCCCGTCGCGGTGCCGGACGCCGACCAGGGGCTCCGCGGTTTCCTCCGCTTTACCGGGCTCGGCATTGCGGCGGTGCTGTTCACCTATGACGGCTGGATCGACGTCTCTCACGTGGCGGGCGAAGTCCGCCGGCCCGGGCGCGATCTCCCGCTGGGCTTGGGTGTCGGCGTTCTGGCCCTCACGCTGCTCTACCTGGCCGTGAACCACGCGTATCTCCGGGTGGTGCCGCTCGCCGCCATGCGGGCGGCACCCACCACGGTGGCGGGCACCGTGGCCACGGCGGCGTTTGGCCCGGCGGGGGGGCGGATGCTGGACGCGCTGATGGCGGTCTCGATCTTCGGGGCGTTAGGCGGGCTGGTGCTCACCCTGCCTCGGCTGTTCTACACCCTGGCGGCGCAGTACTCGGGCGCGGGCGGTGCGGCGGGCGGGTTCTTCCGGCTGCTGGCGCGGGTGTCTCCCCGGTCGGCGGTGCCCGCGGGGGCGATTCTGTTCAGCGCGGCCTCCTCGATCGCGGCGCTGCTGGTGTTCGGGTCGTTTTCCCGGCTGGTGAACTTCTTCGTGGTGCCGCTCCAGGCGGCCAACATCCTGATGGTCGGCGCGATCTTCCGATTCCGCCGGCGGCCGCCCGCCACTGCCGTCGGTGACCCGACCATCCGGCAGTACCGCACCCCAGGCTACCCGGTCACGCCGATCATCTTCATGGCCGTGATGGCGGTCTTCCTGGCGAGCGCCATCATCGCCCGTCCGGTGGATACGCTGGCGGGCGTGGCGCTCGCGGCGACCGGCATTCCCGTCTACCGGCGCCTGAGTCGCACCGGCGGTTGAAGGCCCTCCGATCGCAGGGTAGCTTGGTAGACCTCCCACCGGACAACCGGCAATGACCACCGCGGCCCTGCGCGTCCCCACGGTCCAGGACTACGCCCGCCGCTACCCCGGCGTGCCGCACGAGGTGATCCTCAAGGAGGATCTCCTCCGGCTCGGTATCCGGTTCACGCCCGCCGCGATGGAAGCAGCCCGCGGCTGCCGAACCCAGGCCTACTACCTCTTTTCCTACAACATCTCGAGCCACGCCGACATGGGCGAGGGGGTGAGCACCGCCGCCCCCGAGGACCTGATCCTCCACGGCGGGCCGTACGGGCTCAAGCGGACCCGGGTCCGGGCGGTGCTGAACCACGAATCGCCCTACGTGGTTGACGTGATCGACGGCCGCATCACGATCCTCGAGCACGGCGCCCCAGTGGCGGAGGCCACCTACCCCACCAAGCCGGCCTACTACGGCCGGACCTTCCCCGACGGGCTTCACTACGAGCAGGTCATCCCGCTGCTCTACGATTCCTACGCGTTCATCACCACCTTCCGCGCCTGCCACTACTGGGGCGACAAGGAAGAGTGCCGGTTCTGCGACATCAACTACAACCTCCGCGAGCTCCGAAAGCTCACCGGCGACCACGTCACCGCCGACGCCATCAAGGACAAGGGCCGGCTCGTCGAGGTGCTGGGCGCGATGGCGGAGGAGCCGGACCCGTCCAAGCGGATGCTCACGATTCTGATGACGGGCGGCTCGATCGTCCGGTCGGTCAAGGGCGGGGCCGACAACGCCACCGATTTCAATCTCCCCTACGTCGAAGCCATCCGCGAGCGACTCGGCCGCCGGATCCCGATCGTGATGATCACCGAGTCCCAGCCGATCGAGAACGTCCGCCGGTTCCGCGACGCGGGCGTCACGTCGCATAACGCCAACCTCGAAGTGTGGGACAAGCGGCTCTTCCAGATCATCGCGCCCGGCAAGGAGAAGTACATCGGGTACGACACCTGGGTCCGCCGGCTGGTGGAGGCGGTGGCGGTAATGGGCGAGGGTGGTGTGAGCCCCAACATGGTGTCGGGGGTCGAGATGGCCAAGCCGTGGGGCTTTGACACCGTCAAGGAAGCCGTTGCGTCGGCGCAGGAGGGGTTCGAGTACCTGATGGAGCGTGGTGTGGTGCCGCATCTCGATACGTGGTGTGTTGAGCCAGGGACCACGCTGGCCGGGCATCCGCCGGTCCCGCTGGACTTTCTGATCCAGGCGGATCTGGCGTGGTATGAGACGTGGCGGAAGTACAAGCTGCCGCCGTTTGCGGGGTACGGGCCGGTGGGGGGTGGGCCGGGGGTGGCGGTGTACGGAAACACGGGGTCGGTGGATCTCGGTGGGTGAGCTGCTGCTAGACCTCATCTGAGGAGGAGCGAGAACCCCGACGTTTCGGTTTCCCGCAGTGCCCCGCGACCCATTGCGCAAGTTCGGCCTATCCCGTTCTCGGTCTCCACGGCGAGCACCCGATCCCCGACCCCGAGATTGAGTCGGGCCGCCATATCTTTGGGCAACGTCGCACCGACGGATCCGCCGACCTGGCGCAGTTTGACTTCGCGTACCATGAAGGGCCTCCCTGGCTTCGTCCGAAGTAGCACATCCGTGCTACTGCAGCCAGATTCGGGATGCTAGAACCCCGCCGGCCGCTGCTCCGTGACCGCGAATTTCCGCTCCATCGCCACTGCCGCCCGCCCCACCACGCCCTCCTCAAACAACCGCCCCATCAACGTCACCCCGTACGGCACCCGCCGGGCCGGCGAAAACTCCGGCAGCGGATGCGCCGGATCAGGCGCCCAATCCGTCCGCGCCCGCACGATGTCGATGAACCCCGCCCGGAACGTGATCGACGGATGTCCGGTAAAGTTCCCGACCGTCAACATCTCGTCCCGCATCGACGGCACCAGCAACAGATCCACCTCCAAAAAGATCCGCGCCATCTCCGCCGCCACCTTCCGCCGAAGCCGGTCCGCCTGGACGAAGTCCACCGCCGAGAGGAACCGCGCCTGCCGGAACAGATTGGGCCAGGCGTCCGACACCTGCGCCTTCAGCTGATCGTCGTTCCCGCTCAGCGTGAGTTCCTCGAACGCCGCGGCCGCCTCGCCAAAGAGCACCACGTTGAGCGATCCGTACGGCCAGTCCGGCAGCTTCACCTCCACCGGTTTCATGCCCAGCGCACCGACAGCGGCCAGTGCGGCGCGATCGACCTCGGTGGCGGGAGCCTCCTTCATCCAGCCCGGGAAGTACCCCACCTTGAGCCCGGCCACCGACCCGCCCGCCTCGAAGTCGAGCCGGCTCGGCACCGACGCCGCGTCGCCCTGATCGGGGCCGCTGATGGCCTGGAGAACCAGCATCCCGTCCTCCACGCTCCGGGTCATCGGCCCCAATTTGTCGAGGGACCAGCAGAGCGTCATCGCCCCAGTGCGCGGAACCCGGCCATAGGTGGGCCTGAGGCCGGTGACGCCGCAGCGCATGCTCGGCCCGATGATGCTGCCGCCCGTCTCGCTGCCGATCGAGAAGCCGACCAGCGCGGCCGCAGTCGCGGCACCCGGCCCCGCGCTCGAGCCCGACGATCCTTCCTCGAGCACCCACGGATTCATGGTCTGCCCGCCGAACCAGATGTCATTCAGCGCCAGCGCGCCGAGACTTAGTTTGGCAATCAGCACCGCCCCGGCCTCGTGCAGCCGCCTGACCACCGCGGCGTCAGTCGCCGGCACCCGGTTCCGAAACGGCTCGGCGCCCCAGGTAGTGGGGATGCCGGCGGTGTCGAGCAGATCCTTCCCGCCCCACGGGATCCCGTGCAGCGGACCCCGATAGTGCCCGGCCGCAATCTCCTTGTCGGCCGCCCGCGCCTGGGCCAGCGCCAGATCGCGGGTGACCGTGATGACGGCGCGAAGCTTGGAATCGAACTTGGCAATCCGGTCGAGGTAGATCCCGGTCAGTCGCTCCGACGTGAGCTGCTTCCGCTCGATCCACCGGGACAGCTTGGTGACCGGCGCAAAGGCAATGTCCGCATCCGAAGTTGGAAGCGGCCCCGGATCATCCTGGCTCCGGACAAACCGGTCCCGTGCCGGCCCCGACGGCCCGGCAATCGCCGCGGGATTCCAGACCGTCGCGGGCGCCACCGCATCCTCGATGGCCAGCTTCCGCGGCCCGGCCCGGCGTTCGAGGTAGGGCGCCATCGATTTCTGCCAGTTGCCCGCCGCCTGGGCCCGCTCGGCGTCGGTCAGCGTCACCTGCATCAGCTTCTCGGCCTCGGCGAAGGTCTTCGCCGACACCTCGGGCCCGACGGGCGGCGCGGCGCCGAACGCGGGGGGCGTGCCCGGCGCTGCCTCCTGGGCCCCGGGAGCCGAGGCCGGACGGCAGGCAGCGGCCGCACCGAGTAGCAGCGGAGCTCGAACCAGAAATTCACGGCGGCTGGACATGGTTATTTCTCCTGGTCCCAAAGGGCGCGGGGACGGGTTTTCCGGACCGGCCACACTTCGTCCATCGTGTCGCCGTTCCAGAGGGTGCCCGCCTTCATCACATAGCGGATGGCGGTGGTGTTCTTGAGATCGGCCAGCGGGTTCCGGTCGAGCACCATGAGGTCGGCCAGCTTGCCGGGCTCGAGGGAACCGAGATCGGCTTCCATCCCCATCGTCTCGGCGGCGGTCATGGTGGCGGTGCGGATCGCTTCCATGGGCGTCAGGCCGGCGCTCGCCATGGCCCAGACTTCCCAGTGGGCGCCCAGCCCCTGGAGCTGCCCGTGCGATCCCATCCCGACCTTGCCCCCCGCCCGCACCAGGTCCTTGAGCTGCTCGGCGTACCAGGTGGGCACCTCGTGAGGCATGAAGATCCGGTTGTGGTCGTGGATCTCCTGATCGAGTTTGGCGTGCGGCACGAACCGCCGCAGCTTGGCGTCGTCGTGCGGGTTCATCGTCGTCATGAAGTACGGCTCGAAGACCGACACCAGCAGGGTCGGGACGTAGAACGCGCCCGTCTTTGCCAGCAGCTGGATCACGTCGTTCTTCATCGGGAGACCCGAGAAGGCGTGCTCGAGACTGGTGGCGCCGTCCATGAGCGGGCGGAGTTCGCGCCGAGGACCCCGGGCCGGATCTTCGACCACCTGGAGGCTCTCGGCCCGGCTGGCCTGGATGATCCACTGGACGTGATCCCGCCGGGGCACCGTGTGCTCCTTGATCGAGGTGGCGCCAAGGGCCTTCTGGTTCCGGACCAGCCGGAGGGCATCGTCGGGATCTTTCGGCCAGCCGCAGCAGATCTGGTCGTAGACGATGAAGATGTCACCGGTGCCGTGGAGCCGGGGTCCCATCGTGGCGCCGGACTCGACCATCTCGCCTAACGCGAACAGGGTCCGACTCCCGATCGACGGATCGCGCCAGGTGGTGACGCCGTAGGCCAGGTTGGCCAGGAGATGGGGGTCCTGCTGCTGGTGGAGATCCCCCTGCCACTGGGTCCCGTCGAGGATGTAGTGGGCGTGGAGGTCGATGAAGCCCGGGATGACGGTCTTCCCGCTCAGGTCCATCACGGTGGCGCCGGCCGGCGCCTTGACCTGGCCCGCCGGACCGACCGCCGCGATCCGGCCGTTGGTCACCAGGAGATCGCCCCGCTCGATGACCTGGTCTCCCTTCATGGTGACCAGGCGCGCGTTCCGGAGCAGGACCTGGCCCTTCGACTCGGCCCTCGGGATCTCGAAGGCGATGGCGGTGGCGCGCGGGGTGATCTTCCCGCCGTCCGCCACCTCGGCGACGCTCACCTCGTACACCTGGCGGGCCCAGTTCCAGAGCAGGTCCCGGCTGCCGTTCCGCCAGTAGAAGAAGTCGCCCTGGGGACCAAGCCGGTACACCGGCATGGCACCACCTTCGGGCACGATGTCGACTGGCTCGCGGGCACCCGGCGGCAGCGGGGCCAGGTAAGCGACCTGCATCTCGCCGAAGGCCACCCAGCGTCCATCGGGCGACGGGACGATCTCGTCCGCGGCCTTGAACCGGGCGTGACAGCGACGGTCAGCGCCGGCCAGATCGACCGAACAGAGCAGCGACCAGCCCGGTTCGGAATCGACGAAGTAAATCCGCGCGCCCGCCGCGTCGAAGGTCGGGCGCTGCGACGGCTTCCGCCAGCCGCCCCGGGGAACGACGGTGGTGGCCGTATGCAGGCGATCGGGCCCGCCCGCTCCGGCCAGGTCCACCACGTTGATCAACGTGGCCTGTTCCGACAGACCATCCGGTTCGAGCCGCTGCTCGGCCACCACCAGCCGGCTCCCGTCGGGAGACCACGAGATCCCCTGGTAGCGACCAGCGCGCACGCCAATCGCCCTCGCCTGGCCTCCAGAGGCAGGAGCGATCATCAGCCGGCCGCCCTCAGCATCGGACCATTCGACATACGCCACGCTCTTCCCGTCCGGCGAGACCGCGGGCGCGAACTCGAGCCCCGGTCCGGCCGCGAACGGCGTCGCCTTGCCCGATGTCGGGTCGTACTGGTAGAGCCGCCCGGCCGCGTGAAGCACGAACCGGCCGCCGTCGAGCCGCTGGACCCAGTGGAGCACCTTCGGGGAGAACGGTCCGTCGTCCAGCTTGTGGCGGGCCTGGACCCGCTCGGTGACCGTGAGGTCCACATCCGCCGAGAAGGGGATGACGCTCGTGACACCGGTGCGCACCGCCACCCGGCGGATCTTCCCGTCGGCGGTGAAGACGATCGACTCGCCGTCGGGGGTGAATGCGAACCCCGGTGCGGCATCGAGGTCGTCGGTCCCCCAGGTCGGCAGGTACGAGAGGCCGGTATAGAGGGTACGATCGACCCCGGTCTCGAGATCACGCACCATGAGACGCGGCTTGGCATCGACCGTCGCCACGAACGCGAGCCAGCGTCCGTCCCGGCTCACCGCCGGCCGGCGGAGCTGTTCATACCCGGATGCGATGGTGAGCCGCTCGCCGCTCCGGCGATCCAGCCGGACGATCCGGCTCTGACTGCCGGTGGTGGCCAGCGTGGTGGCGTAGTAGAGCCAGCGTCCATCGGCACTCGGTGCCACCCCGGTGGCGCCGGGCTCCGCCACGATGGTCCCCTGCCCGCCGCCCAGGTTCACCATCACCCAGTCGCTCGGTGCGAAGGGCCGAGTCTCCCGAAGCGAAAGGATGAAATCGCCGCTCGGGTCCCAGGCGGGCTGGAGGTACTGGTAGATGCCTTCCTGGGTGACTTGGCGCGGCGTACCGCCCGCGGCCGGCATGACCCAGATCTGGTCCGAGCCGGTCGGGTCCGAGGCAAAGAGCAGCCGGGTCCCGTCGGGCGAATAGCGGGGCGTGGCGTCCCATCGCGTGCCGCTCGTGAGGCGGGCGGCCTTCCCTCCGCCGATCGGCACCGTGTAGAGATCGCCCAGCAGGTCGAACACGATCGATTTCCCGTCCGGCGAGACATCCACCGACATCCAGGTGCCTTCGGTCGTGGTGAACGCGATCCGGCGGGCCGGGCCGTGGATCTCTTCCACGGACCATTTGCGGGGCGCGGTGTCCTGCGCCGCCAGCGCACCGGGAACGAGCGCGAGCGCCAGAAGACCGCGCAGGGCAAGACTGTACGAGATGGTCATGGAAGATCCAAGGCTGGGAGAGCGGGCGGCCGAACAACCGCCCCACGAAGATACGGCGCCGCCAGAGCCCGTCCAGTCGCACGAGGTCCGAGCCGGGCCTCCCGATGCGCGACGCGGTCGGTTGCCAAGCGGGAGCCGGCGCCCTATATCCAATCAACAACCCGTCACATTGCGCCACTCGAGGTGAGCATGCCTTCCCGACTTGCTGCCCGGACCGCGGTTCGAGCCGTCTTCGCCGCCGCCTTCGCCCTCGGGGCCCTGCCCGCCCACGCCCAGACCCGGGAAGACGGGCAGTGGACCATGCCGGGCAAGGATTACGCGGCCACCCGGTACAGCGGGCTCAACACCATCACGCCCGCCAACGCCGGCCGGCTCAAGCCGGTCTGGACCTTTTCGACCGGGGTGCTCCGGGGCCATGAGGGCCAGCCGCTGGTGGTGGGCAGCACGATGTACGTGGTAACGCCCTGGCCCGACGTGCTCTACGCCTTCGACCTGACCAAGGAGGGCTTCCCGCTCCGGTGGAAATACCGGCCCGACGTCGATCAGGCGGCGTTAGGCATGGCCTGCTGCGACGCCATCAACCGCGGCGCCTTCTACGCCCAAGGCAAGGTCGTCTACAACACCCTCGACGGGCACACCATCGCCGTGGACGCGAAAACCGGCCGGGAGGTGTGGAACGTGAAGGTCGGCGATGTGTCGAACGGCGAAACGATGCCGATGGCCCCGATGATTGCCGGCAACCGGGTCATCGTCGGGCCCTCGGGCGGGGAGTACGGAATCCGGGGCTGGACCAAGGCCCTCGACCTCGCCACCGGGGCCCCGGCCTGGACCGGCTATAACGTCGGTCCCGACGCCGAGGTGCTGGCCCGGCCCGGCACGTTCAAGGCGTTCTACGATCAGGGCAAGGACCTGGCCCTCAGGAGCTGGCCGGCCGATGCGTGGAAGAAGGCCGGCGCCCCGGTGTGGGGCTGGCTGTCGTACGATCCGGCGCTCGACCTGGTGTACTTCGGGGTCGGCAACCCCGGGCCCTACAATCCGGAACAGCGAGCCGGCGACAACAAATGGACCAACAGCGTCCTGGCGCGGCGCCCCGGCGACGGGTCGCTGATTTGGGCCTATCAGTTCACGCCGAACGACAACTGGGACTACGACTCGAACGCCGAGATGATCCTGGCCGATCTCACGATCAAGGGCGTCAAACGAAAGACCCTGGTCCACTTCGACAAGAACGGCTTTGCCTATACCATGGACCGGACCACCGGCGAGGTCCTTCTGGCCGAGAAGTACGTGTTCGCCAACTGGGCCAGGTCGATCGACTTGAAGACCGGGCGTCCGGTGCTCGACACCACCAAGCAGACCGGCGCTTCCCGCGGCACGATCAACTACATCTGTCCCAGTCTCGAAGGGGGCAAGAGTCCGGCCTCGCCGGCCGCCTATTCCCCCCAGACGGGGCTCTTCTACCTCGCCACCGTCAACATGTGCATGAACTACGCGACCGAAAAAACCACCCGGCTGCGCGGCACGCCGTACATCGGCGCCACCACGCCCTACACCGTGGGACCGGGCGGGAATATGGGCGCCTTCGTGGCATGGGACGCGACCACCGGACACCGGGTCTGGGAGATCAAGGAAAAATTCCCGGTCTGGAGCGGGGCCGTGGCCACGGCGGGCAACGTGGTCTTCTATGGCACGCTCGACGGCTGGTTCCGCGCCGCCGATGCCAGGACCGGCAAAGTGCTCTGGAGCTTCAAGGTGGGATCAGGCGTGGTGGCCGCGCCGATCACCTTCAAGGGACCGGACGGCAAACAGTACGTCGCCGTGTATTCGGGCATCGGCGGCGACTGGGCCCTCCTCTCCGGGGACACCCGGTCCGACGACCCCAAGGACGTCCGCGACCCCGCGGACTACGCCAAAGAACTCGGTCGCCATACCAGTCAGGGCGGCATGGTCTGGGTGTTCGGGCTGTGAGATACTCACTCGCGGTCCCCGCTCTCGTCGCGGCTGCGGCCTGCACCATCGCCAAGGGTCCGGTCCCGGCCGGCAGCCGGACCGCGACCGCACCGCCGCCGGCGATTCGCTACGAGCAGCACATCGCGGTCGACGGCCTGGAACCGCCCGCGACCGAGATGACCAACCCCTACGCCGGCGACGCCAAGTCCGCCGAGGAAGGCGGCAAACTCTTCACCTCGATGAATTGCGACGGCTGCCACGGCGGCGGCGCCACCGGATTCATGGGCCCGAGCCTGAGCGATGGTCGCTGGAAGTACGGTGGGACCGATGGCGCGGTATTCCAGTCGATCTACTACGGCCGGCCGATGGGCATGCCGGCCTTCGGCGGGACGCTGCAGCCGGTCATCGTCTGGAAGCTGGTGACGTACCTCCGCTCACTGCCGGTCCCGGCGGCGGTGCCAACCCAATCGTGGCAGTGAGGCGATCCGGCTAATTTGCCCGGCGCGGGCCCTCGCCTGCCCGTTGCTTTGATACGACTCGCGTCGTTTCGGTTACCTCCATTCCAGCCCCCCGGCCTAGATAGCCGGGGCCATTACATCCCGCGACGTGATCATCAGACTCCGAGCCGATGGCTGGTTCGAGGCCCGCACGAGGGGCTCCCATGTCCATTTCCGGCATGACAGCCGGCCGGGCACGACCACGGTGCCGCACCCGCGAAGGGACATGCCCATCGGGACCTTGAACTTCAGGGAGTATTCCGGATGCGCTACGCGGCAATCGTGACGACCGATGGCAAGTTCAGGCTGGCGGAGTTTCCCGACTGTCCTGGGTGCCAGACCTTCATCGAGGGACGGGCCTCGATCGAGGCCGGGGCGGCCGAGGCATTGGAAGGTTGGCTCGAGACCAGCTTGGAATTCGGCGATGCCCCGGCCCGGCCCTCGAAGCGGGTTTCGGCACCCAAGGGGGCCACGGTGCTGTGGGTCGGGGTGCGGAGCAAGCTCGCGGCGGCACTTGAGGTCCGATGGGCTCGGCAGGCGGGCGCAGTTGTCACAAACCGAACTGGGCAGGCTGATCGGGGTCACCCAGCAGCAGATCGCCAAGCTCGAACGGGCGACCGGAAACGTCTCTCTCGAAACCCTCGAGAAGGTGGCCCGTGCGTTGGGCAAGTCGGTGCGGATCGAACTGGTCACGATCGGAGGGTGAACCGACCGAAAAAGATCTACCTAACGCCGGGCCGCGGCGAGCGCCGCCACCACCCGGCGGGCGTTGCCGGCGAAGGTGGCGTCGAATTGGGGGTACTGGGCCATATCCTTGAAATCGGACATGTCGATGCGACTCGGCACGCTGTCGGGCAGCACGCCCGCATCGACCAGGTCCGTCACCCGCCGCACCAGCGTCTTCAGATAATCCCGGAACCGGAGCAGATCCCGCGGCCGGCTCGGGCCGAAGTGCCCGGCCACGACGGCGGCCGGTTCGAGCGCGACCAGCGAGTCGAGGACCCGGACCCACGCCATAGGCGAGGCCTCGCCCATGGCGGGGCTGGCCGAGTGCATGAAGATGTCGCCGGTCACGAGGACCTGTTCGGTGGGCTCCCAGACAATGAGATCGCCGTCGGTGTGGGCGGGGCCGGGGTGGAAGACCTCGACCGTCCGGCCGCCCAGATCGAACCGGTCCCGGCTGGCAATGCCCCGGTCCGGCGCGACCGGCCGGCAACTCTCGAGTTCCAGGCGCTCGGCGGGAGTCCGGGCCCCTTTCGCCATCGCGGCCGCAACCGCTGCGGCCCGGTCGGTGAGGGCCCGGCGGGCGTTGTCCTGCGCCACCACCACGGGGCGGCGATCCGCCTGGCAGGTGATGCCTAACGCGTGATCGGGATGCCAGTGGGTCAGCACGATGTAGCGAACCGGACGGCCGGTCACGGCGGCGGCCCGGGCCAGGAACCGCCGCGCGATGGCGGGCGTGAGTCCGGGATCGACCGCGAGGGCGATGGAATCACCGACGATCACCGCGCCGTTGGCGGAGCGGTCGTCGGGGGAAATCCAGGCCCAGGCATGGGCCGCGACCCGAACCATCGGGTCCCGCGGCCGGGGGGCGCCTCCCACGAGGAGCGCGACGGCGACCAGGCTCAATCTGATTGGGTGAGACATGTGACCTGACCGATTGGGTATCGTAAGGTACGGCGGCGGCGCTCATCGACCAACCAGCATTCCGTCCACCCCGTGGCCGCGGTAGTTTCTGTCCGGAGGAATCGGTCCATGACCATGATACTCGCTTCATTGAACATCGCGCTGACCCTGGCCGGCGTCGCCGACACCGGCCGGCTCCGCTACACCCAGGCCGATGTCGAATTCATGCAGGGCATGATCGCCCACCACGGGCAGGCGCTGGTGCTGGCGGCCATGGTGCCCAGCCGAACGACGCGCACCCCGCTCCGCATGCTGGCCGAACGGATCACGGTGTCACAGAAGGATGAGATCGGGCTGATCCGGCACTGGCTCCTCGACCGCCACGAGGACGCGCCGAGCGCCGAGGCCGGGCACCATCACCCCGACGGCGGCGAGCACCTCATGCCTGGCATGCTGACCGCCGCGCAGATTGCGGAACTGGAGCGGACCACCGGCCCGGCGTTCGAGCAGCTCTTCCTGGCCGGGATGATCCGGCACCACCAGGGCGCCATCACGATGGTGACCAAACTCTTCGGGACCCAGGGCGCCGGCCAGGACACTGATATCTTCCGGTTCGCCACCGACGTCGACGCCGACCAGCGCGCCGAAATTCGCCGGATGCGGGCCTTGCTCTCCACCGCAGACCCCAAACCCTGATCCCGTCGCCGGGACCGATTCACCCCATGAGGTACCGAATGCCCCACATTCCCGCCCGGTCGGCCGTTCGCCTGTCGCTGTTCCTGCTCTTCCTCGGGGCCTTGCCGTCCGCGGCGCGGGCGCAGGATCCGCGAGTCGGGCTCAAGCCCGGCGTCACCGATGCAGGCCAGGCCGCGAAGGGCCTCTCGCTGGTGGCCAACGTCCCTCGGCCGGCCGGCTTCTTCGATCCATCCGGTGTCACCGGGGCCTTCGGCAACTCGGACCTCGCCTTCCGGGCACCCTTCGTTTTCCAGGGGAACTACAACGGCTTCCAGATCTGGGACGTCTCCACCCCATCGGCGCCCACGCTCCGGACGGCCGTCGTCTGCCCCGGCAACCAGGGCGACCCGTCAGTCTGGGGGAACCTGCTCTTCATCTCGATCCAGGCCACCAGCGCCCGGCTCGACTGCGGCAACCAGGGCGTCACCGACACCGTGAGCGCCGACCGGTTCCGCGGGGTCCGGATCTACGACATCAGCGACATCGATCATCCCAGGATCGTGGCGGCGGTTCAGACCTGCCGCGGGTCCCACACCCACACGCTCGTCCCCGATCCGAACGACAAGGGCACGCTGTACGTCTACGTCTCGGGCACCAGCGTGGTCCGGTCGGGCAAGGAACTCGAGGGCTGTTCGGGACTCCGCCCCGAGGAAGATCCCAACACCTCGCTGTTCCGGATCGACGTCATCAAGGTGCCGCTGGCCTCGCCGCAGGACGCGAAGGTGATCGCGCACCCGCGGCTCTTCGCCGACGCGTCCGGCGCCATCGCGGGCCTCGCCAAGGGTGGCGACAACGGGCCCGGGACCCAGATGACCTCGGAAACGAACCAGTGCCACGACATCACGGTCTTCCCCGAATACCACATCGCGGCGGGGGCCTGCTCCGGCAACGGCATCCTGATCGACATCGGCAATCCGGCCGATCCGAAGCGGATCACCGAGGTGAGCGACCCGAACTTCGCCTACTGGCATTCGGCGACGTTCAACAACGATGCTACCAAGGTCCTGTTTACGGATGAGTGGGGCGGCGGTAGCGCGCCGCGGTGCCGGGCCACCGATCGGGCCGAGTGGGGCGCTGACGCCTTCTTCACGATTGCCGACCGCAAGATGACTCCGGCAAGTTTCTTCAAGCTGCCGGCGGCCCAGACCGAGTTCGAGAACTGCGTGGCCCACAACGGCTCGATCATTCCGGTGCCGGGCCGCGACATCTTCCTCCAGTCCTGGTACCAGGGCGGGATTTCGATGATCGACTTCACCGATGCCGCCAAGCCGTTCGAGGTCGGCTACTTCGACCGCGGGCCGCTGCTCGCCGACAAGATCATGCAGGCGGGCGAATGGTCGGCATACTGGTACAACGGCCATGTCTACGGGTCGGAGATCGCCCGCGGACTCGACATCCTCGAACTGGTCCCCACCGACCAGTTGACCCAGAACGAGATCGACGCAGCCAAGCTGGTCCAAATGGAGCAGTTCAATCCCCAGATGCAGCCCCACATCACCTGGCCGGCGAAGTTCGTGGTCGCCAAGGCGTACGTCGACCAGCTCCGGCGCGGCAAAGGCCTGCGTCCAGACCGGCTCTCAAAGGTGGCGGACGAACTCCGCGCCGCCGAGAACGGGTCGGGCGCCCGCCGGCAGGCGACGTTAGGCAAACTGGCCCTTCGCCTCGACGGCGAAGCGCCGGGCGCCGGCGATCCGGCCCGGGTGCGGGCCCTGGCCGACGTGGTTCGCGGCCTGATTTCGGCCCAGCCCTGACCCGGCGGCGGAATGGCCCGGATTGCGGTGGATTGATGACGGCGAGGGGCCGAGCGTAGATTATGGTGGTGACGGTCAACAACCGGATCTTCGGATGCCCGTCACCGCCAAGCTCTCCCGGCACTTCTATGAAGTCATGGGGGACGACATCGCCAACGAACTCGTCAACTGGTTCAACCAGGTGGACGCCACGTACCAAACCGACCTGCGGCACCTTAACGAGGTCAACTTCACCCGGTTCGACAGCCGGCTGGAGCAGCGGTTCGCCGAACAGGACCTCCGGCTCGACCGCCGATTCGCGGCCTTCGAAGCCAAGGTAGAGCGGCGGCTTGCCGGCTTCGAGGCCAAGATGGAGCAGGGCCTGGTCGACCTCGAGGCCAGGATGGACAAGCGCTTTGTCGACCTCAAGGCCGAGATGGACGATCGATTCGTGGCCGTCGAGACCCGACTCACCACACTCGAGATCCAGACCAGCCAGCGCTTCGCCCAGCTCGAGGGCAAGATGGACAGCGGGTTCGCTCAGATCCGGAGCGAGATGACGTCGTTCAAGGCCGAGTTGATCAAGTGGATGTTCCTGTTCTGGCTCGGCACGGTCGCCACCACGCTCGCCATCGTCCAGGCCCTTCGGTAGCCGCTTGACGGCCCCTCCGGACCGACGGGCATTCCTCGGCGTTCTGGGCGGGCTGTCCCTCATCGGTGCCGGGGGACCCGACCGGCCGAGCACTCGAAGCCGGCCTGCCGAGCTCCAATCCGATTTTCTCTTCGACGACGGCCTGGTCTACCTCCAGACCGGATCCCTGGGCCCCACGCCAAGGCCGGTGATCGACCGGGTGATGGAGGTCTGGCGCGAACTCGAACGGAACCCCGTCTCCTACGGCTACGGATCCCTCGAAACCGCCCAGGACGACGTCCGTCAAACCGCCGCCGCCTTCCTCGGCTGCGGCAAAGACGAGATCGTCCTCACCAGTTCCACCACGGAAGGCATGAACTGGGTGGCCCAGGGCCTTCATCTCAAACCGGGCGACCGGGTCCTCACCACCGATCAGGAACACCCCGGCGGCCGGTCCTGCTGGGACTATCTGGTCCGCACCGCCGGTGTCATCCTCGACGAGGTCCGGATCCCACCGGACCTGCATGATGCCGCCGAGATCGTCGACCGGTTCAGCCGGGCCATCAAGCCGGACACCCGGGTCCTCTCCTTCTCCCACCTCCTGACATCGACGGGCCTCCGGATGCCGGTGGCCGAGCTGTCCGCGCTGGCCCGGGCCCGAGGCGCAGTCAGCGTGGTGGACGCCGCCCAGGCCGCCGGCGGGATTCAGGTGAACGTCAAGGCACTCGGCGCCGACGTCTACGTCACCAGCGGGCACAAGTGGCTGCTGGCCCCCAAGGGCACCGGCATCCTCTACCTGAGAGAAGGGCTGGGAGCCCGAGTCGACCCGATCGCGCTGCAGGCCGGCCGGGTTTCCTACTCGGGGTCCTCGGGGGTCCGGAACATCCCGGGGCTGATCGGATTGGGCGCCTCCCTCGACTACCTCACGGGCAAAGGCCCCGCGGCCACCGAGGCTCACAACCTCTCGCTCCGGAGCCGCCTTTACGCCGCCCTCGCGGACGTCCCCCGGCTCACGGTGGTGAGCGCCCCGGCCGGCCCGCTGGCCTCGCCCCTGCTGACATACACCCTGCCCGCCGACGTCCCGAGCGACCGCCTTTACCGCCAGCTCTACGAGCGGCACCGGGTGGTGGTGAAGGTCGTCCCCGGACAGTGGCTGAACGGAAACCGGATTTCCACCCACCTCTTCAATTCCGAGGCGGACGTGGACGCCCTGGTGGCCGCCCTCCGTCGGGAACTGGCCTAACCTCCGGGCGCCGTGGGTGGTGCAATCGCGGCCCCGCCTGCATACTTTTGAGCGTGGCCGAGCTCGACATTCTCCCGAAACTGCAGGCAGCACTCCAGGACCGCTACGAGTTCGTTCGCGAACTCGGCCGTGGGGGCATGGCCGTGGTCTACCTGGCCCGGGACACCAAGCACGACCGCGAGGTCGCGGTCAAAGTGCTGTTCCCGGAACTGGCCGCCTCGATTGGCGGAGACCGATTCGAACGGGAGATCAAGCTCGCCGCCAAGCTGCAGCACCCCCATATCCTGGGCCTCTACGACTCCGGCACGGCCGATGGGCTGCTCTTCTACGTCATGCCCTTCGTCAAGGGCGAATCGTTGCGCGACCGGCTGGACCGTGCGAGCCAGCTCCCGATCGAAGACGCGATCCAGATCACGCTGGAGGTGTCCAGCGCCTTGGGCCATGCCCACGAGCAGGGGATCGTCCACCGGGACATCAAGCCTGAAAACATCCTGCTGTCGAACGGCCACTCGCTGGTCGCGGACTTCGGGATCGCCAAGCTGGCATCCGAAGGCGGCGCCCAGAAGCTGACCCAGACCGGCATGGCACTCGGCACGCCGGTCTACATGGCGCCCGAGCAGGCGGCCGGCGAAACGGTGGGCCCCACGGCCGACATCTATTCGCTGGGCTGCATGCTCTACGAGATGCTGGCGGGGGAGCCGCCGTACACGGGCAAGAACGCCATGGCGATCATGGCGCGGCACGCGATGGAGACGGTGCCGAGCATCCGGATCGTCCGGAGTTCGGTGCCGGAAGAGGTCGAGGAGGCGATCTTCGCGGCGCTGGCCAAGACGCCGACCGACCGGCCCCAGACCGCGGCGGATTTCTCGGCCATTCTGGGTGTCCCGTTAGGCGCCACGGCGACCCGCCGGGTGACCATGCGGCACACGGCCACCCGGCGGGTGCCGACCGGCGCCTCGATGGCGTATGCCGGGGAGGAAGCCCCGCCGGCGCCGGTCGTCCCGGTCTGGCGGCGACCCGCCACAATCGGGATCGCGGCTGTGGTGCTCGCGGTCGCCGGGTTCGGCGCCTGGCGCGTCATGGCCAAGCCGCCCGTACCCAAGACCGTCGATCCGCTCCTCAAACGCATCGCGGTCGCCTACTTCACGGACAATAGCCCCGACCATCGACTGCGGCCGATTGCGGACGGTCTCACGGAAGGCCTGATTCGGGCGCTGAGTCAGGTACAGACCCTCACGGTCGTCTCGCCGAACGGTGTCGCGCCCTATCGCGGGACGGACACGCCGCCGGACAGTATCCTCAAAGCCGTCAGCGCCGGGACGCTGGTGATCGGCTCGGTTGAACCCGAGGGGAAGGATCGGGTCCGGGTCACCACCCGCCTCCGCGACGCCAACGGCCCGGTGAGTGACAACGTCAGTTTCGTGGTACCCGAGAGCCAGTTGTATGCGGCGGAGGATTCCGTAGCGCAGGAGGTGTCCCGCAGTCTTCGCGCCTGGCTCGGTGGCGAAATCGCGCTCCGCGAGCAGCAGGCGGCCACCAAGAATCCGGCGGCCTGGAGCCTGGTCCGCCGGGCCGAAACGATGCGGAAGGACGCCGAACTGGCCGACGTGTCGGATCCCGCCCGTGCCAAGACCCTGCTGACCGGGGCTGACAGTCTGTTGCAGCAGGCGGAAGCGGCCGATGGCGGCTGGATCGAACCGATCATTCTCCGCGGCGAGCTGACGTACCAGCTGGCCCGTCTCGAACGGGAGGTCGGTGTCCGAGGCAGGCTGGTCGATCAGGGCCTCGGTTTGGCCGGCCGGGCGCTGGCGATCGACGGTGGTAACGCCAAGGCGCTGGCGCTCCGGGGCACTCTTCAGCTCGCATCCTGGCAGCTCCAGCAGACGGCCGATCCGGTCGCCCGCAAGCAACTCCTGACAAGCGCCAAGACCGACCTGACCCAGGCGACCCAGATCGATCCCACGATGGCATCGGCGTTCGCGACTCTAAGCATGCTGGACTACAACGAAACCCCGGCCGACGTCTACGCCGCGCTCAAGGATGCCCGTTCCGCGTACCAAGCCGACGCGTATCTACGGAACAGTGATGTCATTCTCAACCGGATGTTCTGGGCCTCCTACGACACCGAGGCCTTCGGGGAGGCGAACAAGTGGTGTGCCGAGGGCCGTCGCCGATACCCCAAGGACTTCCGTTTTGCCGCCTGCCAGCTGTGGCTGATGCTGACGGTGGACCAGAAGCCCGACGTCCCGGCGGCCTGGAAGCTGGCGGCCGAGGTCGAATCGCTGGCCCCGGTGGCCACGCGCGGGTACTGGGCCCACAACGCGCAGCAGATCGTCGGCGGGGTGATCGGGCGCGCCGGCCTGACGTTATCGGGCGCACAGGCCACAGCCCTCCGGGACAGCGCCGAGCGGGTGTTGGCACGGGCCCGAGCGGATCGGACGATCGACCCCGACCAGGAGTTGCCCGGCTACGAGGCGGTTATGCGGGTCCAGTTCGGGGATCTCGACGGCGCCATCGGATTGCTCCAGAAGTATGTGGCGCTCAATCCGGACCATACGTTCGAAGTTGGCGGGAACGTCCACTGGTGGTGGAAGAAGCTGGCCGACCGGCCGGCCTTCCAGGCCCTCAAGTCAAAGGGCCGGTAGCCCGTGAGCTGAGGCGGCCCCGCCGCACATGCTGCTGCTGGACCCCTTGGCCTGACTCGCCGGGCCCGCATCACAATCCTGTAAGTGAATGGTATTTCGACAGTAACGCTGCTGTCGCCTTGTTTGACAACTTCGGCCCCTAACTTGCTGCATTTGCTTCTGTTACCGCCGATGCTCCCCCGATCAAGGGGGCGGAACCGTGGGGTTGCCCCTAGTGAGGCGGGGCGGGCCGCGGTAGTTTCTTACCAAGGGCCAATCGGTCCTGATTCTTCAACAGACATTGGGGGAATGATGAGCACAGGTCCCGTTAGTTGGCGGCGAGCCGTCAAACAGTTGTTGGGTTTAGCGGCGCTTGGCGTGCTGGGCGCTTGCGCAGCGGGTACGGGAACGGATGCGTCGACCCAGCCCGGCACCCCGGCCAAGGTCATCTCCGACGGCAATCACATCAACGCCGACAATGATCTCAGCGGCAATCGGGATTTCTTCTTCCTGCCTCCTTTGGTCCCGAATCCGCGGAATAGCCCCAACTGGTCCAAGGGCCAGTTCAACGCCAACCTCCAGCCGACGGCGAAGGTGTGCGAGCTCGCTCCGCCCCAGGGTGCCGCGGCGACCGAGAACGACATCACTCCGGCCACCCCCTGCAAGACGGTGTCGGGCAACGAAGTCTTCGTGTCGACCTTCCCGTTCGGTACCACCGGCGACGTGGTCAAGCTCGACCGGCCGTATAACGGTGATTCGGACGACGACGCCAATGACGACAACGACGATGGCGGCCATTACCACTTCAAGTGGAAAGTGCCGGTGGCCGATGCCGTCTTCTACCGGGTCCGCATCTACGTCGGTACCAAGATCATTGGCTATGCCGACGTCGAGACCCGGAACAGCGGCAAGGACCTGAAGAACATCGATACCGACGAATTTGTCGCCCGGAAGGACGGCAGCACCGCCCAGATCAAATTCCGGATCGAGAATCGGGCCCTCTGCACCCCGGCCGGCGACTACAGCGTGCCGTGCGCGACCGCCACAGTGAATCTCACGACCGGCGGTACCGTTTCCACGACGACCGTCACGGGCAGCCCCATCGGCATTGTGATTCCGCCGCAGTTGCCGAGTTCCGGACCAACGGCGACGTACACGGTCCAGCCCTGCGCGGCGGCGAACATCTCGGTCGACATCCCGACCTTCGGTTCCTGCGTCAGCATCGTTTCGTCGGATCCTTCGTCTTCGCTGACCGTTCCGGCCACCGCCTTCGTTTGCGACTTGGCACCTAGCTTGGGCGGCACAGTCAACAGTGCCCAGCGAGAAACGGTGGCGCTCCATGGCCAGCACACGTCTTTCACGGAAGCCTTGGTCGAAGCCCCGGCCCCCTGTCCGGTACTCGGCGGCCTGCATTCGTCGGTCAAGGACGTGTTCGCGAGCGTCTGGCGGGGTCAGTGGCGCGTGGCCGGGCACCATCTGGCCAATCTGATCCAGCCCCAGCCGCTGATGGCGAGCTTCATCCACGTCGGTGGCGGCGGGCAGACCCTGCTCCAAAGCGACTTCCAGCTTGCCTTACCTTGCAAGATGGAGATCCAGGCCGGGGATGGCGTCAGCACGACCCCCGGTTCGACGATTACCGCGACGGCCCTGGTGACGGACTTGTTCGGTCAGCCTTGTCGTAATGCCAAGGTCCACTGGGTGGGCAGCAACATTAGCGCGGCTCCTGGATACCCGATTTTGGCGGGTGGCGTCGTGCTGTCGGATCTGGCTGGCCTGTCGTCGGTGAATTGGACCCTGCCGAGCGCGGCGAGCTTTACGATCACCGCCAGCGGCTTCGGGCTCGCGACGGCTGCCGTTAACGGACCCCGAGTGGACGGAGTCGAATCTTCGGACTTTGTTCCCCATCCGGGGGTGGGATCGCCAGCGGGGTACCCGGCCCAAAGCTTTGATCCGTTCATCCCGAAGTACCTGTCGTTCGGGCCGGGGTTGCCGGACGCGCAGGCCGCGTCGACGAGTGGGATCCCGTTGCAGCAGGGGACGCTGACGTTCCATGCCGCGGCAGCCTACGCTCCGGTGAACGTATTCGACTATCGGTCGGGCGGATACTCGTACATCACTGACGTAGTGTTTGATGGGAGCAACAACAGGACGGGCGGCTTCACCGGCGGATCAGCCGCGGCTCCGAGCAACTGGTGGAATACCGCCTTTGCCGGCACGCCGGGTTCGGCCCCGTTCGGCAGCACCGGATCCTGCGGAATATCGGCCCTCCCTTCTGGTGCGCCCGCGGTGCAATGGGCGGTCGGCACGGACATCATTGTGCAGAAGTCCTTCACCACTCCGTACCCGGGTACTCTGACGCTTACGGTCCGGTTGGACAATGACGCTCAGGTCTACCTGGACGGCGCCAACATCACGGACAAGGCAATTGCGACCGAAGGCTTCGGCGGATTCAACGCGAATGGTTGGTGGCAGCATGACAACTGCGCCGACAATGGCAAGCCGGTCTTCGTCGTACCGGGAGTGATTGCAGGTGGCCACCGACTGGCCATTCGGGGCCATGACTACGGTGGCGATACTTGGCTCGATGTGAAGGCTGATCTTGCTCCTTGAGCGCAATTACGGCGAGCAGGAATAATGAACGGGGCGGCTCCGCGGGGGCCGCCCCGTTCACTTTCGGTAGCTGCTTCGATCGCCAGCCGGGCGCCTCCCGCGCCGATCGCTGACGCCGTATCCACCACTCGGGCCCGGATCCCCGTAGCCCACAGGATAACCAAGAGGGGGCCGGCTCCTGAGCCGGCCCCCTCTCCATTCCACCCAGCCGTTCGGATTACTGAATGAACAGCCGGGCCCGGGCCCGGTTCAGCGCGGCGGCGGGAATGATGTTCCGCTTGACCATGTCCGAGAACGACGAGTAGGGCCGTCCCTTGACGATCTTGTCGGCATACCCCTCCCCGATGCTCGGCAGCGCGGCCAGATCCTCGGCACTCGCGCTGTTGATGTTGAGGCGGCCCTCGGCGTCCTTGGGCGGACCGGCGGGCCCCGGCATGTTGTTCAACGCCGCCTCGGCCGCATCGTTCGACGTCGGCGTTAGCATCTTCTTGATCTTGAGGTACTCCGTGGCCGGCATGATCTTCCGCGCCACCAACTCACTCCGCATCTTGTACGGCCGGCCGGCGATCACCTTGTCGGCGTAGGCCGCCCCAATGCCTTTGAATGCCACCAGCTGCTCTCTGGTCGCTGTGTTGAGGTCGAGCATGGTCTGAGGCTGACCAACTGCCCGGCCGGACAACGTGGCCACCAGGGCGATACCACCAACCAACGAGGACCACCGACGCGCCATACAACCTCCGCGAATTGTTGGGGAAAGGCCCGGGTTGGGGGCCACGGGGAAAGCTACCTCCCGATGGGATGCGAGGGAACGGGGGGCCTTGGGGCCGGGCCGGGATCCCCGGGCTATATTCACCCCCCATCCCCATGGGCATCCCACGCTCCGCCGGCATTCTGCTCCACCCGACGTCGCTCCCCGGACCCCACGGGATCGGCGCCCTGGGCCCGGATGCCCACCGGTTCCTCGACTTCCTGACCGACGCCGGGATGAAGATCTGGCAGATGCTCCCCCTGGGCCCCACCGGCTATGGCAATTCGCCCTACCAGTGCTTCTCCGCCTTCGCCGGGAACCCGCTCCTGGTGCATCTCCCCGGTGACGCGGGCGACTCCCCAGCCGATACGGTGGACTTCCCCCGGGTCATCCTTCACAAGCGAGCCCTCCTCCACGAAGCGATCGTCGCCCTGATCCCCGGCGACGGCTATCATGCCTTCGTGGCCAAACAGGGCTGGTGGCTCGAAGACTACGCCCTCTTCATGGCGCTCAAGGACGCCCACGGCGGCGTAGCCTGGACCGACTGGGAGCCAGGCGCGGCGCTCCGCAATCCGGCCGCCCTCGACCAATGGCGTTCGACGCTTGCCCCGGAAATCGAGCAGTACCGGCGGGGGCAGGCTCTGTTCTTCGCCCAGTTCGACACCCTGCGGCAGGCCGCCCGGGAGCGCGGCATCTCCCTCATGGGTGACGTCCCCATTTACGTGGCCCACGACTCGGCCGATGTCTGGGCCAACCGGTCGCTGTTCAAGCTCGACGCCGACGGACGCCCCCTGGTGCAGGCGGGGGTGCCACCCGACTACTTCAGCGCCACCGGTCAACTCTGGGGCAATCCGATCTATGACTGGGACGAGATGGCATCCCAGGGCTACGACTGGTGGATCCGGCGGATGCGGAGCGCCTTCGAGCGCTTCGACCTGGTCCGGATCGATCATTTCCGGGGCTTCGAGTCCTACTGGGAAGTGCCGGCCGGCGAGGCCACGGCGGAGAACGGGCGCTGGGTGAAGGGCCCGGGCGCCGGACTGTTCGACGCGATCACCGCCGCGCTGGGCCCGCTCCCGATCATCGCGGAGAATCTCGGTCTCATTACTCCCGAGGTGGAGCTGCTCCGAGAACACCTGGGATTCCCGGGGATGAGCATCCTGCAGTTCGCCTTCTCGATCACCGGGGAGCCCAACACGTTCCTGCCCCACACCTTCCCGCGGGAACGGGTGGTCTACACCGGCACCCACGACAACGACACCACGGTCGGCTGGTGGGAGTCCACCGGCGAGGGCGATTCTACCCGCTCGGCCGAGGACGTGGCCCGGGAGAAGGAACATGCGCTCCGGTACCTCGGCGCCGACGGCCGGGAGATGCACTGGAGCCTGATCCGCGCCGCCATGGCTTCGGTGGCGGACACAGCCCTGATTCCAATGCAGGATGTGCTGGGACTCGGGAGCGAAGCCCGGATGAATCTCCCGGGCCGCCCGTCGGGAAACTGGGCCTTCCGGTTCTCGTGGGATCAACTCACGCCGTGGATCACCCGCCGGCTCCGCGACTTCGCCACCCTGTACGAGCGTTAGGTCCTGAACACCTCTCAGTCGAACTGCCGCTCGCCCGATCCGAACGCCATGTAGATCGCCGCCCCCGCCAGGCAGGTCCCCGCCGTCAGCAGGAACGGCGCGTTGTAGCTCCCGGTTCGATCGACCAGCCAGCCGGTCACGTAGACGCCGATCACGCCGGGCAGCGTGGCGAACGTGTTGCTGAGACTCCAGACCACTTCGGCGTACCGGGGCGCGATATCGAAGCTGTTGGGGCCGAAGCCGGCGATGCAGAAGGCCAGGGTGGCGGTCGCCCCGCACATGATGAGCACCGCGACGGTCGGCGTCCCCGCAAACTGGAGTCCCAGCAGGAAGACCGCGGCCCCGGGGAGCCCAATCGCCTGCATCCGCTTGCGGACCGTGGTCGTCGGCACCCCGTTCTTGAGCATCCGGTCGGCGAGGTGACCGCCGACGTTGGCCATCAGGAAGTTCACCAGCCAGGGCAGCGCCGACAGCATGCCGGCGCTGGCGAGCGAGACACCGAAGGTGGTCTTGAAGTAGCTCGGCAGCCACGCCAGCATCAGGTAGAGGGCCCAGTTGTGGGCAAAGTGGTTGGTCACGATGGCCCAGACGGCGGGCGTCCGGAGGATCTTGCCCCACGGAATCGTCTTGGGCCCCGGAGCCACCTCTTCCGGCACGCCGCGGCCGTTGCCGACTTTGAGGAACCAGATCACCGCCCAGACGATCCCGACCGCCCCGAAGGCGTAGAAGGGCATCGGCCACCCGAAGTCACGCACCAGCCAACCGGTGACCGGCAGGGCCACCAGGGTCCCCATCGAGAGCCCGCTGGAAAAGAGCGCCACCGCCCGCGACCGCATTTCGACCGGCACCCAGCGGCCCAGCATGTTGATCGAGGCCGGGAAGACCGCCGCCTCGCCCAGACCGAGGGCGATGCGGGCCGCAATCAGGGTCGAGAGCGAGATGGCGGCGGCCGGCGGCGTAAGTGCGGTGAAGAGCGACCACCACACCACCGCCACGCCGAGCACGATCTTCCCGCCGTAGCGGTTGGCGAGGGTTCCGCTCACCACCTGGAGCACCAGATAGCCAACGAAGAACGACGACAGGACGAGACCCTTGACCGTCTCGGTC
>JANXXJ010000022.1 GCA_025350665.1 Gemmatimonadota bacterium | reverse complement strand
GCCGAGGACCGCGACCGCGAGGTTGAGGACGCGAATCGCGCGTTCCTCCCTTGGTGCCAGCCCCGGGGCCCAGTCATCACTGAAAGGCCCCATTGCGTCGCGCCCCATCGGTGGAGGGTCGTGCTGGACCCGCCCGTCGGTCGTCGGCATGCTGGTCGGCATTGGTCCGGCCATGGTCACCGTGATCCTAGTATACCTTGGCGGCCCGGAGGACGATCATCGTCAACGACAGGATCGGTAGACCGAACTGCAGCAGAGGCGTGGTGCCGGTGCTTTTCGACCCGAGGACGATCTCATCACCCGCCCGGAGGTTCAATTGGTCGAGCGTCAGGCCGCGCGTCAGGCCGTCGGCGAACGATTCCCGCGGCACGATCTCCACCCCAGCCCGCCGAACGAACGTCTTCTGAATGTCGGAGTTGCCGGCCGGTCCGCCCGCGAGCATGATCGCGTCACCGACCAACTGGTCCGCGGAAATCTGGTAGAACCCCGGCTTGCCGACCGAGCCAAGCACGCTGAGTCGGATCATTGTCTGGACTCGGATCGTCGGATCCTTCAGAAACTTCTGCAGTCGATCGGTAAGGAACTGCGGGACTTCCGAACGGAGGACACCACGAAGGGAGATCTCGGGCAGTCCGGGCAGCTGCAGCACGCGGCCGGCGGATACCGAGAAGGTTCCCGTCAGATTGGGCTCGCCGACCACGGTGAGGACGACTTGATCCCCGACCTGGAGATCACCTTCGGCGAGACGGTCCCGGAGCAGGGCGGCTTCAGCCTTCTTCGCGTTACGAATCCGGCTGCTGTAGCCGGTCGAGTTGGACAGTTGATCGATCTGTGCGAGGCTTTCCTGGAGCTGCTGGCGGGATGCCTGGGCCTTCGGCGAGGTGGCGCCGGTCTGGGCAGCCCCGCGATTCGAGATCATCGAGATCATCGCGAGAGCGATTGAGGCAAGCCACAGCCCGGATCTTGTCACTCCAAACCTCCCCTTCGAGTTCATTTCTGGCGACGCGATGCAACTTTGCAGTATTCGTGCTCAGGGCCAGGGACCTGCCCGAAGCGATATATCCATTTGACCCACAATAGCTTGGCACCATTGCAGAGCACCCAAGGCAGCAGCAAATCTCGGGGACTTGCCGAGTTCATGCAACGGCTGTGCTGCTCTCGCGGCAAACCCATAGAGCCGAACCATCGGTGAATCCTCGAGCTGGGAACCCGAACGGCAACTCTTACGCCATGCGGTGAAATCACTTAGGCGTTCGTTCTTGGTTGGGAATGGTCGGACAATTGCAGAACCGACTCAGGGTAGAGGTGGCAACCTGATCGGTTAATCCGAGTCGTCACTGTTTCCGGACCTCGTTGATGAGGTAACTTGTTGATCCAGAAAGATTAACGGATGATTAACCCGGAGGCGTCGGTGGGTACGAGACAACGGCGCGGGCCGGGGATATCGATTGTGTGGCATCACCGCAACGGGTTGCGGTTCCTTCGCTCCGATAACCGACAAACCGCCTCCCCTGAGGCGAAGAAGCCTTGCAATGCCAATGAATGGTAGTTCCGGGTCGCCGCCCGATCAGGCGGGTGCAACAATCCTGGTGGCCAACGATCAGGAATGGACCGGAAGGTCGCTGGAAAGCGTGCTCGTTTCTGAGGGCCATCGGGTCATCCGCGCCTACACCGGGCTGCAGGCGATCGGCAAGGCTCTCGCCGTCGATCCCGATGTCATTTTTCTCGATGTTCAGCTGCCGGACATCAGTGGCCTCGAAGTCTGCCGGCGGCTGCGAAGTGAACTCACCCTTCAGGCCGCAGTGCCGATTTTTCTGACCACGGCCGGTCAGTCAGGGCGACCGGAACGGTTGGAGGCGCTTCGGGCTGGCGCCTGGGAGTTCTACAGTCAGCCGTTTGACAGCGAGTTGATGATCGCGAAGTTGCGGTCGTTCCTCGCCGCGAAGGCCGTGGCCGACTCACTCCGGCGGGTAGCGGCCGTCGATCCAGACACCGGGCTCTACAACGAATCGGGCCTTTCGATGCGGGCCGGCGAGTTTGGTTCGGAAGCCGCCCGGTTCCGCCGGCCTGCCGCAGTAGTTGCCCTCAAGTCAGATTGTGTGGGGGCAGACGCCGCGACAGCCGACCAGTCGTGGTGCCGGCTGGTTTCCCTGG
>JANXXJ010000010.1 GCA_025350665.1 Gemmatimonadota bacterium | reverse complement strand
CCGGTACGACCCGCACCGGGCCGAGGGCGACCGGGTTCTCTCGATCCGAACCTCGCGGGGACGTGCCATCAATGCCCGTCGCCACTACCGCCTGGCGCTCAGCGATTTTCTGGCCGGAGGGGGTGGCGGGTTCAATATGCTGAGGGGCAAGAAGCAGACGCCAAGCGGCAAAACGGATCTCGATGCCTTCATCGACTGGGTCCGGCGGTTGCCGTCGCCGGTTCACGGTCCCAGGAACCAACGCTGGACCCGGGTGACACCTCCATGATTCCAGTCTTCATCAACGACCGGCTGGTCTCGGTCGAGCCGGGCGTCGCCGCCGGCATCGCGGTCGCCGCGGCCAGCGCGGAGTGGGGGAGTGCCCTGGCCGAGGGCCGGGCCTACCTCACCGACGGCCGGGGCATCCGGCTCGATCCGGACAGTCCGCTCGGAGCCGGCGCCATCATCCGGGTCATCGTGTCGGCGCGGCAGAGCGCCCCGGAGACCGATGCTCACCCGTGACCTGATCGCGCGGCTTCCCAAGGCGGAGCTGCACGTTCACTTCGACGGTTCGCTCCGCCCGGGGACCATGGTTGAACTGGCCCGGGATGCTGGATTCGTGCTGCCCACCACCGATCCGGAGGCGCTCCGCCGCTACATGGTGGTGGACAACGCCCACGACCTCGAGGAATTCCTCAAACGGTTCGACCTCACGATCCCGCTGCTGCAGTCACCCGAGGCGATTGAACGGGTCGCCTACGAAATGGTCGAGGACGCGGCCCGGGACAATTTGCGCTATCTGGAGGTCCGCTACTGCCCCCACCTCAGCACCCGCCAGGGCCTCACGATGGATGAAGTCATCGTCGCTGAGCGGCGCGGCCTCGCTCGTGGCGAACGGGAATTCGGGGTGAAGACGGGCATCATCAACTGCTCCCTCCGGCACTACGACCCCGCGCTGTCGGTCCGGATTGCCGAACATTCGGTCCGGATGCGCGATCACGGCGTGGTCGCCTTCGATCTGGCCGGGGGCGAGGCCGGCCGGATGCCCGGCGCGCACGGACCCGCGTTCGACATCGCCCTGGCCGGCCGGCTCGGGATCACCGTCCACGCGGGAGAAGCCGCCGGCGCCGAGTCGGTGGCGGAAGCGATTGCCCGCTGCCACGCCATGCGCCTGGGTCATGGGACCAGGCTGTATGAGGACGAGGCGCTTGAACGATTCGTCCGGGACCACCGGATCGCCATGGAGATCAACCTCACCAGCAACCTCCAGACCCACGCGGTTCGGACCGCCGCCGAGCATCCGGTCCGGGGCTACCTCGATCGCGGCCTGGCGGTGACGCTCTGCACTGATAGCTGGCTGATGTGCGGCGTCAGCCTGACCGACGAATACTGGCTGGCCCATCGGTCACTGGGCTTTGACCGCGCCGAGATTGATCGGATGATTCTGACGGCATTCGAGGCGGCGTTCCTGCCATGGCCGGAGAAACAGGCGCTGCTCGAGCGGGCCCGCACCGAACTGGAGGCGATTCAATGAGTGCCGGACCTGATGTTGTCGGCGCCGCGGACGCGGTCCGGAGCCGCGCCGGGGGCTCCGCCCCCGAGGTTGCGATCGTGCTGGGGTCCGGCTTGGGCGGCCTGGCCGACCGGGTGAACGATCCCATCCGGATCCCGTACCACGACATTCCAGGGTTCCCCGCCACCACGGTCCTCGGCCACAAGGGCGAGCTCGTGATCGGCAGCCTGGGAGGCCGGACGGTGATCTGCCAGAGCGGTCGGTTCCATATGTATGAAGGCCACTCGGCCGACGAGGCGGCCTTGCCGGTCCGGGTCTTCGCGGCGCTCGGCGTGAAGACGCTGATCGTGACCAACGCCGCCGGTGGTGTCCGTCGAACCTACCCGGCCGGGACCATCATGCTGATCTCCGACCACCTGAACCTCACCGGCCGGAACGCGCTCCTGGGACCAGCGAGAGCCGGTGAGGAGCGCTTCCCGGACATGACGGAGGCCTACGACACGGACCTCCGCCGT
>JANXXJ010000001.1 GCA_025350665.1 Gemmatimonadota bacterium | reverse complement strand
TCGAGCAGGTGCCGCAGTCCGAAGGTGACTACGGCCGTCGTCCACCCTGCCGGGGCGAACCGTTCGGCGTTCAGGGCATCTTCGTAGGGCGCCTTGCCGCCGGGTGCTCTCGCCACCTGGCTCCGGAGTGCCACGAAGGTGGCGTGACGGACCAGGCCCAGCTGCCGGAAGCCGCCGCCGGTGTACACGCTCGGATGTTGCGAGGGATCGAAGCTCCAGCCGAGGAACATCCAGGCCACCCAGTTGTCGATTGCGTGGGGCACGGCGGTCGCCGTGTCGGCGAACCGGGATTTGCGGGCGGCGTTCCCCACGTCCCACCAGACGTCCTGCACGCTGGTACTCAGGCCGGCATCGGTCCCGTTGCGCAGCAAATGGAGCGCGACCAGGGTCGAGGTCCAGCGACGGACCTGGAAGCACTGGCGGTAGTTGACCCGGGTTGAATCCTCGAGGAGGCACGGCGCCCCCGGATTGGCGGCCGAACGATCGGCTCCGCGGAGCGCGCTTACGGCTCGCAGCAGATTCGAAGCGGTGGGCGTGGCCTGGTATCCGTTGATCGCCGCAGACACGGCCCCGCCCGAGAAGGAGAGAATCGCTTCGGGCAGCGCCTGGTCCGGCATCCAGTCGAGGTTCGATCCCTCATCCGACCAGATCGGGAGTCTGGCCGCCACCTTCACCGTTCGCGGGTCGATCGCCAGCAGGCCGGCCGAGGTCAGGCTGGCCGGCCAGGCATCTCCGCCGAACAGCGCCTGGGCAAACTCGAGGTCGCTCGCCAGCGGCGCGCCGCCGGGCTGGAAGAGCCGGTCCTGATCGGTCCGCCGGGGAGTCTGGATGGTGCGGATATAGGCCACGATCTTGCGGGCGGTGGCGGTGTCGACGTGGGCCACCGCACGGCGGATGATGGTGGTGTCGCTGAATCCGAACGTCGCGAGGTCGAACCCGTCGTGGGACGCGTGACAACTCGCGCAGGACCGCTCGAACGCCAGGCGCCCGAGGAGCGCATCGGGAGGCGGGCCGGGCGGAGGGGCGATCGGGGCCGCCGGTCCGGTGGGCTCGGTGGAGCAACCGGCGGCGACGCCGACGGCAAGCAACAGGGTGATGTAGTGGCGCATCAGAGCCCTCCAAGACCGGCAATCATGGCTTCGATCAAATGGGATGCTGGGTTGGTAGACGCTGCTGGCCGGGGTGCTGTTAAGTCCTTCGGCGGCGGGGGGACTGGGGGACTGATTTCAATGCGTCGGTGCGGGGGCTCCGGCTCCGGCAAGCCCCCGCACCATCCTGCAGGCTACCGGCGGCGCGTCAACTCCACATAGGACGCGATCGAGAAGAATACCGGCTTGTCCGGCGTTTGGGCGCTGGCCTGGCCCCGGAGCTTGTCACCCACGAGCCGGAGATCGAGTGCGATCTGGTGCGGCGTCCAGCTCGCATCCGGCGTCGGGATTGTACCGGCAAAGTTCCCGGTGAACACCGGGCGCTTCCACGACACGTCGTTCACCAATGCCTCGAGCTGGGTGTCCTCGTCGTTCTGGACGCCTGGCGGCGTGGGCGGCGGTCCGATCTGGACCTTCACGTCGCCGTCGGCCTCGACGGTCAGGCGGAACGGCAGGGTCTTCTGCCAGGTGCGGAGGGTGCCTTCCCAGGTGCCGACCAACTCCGGGCCCGGCACGAACTTCGTCGCGTCCGGGGGCGTCCTCGGCTTGGCCCGATCAGCCTTGAGCGACTCGGCGTACTTCGGCAGCAGAACCGCCGCGATGTCCTCGGCGATGGCGAACGGGTTCCCGCCGCCGTTCGTGAGTGCCACGACGGCGATGTTCTCGGTGGGGAAGATGTTGAGCGCCGTCAGCACGCCAGGCATTCCGCCGGTGTGCTCGACGACCTGGTAGCCGTGCTGGCTCCGGTGATTGGACCAGCCGAGCGCGTAGCCCGTGGTCGAGTCACCGAAGGCGCCCATGCTTGTGGGCGTGTGCATCAGGTCGATCACCGAGTCGGTCAGGATGGCGCGCTGATCGGGCAGGTGATCCTTGAGGTGGAACATCCCGAACCGGACCAGGTCGTGGGCGCTCGAATAGACCGCGGACCCGCCGTTGTGGTCGAAGGTGTAGAACGGCACCGGACGGCCGTGCCGGTCGTAGCGTTCGGCGGCGTAGTCCTCGAGGCCGGGCCCGATGTCGATCGACGTGTGGGTAAGCCCCAGCGGCAGGAAGACTTCCTGGCGCATGAAGTCCTTGTAGGACTGTCCCGAGGTCCGGGCGATCAGGTAGTCGACGATGCCATAGCCCAGGTTCGAATACTGGAACCGCTCGCCCGGGGCGGAGACCAGGATACCGTAGCGGGAAATCGTCTCGTCCATCGTGGGCGGGTGACGATTTTCGTTGGCGTAGAAGAACTGGTAGTGGAGCGGGAGACCCGAGGTGTGGCTCATCACCCGGCGGACCGTGGCACCGGCGGCGTCGCCGGCCAGGCCGGTGAGCTTCCCGGCGCCGAGGTAGTCGTTGGTCGGGTGGTCGAGGTCGATCTTGCCGCGTTGGGCGAGGACCATGAGGCCGGTGGCGGTGATCGGCTTGGAGATCGAGGCCAGCGAGAACATGGTGTTCGGCGTGGCCGGGATCATCTTCTCCCGGTTGGCCCACCCGAAGCCCTGTTCCCAGATGATCTTGCCGTTCTGGGCCACCGCGACGGTCATCGCGGCGCCGTTCACCTGGACCAGCTGCTTCTGGATGGCGTCGCGGATCGGCTGCCAGCGGTCGGGAGCCTGGGCCCCAAGGGGCGCGGCGACGATCAGCAGGGCAAGGAAGGACCGGAGGGTCTTCATCGGAAACCGGATCAGTTCGGGGTACGACAATCTATCGCGGTGGCTAGGCCCCCGCACGGTGCCGCGCCTCGTTCGCTGGCGCGACCGGCCGCCGGGGTGTTACCGTCAGGCAGTCCTGATCCCGAGCCGTTTCTTTCCGAGGTATTCAATGCGCGCCTGTACTCTGCTCCTGCTGGTTCTCGCGGTTCGCCCCGCCACCGCCCAGACTCCCGAGTCGTATCTGGCGCGCGCCCGCGCCATCCACCGCGCGGTGCCGATGATCGACACCCACAACGATCTTCCCGAGATGCTTCGCGAGCGGGCCAACAATGATTTGTCGAAGATGAATCCGGAGCAGCCGCTCGACAGCATCGACACCGACTTCCCCCGGATGAAGAAGGGCATGGTCGGCGGCCAGTTCTGGGCGGCGTACGTCCCGGCGTCGATGGTGGACAAGGGCGGCGCCACCTACGCGCTGGAGCAGATCGATGTGATCCGCCGGATGGTGGCGCAGTCACCCTCGCTCGGCTGGGCCACGACGGCGGCCGGCATCGTCCGGGTCCATGCCCAGGGGAAGATCGCCTCACTGATCGGGATCGAAGGCGGCTACGCGATCGAGAACTCGCTCGCCAACGTGCGGATGTTCTACGATCTCGGCGTTCGCTACATGACCCTGACCCACGGGGGCAACACCGCCTGGGCCGACGCCGCCACCGAACCGCCGAAACATGGCGGTCTGACCAAGTTCGGCGAGGCCGTGGTCCGGGAGATGAACCGGACCGGGATGATGGTGGACATCTCCCACGTCTCGGACGGCACAATGTCCGACGCCATCCGGGTGTCCGAGGCGCCGGTCATCTTCTCCCACTCCTCGGCCCGTGCGATTGCCGACCACCCGCGGAACGTGCCCGACAGCATCCTCAGGCTGATGCCGAAGAATCGCGGCATCGTGATGGTGAACATCTTCCCCGGCTTCGTGAACCCAATCGCCGCGAAGCAGGCGGCCGGAGTGCTCGACAAGGAGCGGGAATACATGGCTCGGTACCCGGGCGATCCCAAGCGGGCCTCGGCCGAGTACTTGGTGTGGCTCACCAACGCGATGAACACGATGGAATCGGGGACCCTCGGCGAGGTGGCGGATCACATCGATTACCTGGTGAAGACGGCCGGGATCGATCACGTCGGCTACGGAGCGGACTTCGGCTCGCTTACCAATCACCCCAAGGGGCTCGAAGACGTCAGCCGCTATCCCTACCTCACCGCCGAACTGCTCCGGCGCGGCTATACCGACGCGCAGGTCCGGAAGATCGTGGGGGAGAACATGCTGCGGGTCATGCGTGAGGTGGAGCAGACCGCGGTGCGGCTCCAGAAGACCCGGAAGCCGGGCGTCGAACGGATCGAGGATCTCGACCGTTAGGGCTTGGCCGCAAGCAGGGCGTCGATCTTCCAGTCCGGATACGACAGCAGTTTCCCGAAGCGCCGCGCGATATCCTGTCGCGCGGCGCCTTCGTAGGCGCCCCCGGCCACCAGGCGGGCCCGGTCCAGCTTGAGCAACTGGTACTCGTCGAGCGTGGTTCCGCTGTAGATCATCAGCACCTGTTTGCCGGTTGCGATGTCGGCGGGGAAGAGGTCGGTGACGATCAGGTCCGGCTCGCGGAAGATCTTCGCGTGGTTCCGCGCCGCGATCCGCTCGGCTTCGGCGATCATCCCGTCTGCATCGTCCGGGGTGAGCACCTCGGATAGGGCCAGGCGCTTCACGCCGCCGCCCACCATCTCAGCGAAGGCACCGATGGCGCCCAGAGCATAGGCGCGGCGGTCGATCGCCGGTTCGGGCTTCATCGGGTGCAGTCCCGGTGCGAGGTCGCGGAGGGTGCGGTCCAGTTCGTCCTTCGGAAACCAGCGGCCCCGGATCATGACGCCACGGCGATCGGTCAGATGATTCAACGACTCGATCGGGTTCCCGCCGACCAGTTGCAGATCGGCATCGTAGCCCACGGCCACGGCGCCTTGACGATCCGCCTGGTGGAGGAACTCGGC
>JANXXJ010000092.1 GCA_025350665.1 Gemmatimonadota bacterium | reverse complement strand
GGCGGGCGTAAGCCCGCCCCAACGGGATCCCCCCCCGGGATGCCGGTCCCCATGGGATCCGGGTCGGGCCGGAAAGGGGACCGCCGGGCGGCGCTGGTGGAGCGAGCGGAGCGGGATTTTGCCGCGTGGCGGGCCACGCTGTGACAGTCACGCCCCAGGCGGCGCTGGTCGAGGACTTTCTCGAGCATCTCGCCAAGGAGCGGGATCAGTCGCCCAATACGGTCAGGGCCTACCGTCGGGACCTGGATCAGTTCATGGCGTTCGCCGGCGAGTTCCACGGCGGGGACTGGACCTGGGCTGGAATCGACCGGCTGGCCATCCGGGGGTTCCTGGGAGAGTTCGAACGGCGGAAGCTCACCAGGCGGTCGGCCGCGCGCGCGCTGTCGGCCCTCCGGTCGTTCTACCGGTTCCTGCAGGTGAACCATGGCGTGTCCAATGGGGTCGCCCGGGCCGCCCGCATTCCCAAGATCGAAAAGCGGCTGCCGACCTATCTTCTGCGAGAGCAGACCGACGCGGTGTTCGCAACCGCCCAGGCCAACGCCGAAAGTGGTGAGTTTCTCGGCGTCCGCGACCGGGCGATGATCGAGCTGTTCTATTCGAGCGGGCTCCGTTTGTCCGAGCTGGCCCAGGCCGATGTCGCCGATCTTGATCTGTTGTCGAACCAGATCCTGGTCCGCGGCAAGGGCCGCAAGGAGCGGATCATCCCCGTGGGTCGGCCCGCGGAACGGGCCTTGCGAACCTATCTCGACCTGCGGGAGCGGATCCCGATCGCCGCCCGGAGCGAGCGCCGGGCGCTGTTCATTTCGCCCCGGGGCCGGCGGCTCTCGGCCCGGTCGGTTCAGCGGCGGATTCATGGGCTCTATCGGGGGGCCGGGGTCGAAGGTCAGCGCGTTCACTCACTTCGGCATACCTTTGCGACACACCTGATGGATGCCGGCGCCGATCTTCGTGCCGTCCAGGAACTGCTCGGGCATGCCTCGCTTGGCACGACCCAGATCTATACTCACACCAGCGTTGAACGGCTGAAGGACGTCTACCGCAAGGCCCATCCCCGGGCCGGGTAGACATCGGAAAGAGATGTCATGACGACGTTCCACGGCACCACGATCCTGTGCGTCCGGAAGGACGGCAGGGTTGCGTTAGGCGGCGACGGCCAGGTCACCATCGGCGACACGGTGATGAAGGCCACGGCCACCAAGGTGCGTTCCCTCAAGAACGGCAGGGTTCTGGCGGGATTCGCGGGATCGGTGGCCGATGCGATCACCCTGTTCGAGAAATTCGAGGAGAAGCTCGACCGCTATCCCGGGAACCTCTCGCGAGCATCGGTGGAACTGGCCAAGGACTGGCGGAGCGACAAGGTGCTGCGGCGTCTCGAGGCCATGCTCCTCCTGGCCGATCAGGAGCGGAGCTACATGCTGAGCGGCAGCGGCGAACTGTTCGAGCCGGACGACGGGGTCCTCGCCGTCGGGTCCGGCGGAAACTATGCCATCGCCGCGGCCCGGGCCCTGCTGCCCGATCCGTCGAAGAACGCCCGCGACATCGTGCAGCGCTCTCTCGAGATCGCGGCCGACATCTGCGTCTTCACCAACAAGTACCTGACCATCCTGGAGTTGCCGGCGTGAGCGCCGTGCCGACCCGTGCGGGTACCTTAGACTCATGACCCAGTCAAATGGAACCGCGGCGCCCGGCGATGACGCACCGCCGCCGCTCCCCTGGCTCGAGGAAATGCCGCCCCGGCAGATCGTGGCGGAACTCGACCGGTACATCATAGGACAGGACGCCGCCAAACGGGCCATTGCCATTGCGGTGCGCAACCGCTGGCGCCGGGCCCAGGCGCCCGACGGGATGCGGGAGGAGATCACCCCGTCCAACATCATCCTGATCGGGCCGACCGGGGTCGGCAAGACCGAAATCGCCCGCCGGCTGGCGCGGCTGGCGGGCGCCCCGTTCGTCAAGGTTGAAGCCTCGAAATTCACGGAAGTGGGTTATGTAGGCCGGGATGTCGAGGCCATGGTCCGCGACCTGGTCGATGCCGCGATCAACCTGGTCCGAACCGAACGGGAAGACGAGGTCTTTGACCAGGCCGAGAAGCGGGCGGACGACCGGCTCCTCGATCTTCTGTTGCCGCCTCCCCCGCCTCCCCTCCCCGCGGCGACCGCCGAACCGGCGCCCAGTCAGGCCGAGGCCGACCTCGAGCGGCGGGCCCGATCACGCGAGAAGCTCCGCCAGCAACTCGCCGACGGCAAGCTGGACGATCGAGAAGTCGAGATCGAGGTCCAGTCCCAGAACTTCCCGCCCATGGACTTCATGCCGGCGCCGCCGCAGGGCATGGAGGGCGCCGAGGTCAACTGGGGCGAGTGGATCCAGGAGATGTTGCCCAAACGGAAAAAGCGGCGCACCGTCAAGGTACCGGAGGCCCGCCGGATCCTCGCGGACGAGGAACTCCGCCGGATGGTGGACATGGACGATGTCGTCAACGAGTCCCTCGACCGGGTCGAGAACCACGGCATCATCTTCATCGACGAGATTGACAAGATCGCTGGGGAAAAATCTCAGACCGGCCCCGACATTTCCCGCGAGGGCGTCCAGCGCGATCTGCTGCCGATCGTCGAGGGCTCTACGGTGCAGACCCGCTACGGCTACGTCCGGACCGACCACATTCTGTTCATCGCGGCCGGTGCGTTCCACGTCTCCAAGCCGTCGGATCTGATCCCCGAATTGCAGGGGCGGTTCCCGATCCGGGTCGAGTTGACTCCGTTGACGGAGGCCGATTTCGTCCGGATCATGAAGGAGCCCGAGAACGCCCTCACCAAGCAGTATCAGGCGCTCGTGGCGGCGGAACGGGCCGAACTGGTGTTCACCGACGACGGTATTGCGGAGATCGCCCGGATCGCGGCGCTCGCCAACGAGCGGATGGAGAATATCGGCGCCCGGCGGCTCCACACCGTGATGTCGACCCTGATGGACGAGGCGCTGTTCGAGTTGCCGAATTTCGACAGCCGGATCGTGATGGATGGGGCCAAGGTGCGCGACCGCCTGGCCCGGGTCGTGAGTGACGATGACCTGAGGAAGTACATCCTCTAGCTAGTCCCCTTGCTGCCTCGTTGAGAGTATAATCGGACGCCTGTTTCGGAAACGCCACCCTGCCGAGGAAATCGCCGATGTCCCTGCTCACGCGATGTGCCCGAGTCATTCCCGCCCTGCTCGTCGCCGCGCCGCTCTTGGCCCAGCGGCCGGCCAAGTTCGGGCCCCAAGTCACCCAGTTCGTGGGTGTCGATGCCCCCGTGGTCGCCATCACGAACGTCAGAGTCATCGACGGTCTGGGGAACGCCCCGGTCGACGGCCAGACCGTGATCATTACCGACGGGAAAATCACCTCGGTCGGCAGCGGCGCGGCCCCGGCGGGCGCCAAAGTGATCGACGGGTCGGGGAAGACCCTGATGCCCGGGATGGTCGGGCTCCACGACCACAGCTATTACACGACCTCGGGTCGTGTGGTGCAGTCGAATTACTCGGCCCCGCTCCTGTATCTCGCCAGCGGCGTCACCACGGTCCGGACCACCGGCGCCAACAACCCGTACGCGGAGATCAACCTCAAGAAGACGATCGAGTCGGGAATGTTCCCCGGTCCGAGGCTCTTCATCACCGGCCCGTACCTGACCGGCGGGAGCCTGGGGCTCGGCAGCACGATGGTGGCGCTGAACAGCGAAGAGGAAGCCCGCCGAGTGGTGGCCTACTGGGCCCAGGAAGGAGTCTCCTGGCTCAAGTTCTACACCGGGGTGAGCCGGGCCGCGATGAAGGCCGCGATCGACGAGGGCCACAAACACGGTCTCAAGTTCACAGGGCACCTCTGCTCGGTGCCGTACCGGGAGGCAGTGGCGCTCGGGATCGACGGCCTCGAGCACGGGCTCTTCGCCAATTCCGACTACGACAAGACCCGGAAACCCGATCAGTGCTCGCCCAACATGATGCAGAGCTTTGTCGGGCTCGACGTCAACGGCGCCGACGTCAAAGCGACCTTCAAGGACATGATCGACCACAACGTCGCCTTGAGTTCGACGCTGGTGGTGTTCGAATTGTTCGTCCCCAACCGGCCGCCGCTCGATCAGCGAGTGCTCGACGCCATGACGCCGGACGCCCGGAGCGAATACCTCACCTCGCGGAGCCGGATCGCCGAAGCGAACGCCGGGATTTCGCTCGACGTCTTCAAGACGGGCATGGCCTACGAGCGGGCCTTCGCGAAAGCGGGCGGCATTCTCGGATCCGGGGTCGATCCGACGGGCAACGGTGGCGCCCTCTTCGGATTCGGCAATCAGCGGAACGTCGAACTGCTGGTCGAGGCGGGTTTCAGTCCCGTTGAGGCGATCCAGGTCGCGACCTCGAACGGTGCCAAGGCGCTCGGCATCTTTGCGGAGACTGGGTCGATCACGGCCGGCAAGGACGCCGACCTGGTCCTCATCAACGGGAATCCCAGCCAGCGGATCGCCGACATCCGGAACGTCGAGATGGTCTTCCATAACGGCCTCGGCTTCGACTCAGCGAAGATGATCGCCGCGGTTCGCGGCCTGGTTGGCGCGCGGTGACTTGGAGCACGCTGCTCGTCGAACGGCGGGGTGGGGTCGTCCGGGTCCGGCTCAACCGGCCCGACAAGCGCAACGCCCAGTCGGTCGAGATGTGGGATGAACTCCGCCGGGTCGGCCTCGAACTGGAGGCCGACCCGACCGTACGGGTTGTCGTCGTATCGGGCGAGGGCCAGTCGTTCTCGGCCGGAATCGATCTCTCGGTCATCATGGGACAAGCTCAGGGGAAGCCGACGCTGCCGCTCGAGGTCGAGTTGGTGCAGCAGGCGTTTACCTGGCTCAGGGATGCCCGATTTGCCACCATCGCGATGGTCCAGGGCTATGCGCTCGGTGCTGGATTCCAGCTGGCGCTGGCCTGCGATCTCCGGGTCTTCGCATCCGACGTTATCGTCGCCCTCCCGGAGATCAGCTTCGGGATCATTCCCGATCTCGGCGGATGTGCCTGGCTTCCCGGCATGATCGGACCGGCCCGGGCCAAGGAACTGGCCTTTACCGGCGATCGGCTTGGTGCCGAGGAGGCCCTCAGGTATGGGATCGCCAACCGGGTCGTGGCTCGGGACCAGCTTGAGGCGACCACGATGGCCCTGGCGACGACGATCGCCGCCAAGGCGCCGCTCGGCATCGCCGGCATCAAACGGGCGATGGCGGCGGCCGAGCAGTCGTCGGAGGCCGCGATTCGGGTCTCCGCTCGCGAGGTCAGGATCTGCCTCGATTCGGCCGACTTCAAAGAGGCGGGGCGGGCGATGATCGAGAAGCGGGATCCGCAGTTTTCGGGCAAATAGACCAATCGGCCCTAACGTTGTCGGGGGTACAACCCCGGCGACGACCCTGCTACAATCAGTCTGCCATTTTGGCACCGCGACGTTTGGGCGTTCTGTCGTCGCGCCGACTCCGCCATGTGAGGCTGCCCTGTCATGACCGATTCCGCTCCGTTGCTGCGAACTCCGCTGGCCGACATTCATAGAAGCCTGGGCGGCAAGATGGTTCCGTTCGCCGGCTGGGAAATGCCGGTGCAGTACCCGGCGGGGATCCTGGCCGAGCACAATGCGGTTCGGAATGGCTGCGGTGTGTTCGACGTCAGTCATATGGGTGAATTCGAGGTCACCGGCCCGGATCGGAATGCGTTCGTGAACCGGATCACCTGCAATGATGTCAGCGTGCTGGCACCGGGACAGGTCCAGTATTCGGGGTTGCTGACCCGTGAGGGCACGTTCGTCGACGATTGCACCGTCTATCGGTTCGACAACAAGCTGATGATCGTGGTGAATGCGTCGAACCGGGCCAAGGCTTGGGAGCATGTCGTCGATCTCAAGGGTGGCGCCAACATCCGGCTTCGGGACATCTCCGATGACATCGGCTTGTTGGCGGTTCAGGGTCCCATGACCCAGGCGCTCCTGCAGCCGATCGCCAGCATCGCGCTCGACGGGATCGGGTATTACCACCACGGGGCCGGCCGGATTGGGGGCGTGGACTGCTTCGTGTCGCGGACGGGGTATACGGGCGAAGACGGATTCGAGCTCTATTGCCGCCTGAAGGACACCGTGGCTCTCTGGGAGGCGGTCACCAGGGTCGGCGCCGTGCCGATCGGACTGGGCGCCCGCGACTCGCTCCGGCTCGAAATGGGCTACGCGCTCTATGGCCAGGAGATCGACGACACCATCACGCCCCTTGAGGCCGGCCTGGGCTGGATCGTGAAGCTGGACAAGGGGTCGCCGTTCGTGGGGCTCGACGCGCTCAGGGCCCAGAAGGAGCGGGGGCTCAACCGGAAACTCGTGGGCTTCCGCCTCGACGGCCGGGGAATCGCGCGGCACGGCTACCCGGTGTTCAGCGGCGGGAAGCAGGTCGATGTCGTCCGGAGCGGCGGCCAGAGCCCGTCGTTAGGCGTGTCGATCGGCACGACGTTCCTGCCGGCCGGCCAGGCGGTGGTCGGCACCCGATTCGAGGTCGAATGCCGGAATGAGAAGATCCCGGCGGAGGTCGTCAAACGGCCGTTCTGGACCAAGGGGTCGGTCCGGAAGTAGTGATGCCCATCCGGGTGGCCGTGCTCACCGTCTCGGACGCCGGCAGCCGCGGCGAACGGGCGGATCTCTCGGGCGATCACATCGTCGAGTGGATCGGCTCGTGCGGGTTCGTGCTGACGGCCCGGGACCTTGTTCCCGACGAGGTTGGCCGGATCGTGCCCGTGCTGACCGAGTGGGCCGATGACGGGGTCGCCGATCTGATCCTCACGACCGGGGGAACGGGGCTCACGCCGAGGGATGTCACGCCCGAGGCGACCCGGGCCGTGCTGGAACGGGATGCGCCCGGCATCGCGGAGGCGATCCGGATGGTGGCCTATCCGGGGTTTCCCAGGGCGGTGCTGTCCCGCGGCATGTCGGGAACCCGTCACCGCAGCCTCATCGTCAACCTGCCGGGCAGTCCGGGCGGGGTGCGGGACGGCCTCCGGGTGCTCGAACCCCTGGTGGCGCACGCGGTCGACCTCATGAGGGATGTCAGGACGGGGCACTAGCACCATGGCCGAAATCGTCATCACGATGGCCGATCTCGAGACGGCCGTGCCGCTCAACGCGGCGCTCGAGCAGGCCGGATTTTCTACGGCCCTGGTGGCCGCCATGGACGATGCCCGGGCCGCGGTGCGCCGCGAACGACCCGATCTGCTGATCCTCTCCGGCGCCGTTCATGAGCCCCAGACGCTCGATCTGGTTGCGTACGCCCGGGAACTCGAAGTCTTCAGCCTGGCTCTGCTCGAACCGACCGACTCCGAGCGGACCGAGCGCCTGGAGAGGCTCGGCGCCACCGAGGTCGTGACCAAGCCGGTCCCCTCGGTCGAAGCAGTCGCGCTGGTCAGGCGACTGGTGGATCGCCGGCGGCTCCAGCAACGGATCGGCATTATCGGGCAGAGCAGCGCCATTCACGAGGTGCTGGTGAAGATCGAGCAGATGGCTCCGGTCTCCACCACGGTCCTGATTCAGGGCGAGTCGGGGACCGGCAAGGAGCTGGTCGCGAAGGGCCTTCATGATCTCTCGCCTCGGCGCGGGAAGCCCTTCATCCCGGTCAACTGTGCCGCGTTGCCCGAGAGTCTGCTCGAATCGGAGCTGTTCGGCCATGAGAAGGGGGCGTTCACCGGTGCCGCCGAGCGTCGGCTGGGGCGGTTCGAACTGGCCGATGGCGGGAGCCTCTTCCTCGACGAAATCGGCGAGATTCCGGTCAGCGTCCAGGTCAAGCTGCTCCGGGTCCTCGAGTCCCGGAGCTTCTTCCGGGTCGGCGGCGTCCAGCCCATCAAGGTCGACGTTCGGGTGATCGCGGCCACCAACCGGGCGCTCAAGGAGTCGGTCGGCCTGGGCGAGTTCCGCGAGGACCTCTATTACCGGCTCAGCATCCTGAATATCGAACTGGTCCCGCTCCGGGAGCGGCGGGAGGACATCCCCCTCCTGGTCCGGCGGTTCATCCGGGAGTTCGCCCGCCAGCACGACCGGCCGTTCCGCGGCATCACCGGGGAGGCCATGATCCGGCTGATCGAGGCGCCGTGGCCGGGAAATGTGCGCCAACTCCGGAACCTGATCGAGTCGATGGTGGTCCTGGCTCCGGGGACCGAGATCCGGGCCTCGGACATCCCCGCGGATGTGTTGGAGGGAGCCCACACCCTGCTGCCTGTCCTCGTCAGTTCGGGGCTGCGGCAGCCTTCCAGCCAGGAACTCGAATTCATCCTCCGGAGCCTGATGGACCTTCGCCTTCAGGTCGAGGAACTGCGCCGGAGGCTCGATGACCGCCCTGCCAAGGTCCAGGTGATCGAGATTCCGGAGTCGTCGATCACCCCCTTGCACGAGATCGTGCCAGAAATTGCACCACCGGACGTCCTCTACCGGACTGGCATGACTATGGCTGAAGTTGAAAAGGCGACAATCGGGGCCGCCTTGAAAGAGTCACGCGGGAACCGGCGCCAGGCGGCCGCAAAGCTAGGTATCGGCGAGCGTACCCTGTATCGCAAGATCAAGGAATACCAGCTAGAGTGAGCGTTAGGGTGTAAAGAACCAAGGCACCGGAGCCGCTTGACTTTGAATCTGCTGATGCTGATCGTTCCGGGGTCCATCCCGGGCACCAATAGGTTGGCAGCGTGAACTTCACCATCGACGGTGAGGCCTGCGTTGGCTGTCTGGCCTGTGCAAGAGTTTGCCCGACCAACGCCATTGCGGTTGCGCCGGACGCGTCGTGGGTCCGCGTCATGGATGAATCCTGCATCCGTTGCGGGCTTTGCGTTCCGGAATGCCCTCACGGCGCGGTCCTGGTTTCGGGTGAGCTGGGTCATGCGGTGGCGATCGCCGCGGAGGGTTTTGGGGCCCTGATCCTCGGCACGGAATGCGCAGCGCATTTCTATCCGGCCACGCCTGAGCAGGTGGTGAACGCCTGTTATGCGGCCGGCTTCCGGGTCGTTTCCCGTGGAGTGATCGGCGACGAGTTGGTCGCGATGGAGTATCTCCGGCTGTGGCACTCGGAGACGTGGGGCACGATGATTCGCTCCACCGATCCGGTGGTGGTCGATACGGTCCGGTCCGAATATCCGGAGCTGGTGCCTTATCTCGCCCCGGTCGCGACGCCGGCGGTGGCCGAGGCCCGGTACCTCCAGTCGGCGCATCAGGAGACGCTCAAAGTCGTGTATACGGGGCTCGCGCCGTCGGATGCGCCGGAGATCGCGGCCAAGATTACCTACAAGGATCTGGAGGAACTGTTCCGGGTCCGAGGGGTGAACCTCCACGCGCAGCCCCTGGTGTTCACCCGGGTGCCCCAGGAGCGGCGTCGCCACCTGAGTGTGGCCGGTGGGCTCCCGATGGCGCTCCTCGAGGAGGCCAAGCAGTCGAGCCGCCGGTTCCAGAAGGTCCGGGGCTTGGCTGGTCTCAAGGCCATCGCCAGCGCGATCACGGTGGACCGGCTCGACCTCGGCTTCATCGACATTCTCTCCTACGAGGGAATGCTCGACCACCCGTTGTCGGGGCCGCGCGAACAGCTGTACTGGCGTCGGGCCCTGGTGCAGAGCACCGAACCGCCCCGGAGCCGGTTGCCGGTGGTCGAGCCGGACGTCATTGCGAGCGTGGGAGCCGTGTTCGACATCCGGCCGCGCCGAGGCGGCGCCGACCCGGCCGCGGTGGAGCAGGTGCTCGACGCGATCGGGCTTGGCCCCAACGGGCGGCCCTGGGACTGCCGGGCGTGCGGCTACTCCTCCTGCCGCGACTTCGCCGAGGCGGCAGCGTTAGGCAGGGCGTCCCTCCGCCAGTGCTCGCCGTTCCAGGAGCGGCAGGCCGAGGAGGCGCAGCGGGCGGCGGCTACGGATATGCTGACGGGTCTGGCCACGTTCCGGGTGCTTCGGGACCGGCTGACCCATGAGGTGGAGCGGAGCAAGCGGAGCGGCGACCGATTCACGGTTCTGTTCCTCGATCTCGATCGCCTCAAGGAAGTGAACGACAAGTACGGTCACGAGTCGGGCAATGACGTCCTCAAGGCCGTGGCGCATGAGATCCGGTCGGCGGTCCGGGCGTCGGACTTGGCGGCCCGATACGGCGGCGATGAATTCGTGGTGATTCTGACCCGGACGGACCTGGTCGGGGCCGAGCGAGTGGCGGAGGCGCTCAGGACCGGGGTTGAGAGTGTGGGGCGGCGCCTCGGTTATCCGGAGGGTGCGGTAACCGTCAGCGTGGGGATCGCCGAGTACGATCCTGATCGTCCCTCGAGTGGTGATTTGCTGGTCAACGCGGACCGGGCGCTCTATCGCGCCAAGGCCGCCGGCCGGAATACCGTGGTCTAGAGAAGAGGACGGCACCGTGACGGGAGCGAATCCATTACGTCAACCGGATTTCGGGGCGGCCAAGGCCGGTCCGACGGAGGCGATGCCTGATCCGTGGGGTGTTCGTCGGGCTGAGAATCTGCTCACGACGCTGGAGGGTGTTCTCTCGGCGCGGGTGGTCACCACGCCGCTTGGCGAGGTGAGCGAGATCCACATTCTGGCGCAGGCCGGCCTTCAGCCGAAGCAATTGGTTCGGAATATCGAGTCGGCGCTGCTGGCGCATCTGGGCCTCAAGGTCGATCACCGGAAGATCAGTGTGGCGCAGACGGCGGAGGTCAAGCCGCTGGAGACCCTGGAGCGGACCGCCGTGCGTGAGCGGGCGATGCAGCGGGGGATTCTGTTCGAGAACCTGGCGGTGCTGGCCGGCGTGCGCCCTCAGCGGGTGGCGGTCGCGGTGACTGTATCGTTAGGCGGACGGCAGGAAACCGCGCAGGAGGAGGCGCCGGACACGCCGCGTGGCCGGGTCGAGGGATCGGCTCGGGCGACGGTGTCGGTGCTCGAGCGATTCATGGAGAAGCACAGCCTGGTGGTCGAGAGCGTCCAGGTGGTGGATGCGGCGGACCGGAGCGTCGTGTTCGTGGCCCTGCAGGGTCTTGGGGGTCGGGACGCGGTGATGCTGACCGGGACGGCAGAGATTCGGCAGAGTCCGGAGCGTGCGGCGGTGTTCGCGGTGCTCGATGCCACGAACCGATGGGTTGATGCCCGGCGTCCAGCGTAGGGTCGTAGCGGCAACGGACCTTTTGAGGAGAAAGGAATAGAGGGAGGGGGCCCCGGTCTTCGAGGAGAAGAGCGGAGTCGAGCGGAAAAAACTGAGCGGAGCGTCTGGTAAGCCATAGCGGGGTTTGCCACTTCCCGAGGGACTTCGTTGGTATCCGAAGGGGGTGATGACGCTCATGATCAGCTGGCTCGCTGCCATTGCTGTCGGTGCGGTACAGTTCATTGCAGGACTGTTCTTCGCTGAAGCGCAAAGCTGGTAAGCGGCCGGGGCCCCCACCCCATTTTCTCAAATATGACACTCCCCCGCCGAATTCATGTTTACGTAGTGGCCAATATTGTTGCGGCCGCGACCGCCATGGCGCTGGCTTGGCGTTCATATAATTCCTTCCCTGGTGCCTGGGAGATCGTTGCGCTGCTGCTCGTTGGGTTCCTGCTGGAAGTCGCCTCCACGACGTTGCGAAGCGGGGAGGGGAAAGGGTCGATTTCATTCGTCAGCGATCTTGCAGCTGGTCTCCTGTTCGGTGCGTTCTGGGCGGGGGCCGTTGCCGCCCTCTCAATGGGCTTCAGTCAGATTTGGAACCGCCGGCCCACGATTCGCCTCGCTTTCAACGTCGCGCAACGCACCTTCTCCTCGGTTGTCGCGATCACGGTGTTTTCCAAGTTGGGGGGGAGTCAGCCATTCGGCTATTTCCTCTCCGCGTCGCGATTCGACGGTTCGGTGTTCCTGTGGGATCTTGTCTGCTTTACGATCGGCGCCCTAAGCTATTTCATTATCAATTCTTTGGCCGTGAGCGGCGCGCTCTCGATTGCGCAGGGCGTGCCCCTTCGTTCAGTCTGGAAGAAGAACACTCTGTGGGTGCTCGGCTACGACTTGGGCGCCAGTGCGCTGTCGCTCCTCATCGCTTGGGTCTACCTTCGTTTCGATGCCAACACACTCCAGGGCCGGGTCTTCTTCCTGCTGATTCTGCTTCCGATCGT
>JANXXJ010000329.1 GCA_025350665.1 Gemmatimonadota bacterium | reverse complement strand
TTCGATCAGACTGATCCGCGAGAACGGGGGCAGATCCTTCGGCGTGATGTTCTTCCAGGTGTGGCCGCCGTCCCGGGTGACCTGGGCGATCCCGTCGTCGGAGCCGGTCCAGATCGTATTGACGTCGTGAAACGAGGGCGCCACCGTGAAAATGGTCCCGTAGATCTCGGGGCCATTCATGTCGTGGGTGATCGGTCCGCCGGACTCGCCTAACGTTGTCGGATCGGCCCGGGTCAGGTCGGGGCTGATCTTCTCCCAGGTTTGGCCCTCGTTGGTGGTCTTCCAGAGATGCTGGGTCGTGGCGTACAGGATCTTCGGATCCACCGGCGAGAAGACGATCGGATAGGTCCACTGCGACCGCTCCGGCACCGAACTGGCCGGCTCGCCCGAGAAGAAACGGGGATACATCTGGACGTCCCGGCATTCGCCATTGCTGCGGTCGCAGCGGGTCAGCAGACCGCCCTGGCTCCCGGCGTAAAAGATGTTCGGGTCTTTGGGGTCCGGGGCGATATACCCCGACTCGCCGCCGCCCGCGTCGTAGAAGAAGTCGGCCGCGCTCCGGTTGAGGCCGGTCACACCCCCCCAGCCGTTCGGCGCCAGGCAGAAGGTGCTGTTGTCCTGCTGGGCACCGCAGACGTGGTAGGGGAATTCGTGGGTGATGGCAACGTGGTACGGCTGGGCGGTCGGGAAGTCGATCCGCGACCAGGTCTTCCCCCCGTTCAGCGAGACCGTGCCGCCGCCGTCGTTGGAGTTGGCGAGCCGTTCCGGATTCCGGGGATCGATCCAGAGATCGTGATTGTCGCCGTGGGGATCGTCGACCAACTGGAACGTCACCCCGCCGTCGTCGGAGCGCCAAATGCTGGTGTTCAGGACGTAGACCCGATCCTTGTTGCGCGGGTCGGCGTAAATCCGGGAGTAGTAGAACGCGCGCTGCCGGAGCTTTCGGTCCTGGTTGGTCCGCTTCCAGGTCATGCCGCCGTCGTCGGAGCGGAAGACGCCGCCCGAATCATTTTCAACAATGGCCCAGATCCGGTTCATCGCGGCGCCGGACGGCGCCACCCCGATCTTTCCGATTAACCCCCTAGGCATCCCCGGGTTCCGAGTCAGTTCGGTCCAGGTGTCCCCGCCGTCGATCGACTTGAAGAGCCCGCTGCCGACCCCGCCGCTCGACATCGTCCACGGTTTCCGATACGCCTGCCAGAGGCCGGCATAAAGCACATTCGGGTTGAGGGGATCGATGACGAGATCGACAGCCGCTGTCGAATCATTCCGGAAGAGCACCCGCTCCCAGTGCGCCCCTCCGTCCTTCGACCGGTACACCCCGCGCTCGGCGCTCGGCGCATACGGCTTGCCGAAGGCCGCCGCGTAGACGAGGTCGGGATTGGTCCGGTCCACCCGGATCCGCGCGAACGCCTGGACACCGCTCAAGCCGATGTGCTTCCACGTCTTTCCCGCATCCGTGCTCTTGTAGACCCCGTCACCCTGCATGATGTTTCCGCGAAATTCGGTCTCTCCCATCCCGATGTAGACCACGTCAGGATTCGATTCGGCGACCGCCACCGCGCCGACCGACGAACTCCTGATCTGGCCGTCGGTGACCGGGCGCCAGGTGAGCCCGCCATCCGTCGTCTTCCAGAGCCCGCCCCCCACCGCGCCGAAATAGTATTCGTTGGGCCGAGTGGGCGTGCCGCTGATCGTGATGGACCGGCCGCCGCGGTTGGGACCGATGTTCCGCCAAGCCTTGCCCTGGAAGAACGATGAGTCGACAGGATTCTGGGCTGAGGCTGGCGAGGCGGTGCTCAACAGGGCCAACAGACCGGCAAAATGCGCTCGCGACATCGGACCCTCGAGACTGAAAAGGCGGACGGACGGACGTACTGGAGCAAACCTACTGACAAAGTGCTGGTAGCGTCCAGATCAGGTTCTCACGGGCCGAGCGGCCTCCGTTGGCTGTGGCGCAGCAAGTCATCGCGGAAAGCGGGTAGTTGAAGGGCCTGCGTGGACAATGCCCCGGACCCCGGTATAACGTTGGACCCACTCCTATGACCAACCCGAATTGGCAGCCCCGCCGCGTCCTGGTGGCGGGCATCCGGATGCCCGACTTGATCGGGCACATCGCGGCCGCGAGGCCCGACCTCGAGCTCAAGCCGGTGGCCCTCGACCAGATCACCGCCGACGATCTCGACTGGGCCGAGGTCTATCTCGGGTTCCGGCGTCCCCCGACGCTCCGCGACTGGGGCAAGATCCGGTGGATCCACTGCATCGGCGCCGGCGTGGACGGGATCATCTACGGCATCGATGTTCCGAAATCCGTCATCGTCACCAAGAGTTCGGAAGACTTCGGTCCCGCGATTGGTGAGTGGTGCGTGACTCGCGCCCTGGCGGTGAATCAGTTCCTGGCGACCTTCGCTGAGGATCAACGGGCGCAGCGCTGGGACCGCGAGCGCGAGCCGATCGTGCTCCGAGGCCAGCGCGTGGTGATCCTGGGCACCGGACTCGTGGGAAGCGGGATCGCGCGGGCCTTCCGGGGACTGGGGTGCCGGGTGGAGGGGCTGTCGCGAACCGGCGCGGCCCGGCCCGACTTCGACCACGTGGCGACTACGGATCGGTTCGCCGAGACCATGAAGGGCGCCGACTGGCTGATCCTGGCCGCGCCGCTCACCGCGGAGAGTCGCCGCTTCGTCGACCGGACTCGACTGGCCCAGTGTGACGGCGCCTATCTGATGAATGTGGGTCGCGGCGCCGTGACCGACGAGGCCGCGATCCCTGTCGCCATCGACCGGGGCTGGCTCTCGGGCGCGGCCCTCGACGTGTTCGAGAAGGAACCGCTGCCGGCCGACTCGCCGCTCTGGCGCCACCCGAAGATCACCATCTCCCCGCACATCAGCGGGCCGAGCACCCTGGCCGCGACGGCGGAGGGTTTCCTCGAATCCCTGACTGCGATTGAGCGGGGCGCACTGCTTCGCCTCACGATCGACCCCGCCCTCGGATACTGATACTGGAGTCGTCATGCAAGCTTCCGCGCGCCTCGCTCTGCTGTCCCTCGTGCTCCTCGCTGGGTCCGCGGAGGCGCAGTGGACCCATCGGTATCCCAAGATCAAGGGCCTGTCGCATCACGTGTACCTCGAGGGCTACGAGCTGCCGACACTCACCATCGGACCGATGGATCCCGCTCCGGCTCCCGACGGCCAGCGGATCGCATTCGCGAGCCGAGGCTGGCTCTGGGTGATGGACCTGAACAGCGCCATTGCCCGGCGGGTAACGACCGGCGGGTCGCTCGACGCCCGGCCGGCCTGGTCGCCCGACGGGAAGCGGCTGGCATTCGTGCGGGACGACAGCCGCGAGACCGCGATCATGGAAATCGACCTCACCAGCGGCCGCGAGAAGGTCCTGGTGGACGAACCCGCAATCGACCTCGACCCAACCTACTCGCCCGATGGATCATCCCTCTACTACAGCTCGGCCGCGGCCGGTGATCTGGACATCTGGAAACTCGATCTCGCGAGCGGCACCAGGACCCGGATCACCACCACCGCCGGCCAGGAGCTCGACCCGCTGCTCACGCCGGACGGCCTGCAGCTCGTCTACATCGCCAAGACCGCGAGCACCAACGACGTCCGGGCCCGGACCCTCGCCACCGGCGACGACCGGGTGCTGGTCAGCGGCCCCCTGCTGTCGATGCTCCGGATAGCCATGCGAAGCGACGGGCGGACGCTCGCCATCACCTGGCCCGCGAGCAACGCCGACGGCTGGGAGCTCAAGCTGCTGTCCCTGGTCGGGGCACCCTACTCGTTTCTCCTCACCGCCGCCGACCGGATGCCGCTGGCCCCCGCGTTCTCGGCCGACGGCAAGTGGGTCTATTACGCGGAGGGCGATGGCGAACAGCGGATGCGGCTCCACCGGATCGGCGCCGGCGGCGGCCGCCCGACCGAAGTCCCGGTCAACGCCTGGGACTGGGGTACGCCCACCGGCCGGATCCGGATCGACAGCCATCTGGCCGGCGCCGCCGGTACCACGGCCGCCCGGCTCTCGGTGATTGCGAGCAACGGTCACCCGCTCCTTCCCGACCGGAGCCAGCCCCGCTTCGACGGTCAGACCGGCACGGTGTTCTTCTACAGCGAGGGCTCGGTCGAGCTGACGGCCCCGTTAGGCGACATCCAGGTCCAGGCGGTCCAGGGCCTGGCCACGCCGGTCGTCCGGGCCCGGGGCACCGTGGCGGCCGGCGGAACCAACTCGGTGGACGTGACCCTGACCCCGGTCTGGGATGCCCGCGCCGCCGGATGGTATGCCGGTGAGCATCATTTCCACCTGAACTACGGCGGGCCCTACCGCCTTCCGCCCGAGGTCCTTCTCACCATGGGCCGGGCCGAGGGCATGGACGTGCTGACGCCGTTGCTGGCCAATCTCCACACCCGGTACGAGGACCAGTCGCTGTTCCAGTGGCGCTCGCTCGCCGGATCGCCCCTGATCGCCTGGGGCCAGGAGGTGCGTTCCCACTTTCTCGGCCACCTGGGCCTGGTGGGCACGGGCGAGCTGTTCTGGCCCTGGACCTGGGGGCCCGGCTACGAGGTGAACGGCGCCGACGACCGCACCAACGGCGACGTCCTGGCGTTTGCGAAAGCGCAGGGCGGCATCTCGACGTACGTCCATCCGATCGCGGTCCGGCAACCGTTCTCCGAGGCGGGAATGAAGACCATGCCGGTGGAGATCGTGGCGGATGGCGTGCTCGGCCTGTTCGACACCATCGAGCTGGTCTGCCTCTGGAGCGACGAACTCGGTTCCTCCGACCTGTGGTACCGGCTCCTGAACGTCGGCGTCCCCGTCGCGATTTCGGCCGGCACCGACGTCATGAACAATTTCTACCGGACCATGGCCATCGGCACCACGCGAGTCTACGTGAAGACCGACCCCGCGCTCGGCTACCGTGGCTATCTCGACGGGCTCAAAGCCGGCCGGAGCTTCGCCACCAATGGACCGATGCTCCAGTTCAAGATCGACGGGGTCGAGCCCGGCGGGGTAACGCCCAAGGGCGGAAAGTCGATTCCGTGGAGCCTCGACCTGGAGAGCGCCGTGGCCGTCGACTCGGTCGAGATCATCGTGAACGGCGCCCGGGTCGTCAAACTCGAGGGCTTGGCGGCCGGCGGAACCCGTCACTATCAGGGCGTCGTGGCTTTGCCGGCCGGGGGCTGGGTCGCGGCCCGGGCGTTAGGCGGACCCACTGACGCCTGGCCCGCCATGGACAGCTACACCTTCGGCCACACCGCACCGGTCTGGATCGCGAGCCGCGGCAGCACCATGCCGGACGCCCGCCGAGCCGCGGCGGCGGATCTCTCGAAGGCGCTCGATGTGGCGTTGGGCCGGCTCCGCCAGTCCTACCAGGGCACCGGCACTCCGAAGCTCGAGGCCCAGTTCGCCCGGGCGCGCGCCAGAATCGACAGCCTGCTTGCCAAATAGCCCAGCACGGGAATCGCTCCGGCATGACTGATCCGGCCCTCCTGACTGATCCGGTTCTGGAGCATGCCCGCGCGGTCATCGAGCGCGGCTCCCTTTCCTATACTCTGGCGGCCCGGGCGCTCGACCCGGTCACCCGCGCGGGCGGGTACCAGCTCTACGCCTGGTGCCGCCATTGCGACGACGTGATCGACGGCCAGAGCTTCGGTCACGACATGCAGGTCCCCTCGGTCGAGGAGCAGCGCCGCCTGCTCACGGAGCTCAAGATCACCACCGAACGTGCCCTCAGGGGTGAACCGGTGGACCGGCTCGTGTTCCGGGGAATCGCCCGGGTCGTCCGGCAGCACGACATTCCCGAGCGCCACCTGTGGGAGTTTCTGGCCGGCATGGAGGCCGACGTTCAGGGGCGGCGCTACCGGACACTCGAAGAGGTGACCGGCTACTGCTATCAGGTGGCGGGGGTCGTGGGCGTCATGATGGGCCACATCATGGGAATCAAGGACCCGGTCACCCTCCGGCGAGCCCAGGATCTCGGCGTTGCCATGCAGTACACCAACATTTCGCGGGACGTGATGGACGATGCCCCGGTGGGCCGAGTCTACTTCCCGCTCGACTGGCTGGACGCGGCCGGTCTGCCGCCCGATCAGTTGGCCGATCCGGCCAGACGGGAAGACGTGGTTCGGCTGGTCGTCCGGCTGCTCGACCTGGCGGAGCCGTTGTATCGGAACGCGGACACCGGACTCCAGGCCCTGCCGTTCGGGCACGCCTGGTCGATCCTGGCCGCCCGGCAGATCTACGCCGACCTCTCCGCCGTGATCCGGCGCCGGGGGACCCACGCGTGGGACACCCGGTCCGCCGTCTCCGCGCCCCGCAAGCTCTGGCTGATGGCCCGTGCCCTGACCAAGGTCATCGCGCGCTGAGAGCCGGCGGCCCTGCCCCAACGAATCCCGCTTCCGGCCCGTACGGTTAGTGCCATGCGAAATCGATTGCTGCTGTTGCTCGCGGTACTCTGCGGTACCGCCGCCCGTCCCCTCGCTGCCCAGGCCGCCTCCTCCACCGACGTCATCACCGGGCTCGTCACCGACGAGAAGGGCCTGCCCGTGGTGGACGCCCTGGTCAGTATCCTGGCGGTCGAATCCCAGGTAACCCGCACGGCCAAGACCAACGCCAAGGGCCGCTACACCATCGTGTTCCCCGATGGCGGCGGCCAGTACCGTCTCACGGTGCGCATGATCGGCCTGACCCCGGTGCAACGGGCGATCAACCGTCAGGCCGACGAGGACCGGATCGTCGCCAACGTCAAGATGGGCACCACCCCGGTCCAGCTCCAGGAACTCCGGGTCCAGGCCCGGCGTCCCGGCAACGGCAACCAGGCGCCGACGGCCGGATCTACCGAACGGAACCTTCCCACCGAGCAAGTCCAGCGGCTCCCGATCGACGCCGGGGATCTCCTGATGCTGGCCACGCTGGCCCCCGGCGTGGTGAGCATTACCGGCAACGACTCGACCGCCGGCGGGTTCTCGGTGGCCGGTCAACGCCCGACCGCCAACAACATCACCCTCGACGGGCTTTCGTTCGGCGCATCGCAGGTGCCGCAGGACGCCATCCGGAGCACCCGGGTGATCACGTCGTCGTACGATCCGGCCCGGGGCCAGTTCTCCGGCGGCCTGATCGCCAGCACCACCCGGTCCGGCACCAATACCACGCAGGGCACCGGCAACTACGGCTTTCGCGACCGGGCCCTGACGGTCACCGCGGGCGACGACGCGTTTTCCACCGGGTTCAACCAGCATCAGCTGTCGTTCGGCCTGGGCGGGCCTCTGATCAAGGACAAGCTGTTCATCTTCGGCTCTGGCCTGGGCCGTTTCCGCGGCGACGAACTCCAGTCGCTCCTCTCGGCGACGCCCGCCACGCTGTCCCGCTTCGGCGTTGCGCCGGATTCGGCCCTGCGCCTGACCTCACTGCTCAACACCCTCGGCGTGCCCATCGACCAGCAATTGGCGCAGGGAAACCGCCAGAGCGACGACGCCTCCTCCCTGCTCCGGATCGACTGGGTGGTAAGCCAGAACCACACCCTCACCTTCCGCGGCGACTATCGCGGCAGCAAACAGGAACCGACCCGCGTCGGTCCCCTGTCGGTGCCGGCGGGGGACGCGCGGTCGTCGCAGCACAGCGGCGGCTTCATGATGTCGGCCAATTCGCGCTTCGGGGCGACGCTGGTCAACGAGCTCCGGGCCTACTGGTCGGGCTCGTCGTCCCATACGCCGCTGGACAACGCGCTCCCGGCGGGACGAGTCCAAGTGGTCTCCGACCTCGACCAGGCCCGGGGCGCCACCAGCCTTACCTTCGGCGGGATTTCATCGTTGCCGCAGCGGGCCAGCAACACCAGCTTCGAAGCCACCAACGAACTGAGCCTGATCCCCGGCGATGGCACCCACCGCCTCAAGCTGGGAGCCTTCGTGAATCACACCAGCGCCGAGAACGACGCTACCGTCAACCGGTACGGCACCTTCACCTTCGCGTCGCTCGCCGATCTCGAGGCGGGGCAGCCGGCCAGCTTCACCCGGACGCTGGCGCCCACCATCCGCTCGACCGGGCAGACCAGCGTTGCGGCCTATCTGGCGGACACCTGGCGACTGTCTGACGCGCTTCAATTCACCTATGGCGCCCGGATCGAGGGCTCGAACTTCGACGGGGCGCCGGCGCGGAATCCCGCGGTCGAGACTCTCTTCGGCGTGAAGACCGACCTGTGGCCAAGCGAATGGCGAGTCAGTCCGCGGATCGGGTTCACCTGGTTCATCCGGTCGGGGGACAATGGTCCGCCGGCGCTGGTGGTCCGGGGCGGGTTCGGTGAGTTCCGGAGCCCGGCCCCCGGTGCGCTCTTCTCGTCGGCCCAGGCAGCGCCGGGATTCGGGGCCACGGAGGCACAGCTCACCTGCATCGGCGCTGGAACGCCGATTCCGGACTGGACGGCCTATCGCCAGGACCCGGCCAACATTCCGAGCGCCTGCCTCGCGGGCGGGCCCGGCCCGATCCTCTCGAACCGGAGCCCCACCGTCACGGCGTTCAGCGACCAGTTCACCTCGCCGCGGGCCCTTCGGGCGTCCCTCGGCCTCCAGAAGCGGCTGAACCTGATCACCGTCGGGGCCGAACTGAGCCGAGCGTTAGGCAGGAGTCAGTTCGGCGTCCGGGACCTGAACCTGGGAGCGGCCCAGTTCCACACCGCGGCGGACGGGCGACCGGTGTACGTGCCGGCGCAGGTCATCGATCCCGCGACCGGCACGCTGCCCCTCTTTGCCTCGCGCAAATCCGCTGACTACGGCAACGTGCTGGTGTTCGATTCGGAGCTCGAGTCCCGCTCCACCCAGCTCACCGTCACCGCCAACGGGATGACGAAGAAGGGTGGCTTCTTCAATTTCTCCTACACCTGGAACCGCGCCACCGATCAGTCGTCGTTCTCGGCGGGTGGAGCGCAGCGTGGCTTTACCGGTCAGACCACCGCCGGCGACCCCAATGCCCGCGAGTGGTCCACCAGCGATTTCGAGCGGCGCCATTCTCTGCTGCTCACCTTCACCTACCCGCTTACCAAGAGCGTCGAGCTGACCACCATCAGCCGTCTCACGAGCGGGGCCGCGTTTACGCCGATCGTCGGCGAGGACGTGAACGGCGACGGGGCGCGGAACGACCGGGCCTTCATCTTCGGCGCCGGCGCGGCCGACACCGCGGTGGCCAACGGCATGAGCCGGCTCCTGGCCACGACGTCGGGCGGGGCCCGGAGCTGCCTCGTGGCCCAGGCCGGCCGGATCGCGGACCGGAACAGCTGCCGGGGACCGTGGCAGCCCTCGCTCGATTTTCAGGTCAACATCCGGCCCACCGTGTTCGGGCTGAACCGGAAGCTCACGTTCTCGTTCGTCACCAGCAATTTCCTGGTGGGCCTCGATCAGATGCTGCACGGCCAGGCCGGCGCGCACGGCTGGGGCCAGCTGATCCGTCCCGACGGAACCCTGCTCGTGGTGCGCGGCTTCGACCCGCTCACCCAGGCGTTCAAGTACACCGTCAACGAGCGGTTCGGCGCCAACGCCGCCAACACGGTCGCGATCCGGCAACCGTTCCAGTTGGGCCTCCAGGTTCGCTACACCCTGGGGCCCGACCTGCTGACCCAGATGCGCAATGGATTCGGGGGCGGCGGGCGGGGCGGCTTCGGGGGCCAGGGCGGCCAGGCCGGACCCGGTGGGCCCGGTGCGGGCGGCGGCGACATCTTCACCCGGATGGTCGAGATGGCGCCCAATCCCGCGCTCGAAGTGGCGGGGATGAAGATCGCCCTCAACCTGACCGACGAGCAGACCACGAAGCTCAACGCGATCTCCGACTCGACCAAGGCCCGCGCCAAGAGCCTGGCCGAGCGGGCCAGGAAAGAGCTGGCCAAGGCCGGCCCCAATCCCGACCCGGGGATCATGTTCAGCTCGATGCGGCCTATCTTTCAGCTGGTTCGCGAAAATGGTGCCTGGGCCTTGAAGGAGACTCAGGCGATTCTGACACCCGAACAGTGGCAGCAGGTGCCGGACCGGATCAAGACACCTCAACAGCAGCGACGGGGGCCACCGCAATAACATGCCAGATATCGGCTACTACCATCCGCAACTCGTCCACTTCGCCGTGGTGCTCTGCATCGTCGGCGTGACGTTCCGGCTCATCTCGCTGACCGGCAAGGCGCCCTGGACCAACCAGGCCGCGGCCGGTCTCCTGATCGTGGGCGGGGTCGTGGCCTTCTTCACCGCGATGTCGGGCCAGCAGGCGCACGGCCCGGTGGAGAGCATCCCCGGGGTCGCCAAGGCCGTCGGCGAGCACGAGGACTGGGGTCATATCGCCCGCAACATTCTGATCCTGGTGGCGCTGGCCGAACTCCTGGCGATTGCGATCACCAACAAGGCCGCGGTCAAGGGCCTGCGAATCGTGTCGGTGCTGGCCGGCCTCGGTGGCGCCTACGCCATCTTCGAAACCGGCGAACACGGCGGCGACCTGGTTTATGAATACGGCGGGGGCCCCGGCATCCGCTCCGGCGATCCCGCCGACGCGACGCACCTGCTGGTGGCTGGCCTCTACACCCGCGCCATGGCCGACCGGAAGGCGGGCGACAAGGAAGGCGCCGCCCGGCTGATCACCGAACTCGGTCGGCGGATGCCGAACGACAACAGCGCCAGACTGGTGGTGATCGAGTCTCAGCTCAAGGACCAGGGCGACGCGACGGCCGCCCTCGCGGCGCTGCGAGGGTTCGACCCCGGTGACGACCGGCGCTCCGGGTTCCGCAAGGCCTTCCTCACCGCCGACGCCTACAAGGCGGCCGGCCACCTAGACTCGGCCCGCGCGGTGCTCGAAGAGTTGAAGAAGAAAGCCCCGCCCCAGGCCGCCGGCCGGATCGACCAGGCCATCAAGGACTTGGGCGGATCATACTGACGATGCTCGCGGCCCTGCTCATCCCGGCGGCGATCGCCGCCGGGCTCCGGATCGACCCACCCGACTTGAGAGGCACCTGGCGCGGCACCTCGGTTTGCGTGGATCACGCCACGGACACTGCGTGCAGGGACGAGCAGGTGACCTATCGGTTGCGGCCCAGCGCAGCGCACCCCGAGTCGATCGCCATGGCGGCCGGCAAGATCATTGATGGGAAGGAAGAGCCGATGGGCGATCTCGAACTCGGCCTCGATCCGAAGACCGGTGAGCTGGCGATGGTGCTCACGTCACCCCGATTCCACGGACGGTGGGCTTTCCGGGTCCAGGGTGACACCATGACGGGTACGTTGGTGGAACTGCCCAGCGGCAGGCTGGTTCGCCGGGTGGCCGCGAAACGGACCAAGCCTTAGAGGGGAATCCTCACCCAGTACTCTGCCAGGCCCGGTACGAGCCCTTGAGCAACTGCTGAAAGTGGTGGACCCCGCTCTCCATATCCACCGAGAACCGGCCCCGGTCGTAGGCCCGCGAGGCAAGCCCGGCCTGAACCCGCTCGCAGATTTCCCGATCCTCGACCTGCACCATGTCACTGTACGCCACATCCTCGGCGATCTGCCGGTCCCGACCGGGCGCTTCGGGATCGTCGTAGTAGTACCAGAACAACACCGTGCAGCGATCCGGACCGTTCGGGACCACCAGATTCACCTGGACCCGATGCGGCAGGATGTTGAGCATGAAGTTGGGGTAGATCCAATAGTAAAACGCTTCCCCGCCCTGGTCGCCGGTGTAGACGTTGTCGGCCATGAGGGGGCTGTGCTGCAGGCTGTACCAGGGGCCAAGTTCGGTCGTGTAGGCCAGATAGTCGAGTGCCTTGTTGAGTTCCGGATGGACGTGAGGGATGTGGTACCCCTCGAGGAAATTGTCCACGTACACCTTCCAATTGGCCGGCACGTCGTAGTCCACCCGCCGGACCAACTGCTTGGTGTCGAGCCGGTTGGGGTGGATGCGTTCGCTGATGCCGCCTAACACCGCCGCGAGCGGCGGCGTCAGGTCGGGCGTCAGGTTCACGAAGATCAGGCCCTGCCAGATCTCAGCCCGGATCGGGACCAGCCCGTAGTCCTGCTTGTCGAAGAGTTCGGTCCGGTCGAACTGCGGCACGCCGCGGAGGGTTCCGTCCAGACGATAGGTCCAGCCGTGATACTTGCACGTCAGCGCCTTGACGCACCCGCGCGCTTCCAGCACCAGCGGGCCGCCGCGATGGCGACAGACGTCGTAGAAGGCCCGGACCTCTCCGTCCTTGTCGCGGAGGACCACGACCGGATTGTCGGCGACGGTGGCGGTGAAGAAGTCGCCCGGGTTCGGCACCATCGAGACATGGCCCACGCCCTGCCAGGTCCGGGCCATCACGGCGTCACGATCGACGGAGTGGAAGCGGGGATCGACGTACCACGCGGATGGAATGGTCGTGGAGGTGGCGACGTCGGTCGGTTCGAGATCGACTGGATCGAACGAGGGGAGATCGGCTGGCGAAATCCGGGGCTGCATCGGAGAAAGATGCCGCGGCCGGATGGCTTAAGGAAGTTCGCGGCTCACGGCGCCGGGCGGTTGTTCCCCCCGTCGGAGACGTAACGGTGTTTGCCGTCGGGCTGACGCTTCCAGGCCGTGAGGTACTTGCTGAGGGTGACGTCGCTGCCGTCCCGCGCCCGGATCGTGGCCTGGCCCACCGTAAAGCCCAGATCACCCGCCGCCGACGACCGGGCCGCCACCGGATACCACTTCCAGTCAGACGGAGGGCCGCCGCCGATCGCCGCGGCAATGGCATCCGGCCCGCGCCGGGCCACGCCGCGGCCGCCGTACGTCACTGCGTCGGGTGCCGCAAAGACCCGGAAGGCCTCGCCCGCCCCCGCCTGGCCGGCCAGCGCCGAGAAATCGAGATCGGCCTGCGCCATGCCGGCCGTCACTCCTCCGGGAGTCAGGCCTGGGAGTTCGTTCGGGCCGGATCCCTGAGGCAGAACGGCCAGTCCCTGTCTACCCACCCCCACGAGCACCAGCCCGGACACCCGCCACCGACCGCCGTCCAGACGCCAGCCTGCGATATACGTCATGCCGCGGCTCGGCTGGATCGGATTCCGAGTCACCGTGCCGGTGCCGATCGTGATGGCGAAATCGCCGGCCTCCGACAGCCAGGCCTCGGTCGGGGCCCAGGCCACGGTGAGCGAATCGAGCACCGGCTGCGCCTCGAGCAACGCCATCGCCTTGACGCGCCCGACCACGACCGGCGCGCCGGCGTACACGAGCACGGCATCATCGGTCAGTGCGCTGGCGAGGGCCCGTCTGAGCCCGTCATGCTGGACGGCCCGCGACAGCGCCAGGTCTCGTTTGCGGATGCCGTTGGTCGATTGGGCCGTGAGCGGTCCGACGGCGAGGAGGGACAGGAGAAGAATGGATCGGGTCATGCCATCACTTCGTTTCTTGGCGCGAGCGGGTTTCACCGGACGTCAGTCGTCGCTGTGAATTCCCGCAAACACGTCGCGCAGATCGAGTGGCAGGACAGCGGCACCCTCCGGCGCCTGCCAATCCATCCGGACCCGGTGGACCATCACGCCGGACCGATCGGTGCGGCTGACCTCGATACAGTGATCCTGGAGATCGGCCCGCCAGACCTCGGTCACACCAAGCCTGAGGTAGGCCTGCTGCTTGACATCGCGGTCGTACTGTCGCGAATGGCGGCCCGACACCTCGACCGCAAGCCAGAACCCGGGCATGTCACTCCAGCGCCTCGCCACCGGCCGATCGGCGGGGTACACCAGGAGATCGGGCTCGAGATGATTCCTGGGGCGAACCTCGACGGCGCCCCGCGTGAACACCAGCGCGGTCCGTTCGAGATGACTGACCAGCGCATCCCGAATCCGGAGCAGGACCAGCTCGTGGGCCGGCATCGGCGCCGGTGTCACGAGCAGTGCTCCATCGACCAGTTCGTAGCGGTTTCCGTCGTCCGGGAAGGAATCGAGATCGTCGACCGTGTACCGCGAGAGCAGCGCAGCCATGGGCATAAGGTATTCGCTCGGCGGAAGAGGATGCAACCCGGCATCCGTCACGATCGCCACCCGGCGCCCCGAGTTGGTAACCAGAACGGCGCTGACTCGGCGCCAAATAACGCGAAACAGAAAATCGAATCGGAGGATAGATTGCGTCATGCTGAGTCTCATCGCCGCGCTGCTCCTATGGCAGGCGCCCCCGGGCGCCGACCCCCGCATTCCCGACATCGCCAGAGCGATTCCCGCCGCCGCGATGGAAGCCACCGTCCGCAGGCTGGTGAGCTTCGGCACTCGTCACACATTGTCCGACACGGTGTCCGCCAGCCGCGGCATCGGCGCGGCGCGCCGGTGGATCAAATCCGAATTTGATCTGATCTCGACGGGCTGCGGCAACTGCCTCGAGGTCCAGTTCAATCGGGGAATGCTGACGGCGTCGCCAGGATCGCGGGTGACCAGAGACGTCGAACTGGTGAACGTGGTCGCGATCCAGCGGGGGAAGAAATACCCCGACCGCTACGTCCTGATCACCGGCCACTACGACTCGCGCGCCTCCGACGCCAACGATGCCGCCACCGACGCTCCGGGCGCCGTGGACGACGGCAGCGGGACCGCCGCGGTGATCGAGACGGCCCGGGTCCTGAGCCGATACCAGTTCGACAAGACGATCGTCTACGGCGCGCTGGCGGGTGAAGAACAGGGTCTGCTGGGCGGCATCCAGCTCGCCAAAACGGCGAAAGACCAGAACTGGCAGATCGAAGGCGTCCTCAACAACGACATCATCGGGAACAGCGCCGGGATCGGCGGCCAGGTGGACAACCTGACCTTCCGGATCTTCTCCGAGCCCACGCCCGCCACCGAGACCGACGACGAGCGCCGCGGCCGTCGCAGCACCGGGGGCGAGATCGACGGACCGAGTCGGCAGCTCGCGAGGTACGTCTACGCGGTGGCCCGCGCGGCGGCGCCAGCGACCCAGCCCAAGCTGGTCTACCGCCTCGACCGGTTTGGCCGAGGGGGCGACCACCGGGCGTTCAACGATCAGGGGTTCGCGGCGGTGCGAATCACCGAGGCCTGGGAGAACTACAACCGCCAGCATCAGAACGTCCGGACCGAGAACGGCGTCGCCTACGGTGACGTGCCCGACGCGGCGGATTTCCCCTATGCCGCGCGGATCGCGGGCGTAAACGCGGCGACCCTCGCGTCGCTGGCCTGGGCCCCGCCGCCGCCTGGCGCCGTACGCCTCAAAGGCGGGGTCAGCGCGTCGACCACGCTCACGTGGCAGGCAGCCCCGGGGGCCGTGGGTTACACGATCTACTGGCGCGACACCACCGATCCACTCTGGAGCCGGAGCCGGTACGTCGGCGACGTCACCCAGGTCACTCTCGACGGTATCTTGATCGACGACCATTTGTTCGGACTTGCCAGCGTCGGCGGGAACGGGCATGAATCGCTGGTAACCTTCGCCACCGCTGGAGCCGCCCGATGACAGCCGCCCCCACTTCTTCTCCCGTTGTCCGCTGGATCAAGCGCATCATCATCGGCCTGGTCGGCCTGCTGCTCATCGTGACCGTGGCCGGGACGATCTGGGAAGCGCTCGCCTGGCGTTCGACCGTTACCAAATATCCGCCGCCTGGCAAGCTCGTGGACATCGGCGGCCGCCGGCTCCAGATCGATTGCCGGGGCACCGGATCTCCCACCGTGGTCCTCGAGTCGGGACTCGACGTGGGCGGCCTGATCGGCTGGAGCCTGGTCCAGGATTCGATCGCCCTCACCACCCGGACCTGCGGCTACAGCCGGGCCGGCATCGTCTGGAGCGATCCGTCACCGGCTCCGCACAACGCCGTCACCGTGGCCAACGACCTCCACGCCCTGCTGGCCGCGGCGAACGAGAAGGGGCCGTTCGTACTGGTGGGCCATTCGCTGGGCGGGCCCTACATCATGACTTACACCAAACATTATGGCGCCGATGTGGCTGGCCTGGTGTTCGTCGACGCCTCGCACCCGGAGCAGGTCCAGCGGATGACGAAGGTGATCGGCAAGAAACTGGAGGCACCGACCGGGCTGATGTCGGTGGCGGCAGCGCTCTCCTGGACCGGGCTGGTACGAGCCGTTTCCGGGATGGTGGACATGCCCAAGGTGCCCCGGGAGCGCGTCGAGGCCATGCGGGGGTACCTGCCGCGGTCGCTGGGCCAGGAAATGATGGAGCAGAACAGCATCGACGCGATCTTCGCCGAGGCCGGCACCTTCCGGACCCTGGGTGACCGGCCGGTCGTCGTCCTGACCGCGATGGCGCCGATGGACTCCACGACCCGCAAAGCGATCGGCATTTCCGAGGAGACAGGAAAGAAGTTCCAGCAGGCCTGGAAGGAAATGCACGACGACGAGGCGTCGTGGTCAACCCGGAGCCGGCACGAAATCGTGCCCGATGCCACTCACTACATCCAGATTGACCGCCCCGACGTGGTGATCCGCGCCGTACGGGAGGTGGTCGACTCGGTGCGAGCCCGTACCGCGGCGCCCGCACCGGCCGATTCGGTCAAGCGTTAGGGAGCAACCCGGGTCCAGATGACGATCGCCGCGCAGGCATCCGTCTGAAATTCGGCCGGAATCTGGCCCCCGCGGCGGTAGACTTCGATCGCCTCCACGTCGGAGGGTGACACGAAGTCGAGGGCGTCGTTGTGGTCGTTCTCCATGACCCGGGATCCGTCGATCCACACGGCCACCCTGGTACTCGCCCCACCCTTGCAGCCGGGGAAGTCGACGGTGGACATCCCGCCGCTGCTGGAAACCCGGACGCTCGGGATCCCCTGGAGCAGGTCGGCCGTGTGCATGGCCGACTCGAACCAGACGTTGGCGCCGCGGAGCCGGAAGGTGCCGCTCCGCACGACCCGTCGGTAGAAGAACCCGTCGTATCGGTTCGTGAAGGCATACTCGGGTGGTTTCGTGGTGGATTTGCTCTTGGCGATCAGGTCAGGCAGAAACTGGGGCGCCCGCTCGAGACCGACCTGGAAACTCTGCTCCTGACCCTCCTCCATCCTGATCATGAACAGAACCGGCTTCCAGCCGAAGGCCCGAACCGCCACCGCCTGGGAGCCGACCGGAACCCGGTCAAACCGGAACCGGCCGTTGCTGTCGGTGATGGCCCTGAGTTTCGTGGAGAGAATGGCGACCGACGCGTACGGCACCGGGGTGCCGAGCGAGTCGGTGACTCGGCCCAGGAAGATGCCGGTCTTGTCCTGAGCGGCCAGGGGAGCGGCGTGAGCGAGCAGCAGGAGCACGGCCGGTACCGCGAACGAGGCATGGCGACGGCCGGGCGTTGTCATCGAACCATCGGCCCTAGACCCGGTCGTTGTCAGCGCGCCAGGTTTTGATCGCGCGCTTGATGTCCTGGGGCTTGGCGAACTCGCCGGCCAGGGTTCGGCGCACCAGGTCGGCCAGTTCTCCGTCGGAGGCAAACCGGAGCGACACGAACTGTTGAACTTTGAGGTCCCCGATCCGGGCCTTGAGGTCGTCCGGCAGGAGCCGCCCCATGCGTTCCCGTTCCTCGACCCGGATGACCCGGTCCTGCGCCTTGAGCGCAAAGGCTCGGGCGAAAAACGAGGTCATGGTCAGCGCAAGCGCGCCGAAGAACTGCATCAGGGTAACGGTGGAAAATCCCGTCACCACCTGGTTCGTAGACCACACCAGGACAATCATGACCAGCGGAACCGTCAGCCAGTGGAAGGGCGGAACGAACCGCGCATGGTTGCCGTAATTCTGCTCGGCCATCGGGAACCTCGGTGAGTAGGGGGTAGACAGTAGTGAGTAGACAGGTAGTGAGTAGACGGTAGATCGTAGCGAGTAGACAGTACCGAGTAGACAGACCCTGGGTAGTGGATACAGGGGGTATTTACGTCGGAACCGCCCGGCTGGCAATCCCGGTCCCCGAGGTCGGGCGCTAGGTTTCCCCCCAACCGACACTCTCGCCACGGACGCCCATGCGCCTCGCCGCCCTGCTCCTCTCGATCGCTCTGGTCCCGAACCAGAGCCAGGCCCAGAAGAAATCCGCCACCCCGGTGACTCCCGCGGACACCGGATCGAAGATCAACTCGGGTACACTGGGCGGCTTCAAGTTCCGGAGCATCGGCCCGGCCGTGACCGGCGGCCGGATCGCCGAGATCGTGGTGGACCCGACCGACCGGAGCACCTGGTACGTGGCGGTCCACTCGAGCGGGGTCTGGAAGACCACCAACGCCGGCACCACCTGGACCCCGGTCTTCGACGGCGAGGGCGCCTATTCGATCGGATTCCTGACTCTCGATCCCCAGAACCCGCTCACGGTGTGGGTCGGGAGCGGCGAGAACAACAGCCAGCGAAGCGTGGGATACGGCGATGGGATCTACCGGTCGACCGACGGGGGCAAGAGCTGGAGAAACATGGGGCTCAAGGCCTCGGAGCACATCGGCACCATCGTGGTCGACCCCCGGAAATCCGACGTGGTCTACGCGGCCGCCACCGGCCCGCTCTGGTCATCGGGCGGTGACCGGGGCGTCTTCAAGACGACCGACGGCGGGAAAACCTGGGTTCAGGTCCTCAAACCCGATAACGAATGGACCGGGGCCCAGTCGCTCGCCATGGATCCGCGGAACCCCGACATTCTCTATGCGACCACCTACCAGCGGGCCCGCCGGCAGTGGGGCTTCATCAACGGTGGCCCCGGGTCCACGATCTGGCGGTCGACCGACGGGGGCCAGACCTGGGCCAAGGCCGCCAAGGGTCTGCCTAACGAAGACCTGGGCAAGATCGGCCTCGCCGTGTCGCCGGTCGACCCCAACGTCGTCTACGCCGTGGTCGAGGCCGCCAACCGCCAGACCGGGCTCTACCGCTCCGCCGACCAGGGCCAGAACTGGGAGAAGATGAGCGGCTGGTCCTCCACCTCGCCGATGTACTACAGCAAGGTCTATGCGGACCCCAAACGGATGGACCGGATCTATCTGATGGACACCAACCTCCAGGTGAGCGAGGACGGCGGCCGGACCACCCGTTCGATCCAGGGGAAGAACGTCCACGTCGACAACCACGCCTTGTGGGTCGATCCCGCCGATCCGAAGCACCTGATCAATGGCAATGACGGCGGCCTCTACGAGACCTTCGACTGGGGCGCCACCTGGAACTTCAAGGCCGGCCTGCCCGTCACCCAGTTCTACAAGGTGGACGTGGACAACGCGCTGCCGTTCTACCACGTCTGCGGCGGGACCCAGGACAACGCCTCGCTCTGCGGCCCGTCCCAGACCACCAACGAGCACGGCCAGACCAACTTCGACTGGTTCGTGATCGTGGGCGGCGACGGTTTCCAGCCGCGGGTCGATCCCGCCAATCCCGACATCATCTACGGCCAGTGGCAGCACGGCGAACTGGTCCGGCTCGACCGGAAGACCGGCGAAGCGGTGGACATCCAGCCCCAGCCCGCCGCCGGCGATCCTCCGGTCCGCTGGCACTGGGATTCCCCCCTCATCATCAGCCCCCACAGCCCGACTCGCCTCTACTTCGGCTCCCAGCGGCTCTACCGGAGCGACGACCGGGGTGACAGCTGGAAGCCGGTGAGTGTGGATCTTTCCCGGCAGATCGACCGGAGCCGGCTCAAGATGATGGGCCGGGTATGGAGCATGGATGCGGTGGCCAGGAACACCTCGACGTCGCTCTATGGCACCATCGTGAGCCTGTCGGAATCACCCAAGCAGGAAGGCCTGATCTACGCCGGCACCGATGACGGCCTGATCCAGATCACCGAGGACGGCGGCGTCACCTGGCGGAAGGCCGGGCCGTTGCCGGGCGTGCCGGACACCGCGTTCGTGGCAGACATCGAGGCCAGCCGGACCGACCCCAACACGGTCTACGCCGCGATCAACAACCACAAGGCGGGCGACTACAAGCCGTACCTGATCCGGAGCACCGATCGGGGCCGGACCTGGGTCTCGATCACCGGCAACCTGCCCGAACGGGGGTCGGTGTGGACCGTGGTGGAGGATCACGTCATGAGCGGGCTGCTGTTTGCGGGCACGGAGTTCGGACTCTACGTCACCGTGGACGGTGGCAAGCGGTGGACCCAGATGAAGGGCGGGCTTCCGACCACCCAGATTCGCGACCTGGCGATCCAGCAGCGGGAGAATGACCTGGTGGTAGCCACCTTCGGGCGCGGGTTCTACATCCTGCACGACTACACCCCGCTTCGGACCCTGGCCGCAACCGTCGAGCAGGAAACGGCGCTGCTCCCGGTGCATGACGCGAAGCTGTTCGTTCCGGCGACCCCGTTAGGCGGCGGGCCCAAGGGGAGCCAGGGCGACGCGCTCTGGACCGCGGCCAATCCCGCGGCCGGCGCCGTGTTCACCTACTACCTCAAGACCGAGATCAAGACCCGGAAGGCGCGGCGCCAGGAAACCGAGAAGGCTGTGATCAAGAAGGGCGAGGATGTGCCGGTGCCGGGTTGGGATTCGCTCCGGGTCGAGGACCGGGAGGAGGCGCCCGCGGTGGTGCTGACGGTGACGGATGAATCAGGCGCCGTGGTCCGCCGGCTTGCCGGTCCGGTCAGCGCCGGGTACCAGCGAATCACCTGGGATCTGCGCTACCCGCCCTCCGATCCGGTCACCGGCAATGCCGGTGGACGTTTCGGCGGCGATGACGCGCCGGTGGGGCCGCTCGCGGTGCCGGGCACCTATCGGGTCCAACTCGCGATCCGGCGCGACGGCGTCGAGCAGCCGGTAGGACAGCCCGAGACCTTCCACGCCGTGCCCCTCCTCATGCCCACGCTGCCCGTGGCCGATCGGGCCCTGGCGGCGGCGTTCCCGCGGCAGGCGGCCCGATTGCAGCGGGCCGTGATGGGCGCGGGGGCGGCACTCGGCGAGATCGAGAACCGGCTCAAGCTCCTGAGCCAGGCGGTGGACCAGACGCCGGGCGCCCCGGCCGCCCTGCGCGACGCCCTGCGCTCGGCCCGCGACGTGGCGTTAGGCATTCGGACCGATTACAGCGGCGACGCCACCATCGCGGGACGGTCGGAGGCGGTGCCGGTGACGGTGGCGGGGCGGATCCAGCGGGTGGTGGGATCGCTGTGGTCGGTGACAACCGGCCCCACCGCAACCCACCGGCAATCACTCGCGGTGGCGACGGAGCAGTTTGGCGTGTGGCTGCCCCGGTTGCAGGGGTTTGCGGACCAACTCCGGAAGCTGGAAGACCAGGCGGAGGCGGCCGGGGCACCGTGGACCCCGGGCCGGGTGCCGGTCTGGACGCCGTGAGCTCCGGCATTGGCGCCTGGCCCGGGTTTGGGTTACTAGTAAGCGACTATTTCCTCAACCGGTGAGTTCCCGATGCACCCGTTTCTCGCGGAAGCAGTCGGCACAATGATCCTCGTCCTCTTGGGCGACGGCGTCGTGGCCAACGTCGTACTCCAGAAGACCAAGGGACACAACAGCGGCTGGATCGTCATCACCGCCGGGTGGGCCGCGGCGGTAACCGTGGCCGTCTATCTCGTCAACTCGATCAGCGGCGCCCATTTGAACCCCGCCGTGACGATCGCACTTGCCACCATCGGCCGGTTCCCGTGGGACCAGGTGCCCCTCTACATCGGCGGCCAGATGCTCGGGGCCTTCGTCGGCGCGGTACTGGTGTGGCTCGCCTACCTCCCGCACTGGGCCGCCACCGATAGCGCCGCCGACAAGCTCGGCGTATTCAGCACCGGCCCGGCCGTCCGCCACACGGGGGCCAACTTCGCGGCGGAGGTGATCGCCACCTTCGTGTTGATGCTGGGACTCCTCGCCATCATGCGGCCCGAGAACCTGGTCCCGAACACCGGCTTCGACAAAGGATTCTCACCCGTCCTGGTTGGCCTCCTCGTGGCAGCGGTCGGCATATCGCTGGGCGGGCCCACCGGGTACGCCATCAACCCGGCGCGCGACCTGGGGCCCCGGATCGCCCACGCGATCCTGCCGATTCCCGGCAAAGGATCGAGCGACTGGGGCTACGCCTGGATTCCGGTCGCGGGCCCGGTCGTCGGCGCGGTGCTCGGGGCGGTGTTCTTCAAACTCCACTGGTGAACCCGGAACAGCCTCGATGAAATACATACTGGCCCTCGACCAGGGCACCACCAGTTCGCGCGCCATCATCTTCGGCCACCAGGGCGCGATCGTCGCCGACGCCCAGCGGGAGTTCCGCCAGATCTTTCCGATTCCTGGCTGGGTCGAACATGACGCCAGCGAGATCTGGGCGACCCAGGCCGCCGTAGCCGGCGACGCGCTCGCCAGGGCCGGGCTCTCGGGCGCCGACATCGCGGCGGTGGGCATCACCAACCAGCGGGAAACCACGGTGGTGTGGGACCGCGCCACCGGCCGGCCGATCTGCAACGCCATCGTCTGGCAGGATCGCCGAACCGCCGGGGCGTGTGACCGGCTCCGGAAGGCCGGCAAGGCCGCGATGATCCGTCGCAAGACCGGGCTGGTGGTAGATGCCTACTTCTCCGCCACCAAGCTCCAGTGGATCCTCGCCAACGTGCCGGGCGCGCGGGGCCGGGCCCGGGCCGGCGAACTCGCCTTCGGCACGATCGATTCCTGGCTGGTCTGGAACCTGACCAGCGGGCGGGCCCACGTGACCGACGTGAGCAACGCCTCGCGCACCATGCTCATGAACCTCAAGAC
>JANXXJ010000322.1 GCA_025350665.1 Gemmatimonadota bacterium | reverse complement strand
CTCGATCAGCACCGTAAGAGGCACGAAAAGATAGGTGCTGGCGTAGACGGCCTCGGTCCACGGCCACACCGGCCAGCCGCGTTCCCAATCCGTTGCGGTGCCGAACGCGTCAGGCGCCCGGCCCAGTCCCTGAACGGCCCCGTAGACGACGAGCCACGGGACCAGGACCCGGATGATCACCGCGACCCGATCGCGCGGTGTCGCGGGACGATCCACGTCCGGGGGGAGCGACAGGCCGACCTCGGCGTGAGCGGCCGGTCCGAACCGGTGGACGAGGTCATGGTGCTCATAGCCCAGCACCAGCGCGGTCACGGCCAGGGCGGCAACCGGTGTTACGAGCCACAGGCCCGAAGCCGATCCGGCGGCAATCGACACGCCGGCGCTGACGAGCACGAATCCGAGGTACATCGGGTTCGCAAACCAGCGGAAGATCCCGCTCTGGACGAGGCGCGGTGGCGGGAACGCGTTCATGGGGAGGCCTCGACCCATGATGACGAGACCCAGGCCACCGGCGGCCATCAGGGCGGCGCCGGCCGCGATCAGGGCCGTCCCGGCGGGACCGCTTTGCAGGGGAGGAAGGGGCACCGCTCCGGCCGCCGCGGTCGCCCACCACACCATCACCCCGGGAATCGCGACGGCGAACAGCAACCCGTACAGGACCCGGGAGGCAATCCCTCGCGGCGTCACCACCGGACTTCCTCGTGAATAGCCCAGCCGGGATCCGCTTCGGACTCGACACCAGAGAGCAGCGCCGGGCTCACCATCTTGTGCTCGTGCATCCGGTCGAGGCGGCCGGTGATCCGGCGACCCACGCCGGGCAACTCGGCCCCGAGCCAGTCGAGTACGGACCGGTTCCGCAGGTCGCGGCCGGTCGTCCAGGCGAGGGTGGCGCCCTCTCCAAGGTGGTCGACTCCGTTCGCCGTGGGGATCGCGCCGGACGCGAGGTGGCCATCCATCCAGACCCAGCACCGCCGCGTCGCGCCGGTCCACTCGATCCAGATGACCGAATGCCGTTCCGAGGCGAACCGGCCCCACAAGAGCCGGTTGAACGGAAGCGACCAGGGCGGAAGCGACAGACTCAAGTGCTCCGCGTACCCGAGCCCGATCCGGGTCCGACCACCGAGATCGATGGCCACTTTGGCGCGGGGCGCGAGGCAACGCCAGGTGATCCGTCCTGCCGGCGAATCGACCAGGCGTTTTTCGATCGGAGCGGAGCCGGCCCAGGTGCCGGCGATGCCGAGGGCATCGTTGCTCCATTTGATGCCCTCGGGGCTCTCGGTCGGGTCGGAGGCGCCGCGAACGGTGGACCGGTCGGAGGCCGGGCTAGCGGCGGGGCTCTCGAGGACGGAAGAAAAATTGAAGCGGAGGCTCCCCCAGGTAATCCGGGCGGCATACCCGATCACCACATCGCCCCCGGGGGTAACGAGGTCGAGATACCACTTGTCGAGCTGGAACATGGGGCTCCCGTCGTCAGGACGGCCAATATCCATGTAACACCGACAGCATGAAGCTACCGTGAGGCCCGATCAGGTTCCCGTTGCGGTGGCGGCGGCTCGGGACAGGGCGCTGAGGCCGGCCTCGAGGTCCGGAAGGGCCGGCCAGCCGAATCCAACCCGGAAGTACCGGCGGTCCTGTTCGAACCAGTGCCCCGGTCCGACGTAGGTGCCCAGGTCCTCGGCCAGCGTTCGATAAAATCGGTCGGCGTCGAAGGGCAGGTCGGGCCGAATCCGGGGAAAGCAGACCACGCCGCCCTCCGGCTCCACCCATTCGATCAACCGCTCACTCGCAATCCATTGCCTGACGATGGCGACTCGACGCTTTACCTCGGCTCCGATCCCGGTTCGCAATCTGGCGCGCTGTTGATACACGCGGAACCCGATCTCCTCGTCGATGACAGGGCCCGCGATGGTGATTTGCTCCTTGGCGGCGAGAAACAGCTCAGCCAGGCGCGGGTCGCGGGTGACAATCCATCCGAGCCGCAGGCCGGGAAGGCCGTAGGCCTTGGAGAACGAGCCGACGCTGATCACGGCGGTTGAACGCGCCGCGGCGAACGGGCCGGGCTCGGAGACGGTCAGGTCGCGATAGGTCTCATCGACCAGGAGGTGGATGCCGCGCGCTTCGACCAGGCCGATAATCCGGTCGAGTTCCTCGTCGGGCAGGACGGTGCCGGTCGGATTGTGCGGCGTTGTGATGCTCACCAGCCGGGTCGAGGGCAGGAGACAGGCGGCGATCTCATCGGCGGTGTAGCGGTAGCCGCGGTCGAAGGTCAGGTCGAGATGGGTGACGTCGCAGCCGATCGTCCGGGGCGTCTCGATGTTCGTGGCGTAGTTGGGGCGGAGGACCACCAAGTGCGCCCCGGGCTCGAGCAGCGAGGTCGCCACGATGAACAGCGCCCCGGCGGCGCCCGGGGCGAGGAGCACCTGATTGGCGAGGGCGGCGGATTCGGCGGCGAGCAGCTCGCGGAGGCCCGGGTGGCCGCGGTGGTCGCCGTACTGAAGGATGAGACGGTCGAGGTCGAGCGCCAGGCCGAGTTCCGAGAGCCGGCGGTCAGCCATCGAGCTCTCGGCCAGATTGTGGCGGATGGTCCCGTAGCCGATTTCCTCGGGCGATTCGACTTCGATCGGCATCCGGCGATAGCGCATCGTCAGAGCACTTGCCGGAGAATGAGAAATATGGCGGAGAAACCCGACAGGACGAGGACCGCCGGCCGGATTCCCTTGCGATCGATGAGCGGCAGGAATCGATGCGATCCGGCGTAGCCCGCCACCACGCCGGGGCAGAGGAGGAGCCCCATCCAGATATCGGTGATGCCGAACCGGCCTTTGAGGGCCAATCCGATCGCGCTCAGCACGGCGCCGATGGTGAAGTAGAGGGACAGCGTGCCGCGGAGTTTGGGGCCTTTCTCCCGCTGATAGACGATCGCCATCGGGGGGCCGCCGATGGCCGTGGCGGTGCCCATCACGCCGGAGACGATACCCGCGCCGATCAGGGTGCCCGGGTTGAGCCGGAACGAGAGGCCGGCCGCCACCATCACCACCGCCGCCAGTACGATCCCGCCGAACAGGATGTCGATGCCCTTCGGAGTGAGCTGGCTCATGATCCAGATCGCAATCCCGATCCCGACCAGGCGGCCGCCTAACGCATAGCCCACTTCGTTGACGGCGACCTGACCCCACTCGCGCCGAGCCATGAGGCCGGTCAGGGCCAGGTTGCAGATCAGCAGCGGGCCGGGCGCCAGGGCCGGGTTGATCAAGGCCAGCAGCGGGGCCGCGAACAGGGCCAGGCCGAAACCGATGGTCCCCTGGAGGACCGAACCGGCGGCGATGATCAGGTTGGCGGCGACCCAGGCGAGGCTCGTCATTCGTTGGTCCGGTTCAGCGAGCGCCGAGCATGTCGGCGGTGGAGGTGAGTTTGACGCGGGGCCGGCCGGCGGCCTTGCCGCGGGTGGTCTCCGCCTCGTTGATCCTGAGCCAATCGGCCCAGGTGACGACGTCGGGGTTCCGGGTGGCGAGTGTCATGGCCACGATTTCGCCGGCATTGGCCGGGGGGTCGATCAGGACGCCGTTGGCGCGGTCGCTGAGGATTTGCTCGGCGGTCTCTCCGGCGTCCGGCTTGTTGGTGCCGATCACGCCGCTCGGGCCCCGCTTGATCCAGCCGGCGACGTACAGTCCGGTCAGCGCTTCGCCGCCAGGCGCCGCGAGGACGCGGCCGGCGGCGTTCGGCACGATTCCGCGCCGATCGTCGAACGGGAGTCCCGCGATGGGCCGGCCGCGGTATCCGACGGAGCGGAAGACGAGCCCGACCGGCAATTCCTCGGTGGTGGTGGTCGGCTCGGCCGCCACATCGCCGTTTCGTTCCACCAGGCGGTTCCGGGCGAGGCGGATGGCCCGGACCTTTCCGGTGCCGTCGTCCACCAATTCCACCGGGGAGACGAGAAACCGGATGGTGAGTCGCTTGGGCTTTCCTCCAGGGGTGTGCTGGGCGAATTCGGTAAGCACATCGACCTTCCGCTTGTTGGCGGCGTCGTTCTCCTGTTCGAGCAGGGCCTGGCTCAACGGATCGAGGGCAACCTCTTCCGGCAGCGTGACGGCGTCAGCGAGCTGCATCTCGCCGAGTTCCTTGACCTCGGGCGCGGTAAACGCGGCCTGGACCGGGCCGCGGCGGCCGAGGAGGTAGACCTCGCGGACTCGGGAATGGCGCAGGGCCTCGAGGGCGTGGTCCGCGATGTCGGTGGTGGCAAGTTCTTCAATCGAGCGCGAGAGGATCCGGGCCACGTCCACCGCCACGTTCCCGACGCCGACGACGGCCACCCGTTCGACCGAGAGATCGAATTTCAGATCCCGGTAGTCGGGGTGGCCGTTGTACCAGGCGACGAATTCGGTGGCCGGATGGCTGCCGTTCAGGTCTTCGCCGGGGATCCCCATCCGGCGGTCGGACTGGGCACCGGTGGTGAACGCCACCGCGTGGTAGAACTGGCGCAGCTCCTCCACCGAGAGGTCGCGGCCGATTTCGACATTGCCGAAGAACCGGATATTGGGACGGGCGGCGACCTTGTCGAAGCTGCGGGTGACCGCCTTGATCTTCTCATGATCGGGGGCGACGCCGAAGCGGACCAGGCCGTAAGGGACCGGCAGGCGTTCGAACAGGTCGACGGCAACCGGCTGATCGGTCTGGGCCGACAGCTTGTCGGCCAGGAAAAACCCGGACGGACCGGCACCGACGATTGCGACACGAAGCGGCGTCGTCATGAGCGGATGACTCGAACGGCGTTGGGGATGGGCGGAAACTAGCGTCCCCGTTACCGTTGGGCCATGACTGCTAAGTCCCGAACGGCGCTGATCGGGGCCGCCTTCCTGATGGCGACCTCGGCGATCGGTCCCGGATTCCTGACCCAGACCGCGGTGTTCACGAGCCGGCTGGGGGCGAGCTTCGGCTTCGCGATCCTGCTGTCGGTGCTGTTCGACCTCATGGCGCAGCTGACCATCTGGCGCGTGCTGGTCGGGTCGGGGCAGCGGGCTCACGAGATCGCGGACGCCGTCTTCCCGGGTTTGGGCACCGCGCTCAGTCTGGCGGTGGCCGCGGGCGGGCTGGCGTTCAACGTGGGCAACGTGGCGGGGGCCGGTCTCGGGCTCAACGTGCTGTTCGGGATCGATCCCCGGGTGGGCGCGGTGATCAGCGCGGCGATCGGGATCGGGATCTTTCTGGTGAAGGATGCTGGCCGCGCGATGGACCGGTTCGCCCAGGTACTGGGGATCCTGATGGTCGGTGTCGCGCTGTACGTGGCGGTGGTGGCGGCGCCTCCGGTCGGGGAGGCGTTGCTCCGGACGGTGGCGCCGCTCGCGCTCGATCCCCTGGCGATCGTCACCATCGTGGGTGGTACGGTCGGCGGGTACATCACGTTCGCGGGCGGGCACCGGCTGCTCGATGCCGGTCACCACGGCCCCGAGGCGGTGCCGGACGCCACCCGTTCGGCCCTGCTCGGCGTCGGGGTCGCGACGGTCATGCGGGTGGTGCTCTTCCTCGGCGCGTTAGGCGTCGTGGCCTCGGGGCACGCCCTCGATCCGGCCAACCCGCCGGCGTCGGTGTTCCGGGCGGCGGCCGGCGATCTGGGCTACCGGTTTTTCGGCGTGGTCATGTGGGCCGCGGCCATCACGTCCGTCGTGGGCTCGGCCTTCACGTCGGTGAGCTTCCTGGGACGGCTGGGGCGGGAGGGCGGCGGCCGGCGGACGGCGGGGATCGTGGCGTTCATCGTGACGTCCACGGTGGTGTTCCTGGCGGTGGGGCGGCCGGTGACGATTCTGGTGCTGGTCGGGGCCGTGAACGGGCTGATCCTGCCGATCGGACTCGGGGCGATGCTGGTGGCCTCGACCCGCGAGCCCTACCGGACCGCGGCCGCGCTGCCGCGGTGGCTCACGGCGGGCGGCGTTCTGGTTGCGCTGACGATGGCCTCACTCGGGCTCTATACCCTCGCCACGTCGGTGCCGGCCCTGCTTCGCTAGCGTCTGGTCAGCGGGCGGGCCGCCACGGCGCCACGCCTAACGATTGATAGACCTTCGCGGCATCGAACAACACGCCGTCCTTCATCACCCAGTCCACCTTGCGGATGTCGCTGATGCGGCGGGTCGGGTCTCCGGCCACCACGATCAGGTCGGCCAGCTTGCCGGCTTCGATGGTGCCGAGCCGGTCGGCCCGGTGCATCACGGTCGCGGCGCCGAGGGTGGCGATCCGGAGGACGTCGGGGGCGGGGATGCCGGCTTCGACATAGAGTTCGAGTTCCCGGTGGAGGCAGAACCCCGCGGTGCAATCGGTGCCCGGCACGAGCGGCACCCCGGCATCGAACAACGCCTTCACCATGCCGAGCATGTTCCGGTAGCTGGCTCGATAGACCACGCGGGTCGCTGAATCGGCCGGGAGCCCGCCGCCGGCCATGCCCCGCCGAATCTGGGCCGGCAGGCGGTTCTGATAGGCGCGATCCCCGGGCGACACCTGGCTCGGGCCGGAGGTGAACATCCCTTCGAACGTTGCCAGGGTCGGGTCGATGACCGTGCCCTTGGCCTTGAGGTAGCTGATGAAACGCCGGACGCTGTCGGAGGCGAGGTCGAGGGTCCCACCGAGCTTTGCCACCGTGGTGAATCGGAGCGGGGTGCGGGTGTCGAGGGTATCGCCGAGGAAATTGAGGAAGAGCATGTTGGTGTGCTGGATCTCGTCGTAACCGGCCGCCACGGCCTGCTCGGCCAGCATGCCCCGCGGAATGTGTCCCGACAGCCGCATCCCTTTGGCATGGGCCCGCTCGGCGATGATCGGGACCAGCGCTGGATCGAGCGAGCTGTAGAGCTTGATCTGTTCGTAGCCCAGGGAGGCATACCGGTCGACCCACTCGATCGCCTGCTCGCGGGTGCTGACCAGGGCTTTGGTCGGACCGGCATAGGGCCCGGGACCATCGATGAAACCGGCCATGACGATGCGCGGCCCGACCGCGGTGCCCGCGTCGAAGGCCTTGCGGGTCGCCAGCAAGAAGTCGACGTCGTTGGCCATGTCCCGGACACTGGTAATGCCCGCGGCGATATCGAGCCGGCCATCGACCTCGGAGAGGTGGGCGTGCATGTCCCAGAGACCGGGCAGGATCGTCTTGCCGGCGACGTCGATCACCTTCACCGTGGCCGGCAGCCGGATCGAGCGGCCTGGCCCGACGGCGGAAATCCGGTTGCCGTCGACCAGCACGGTCTGGCCTCTGATCAGGCGGCGACCGACCGGGTCGAAGACCGCGGCGTTGGTGAAGGCGACCGGGCCGGCCGGCTTGATCGAGAGCCGCCGGGCCAATTCGCCGTTCAGGCGGCCACTCACCGAATCCTGCACGGCGCCGAGGCGGGGCGCCTGACTCTGGTATCCCTCGCGAACCAGGGCCTGCCAGCCGCTCAGGATGGCGAACAGGGTTCCATCGGATTCGAGCCAGAGATATTCCGGGACGAAGCCGAGGCCGGAAATGGCATAGAGAGTGACTTTGCGGGAACCGCCCTCTCCGGTCACGGTCTCGGTGGAGATCGTGGCGACGGTCGCGGCCCCGTCGGGCAGGAGCGTCAGGCGTCTGGCCGGGGTCTTCAGTGCCGCGCGGACCAGCGCCGCCATGAATTCCGGCGGGCCTTCTCGCGGCAGATAGAACGCGGACCGGCGGGCAGCCGCCCCCCGTTCGCCCCCGTTGGTCCAGATGACCGCGCCGGTCCGACTGGTGAGTCGTTCGTCGACGGCCTGTTTGAGGTAGTCGTTACCGGTGATCGTGATGGTGGTGGGGATGCCGCGGGCGTCGACCGAGAAACGGGTTTCGGTCCTGGGCCCGCGCCCTCGGTCGTTGAATTCGAACTGAACGACGGTCTCGGCGCCGGGGATCGTGCGCTGTCGGCCGGCCGCGTTGCCCTGGATGGTGACGGCGTAGTGCAGCGTGTCCGTAGCCGCGAGGGAGAGCAGGAGGGCGAGCATGGGCACGACCGGAGGAAGCGAGGTCAGGCGAAGTTAGCCGGGCCTCCCTCCGGCGGCTACATCGATCAGCGCCGGCTTGGTGCCATCGGTTTTCGGTCCCGGCGGCGGGCGGGCCGCTTGGCCTGACGGCGATCGGCCTGGGTGGCCGCCTGGTGGGCCGCGAGCAGGAACCGCTCAACGACGTCCGGGGCGATCGCCTGGGTGGCGAACTCGACCCAGCCATTCTTCTGCATCGCGCCGACCGACAGGAACGGTCGGGCGATCCCGAGCTTCATGGCCTCGATCGAGTCGGAGGGAGCCAGGTGCAGGACCAGCCCCCGAGACCCGACGGCCGCGAAGCGGACGGTTCCGACGAAATAGGCTTCGCCGCCGAACTCCGGCTTGGACACCACCCCGGTAAGCCGGGGGAGGGTGGTTCTGATCCACAGGAGGGATGCGACCGATTCCATGGCGCGCTGCTCGCAAAGGGTGCCGATGATACCGCCTCCAGACGGTTCCCGCGAGAGGGTAACCCGCCCTGGGGGCCGCAAAAACCCGAAGGGTCCTTTACATTGGACTCGGTTCGGTGTCATACCGTCAACCTTCCAACTGATTGCCTCTCCATGGTTCGTTCTGCACTGCTCGCCGGCCTTTGGCTGGCGGCGGTGGCGGGCTCCGCCGCCGGCCAGGAAATCAAGACGACCCCGACCGCGGGCCGGGTAGCCCGTCCGGCGCGGATCACCACGCCGCCCGTTATCGATGGCCACCCCGACGAGGCGGTCTGGCAGCAGGCCGAGGCGCTCACGGATTTCGTGCAGCGGGATCCGAATCCCGGGGCCGCGGCCACGGAACGAACCCTGGTCCGGTTTCTGACCGACGGCGAGGCGCTGTATATCGGGGCCTGGCTTTACGACCGGGAAGCGAGCCAGATCGTGCGGGGTGAGCGGGTCCGGGACGTAGAACTCACCAACAGCGACTACTTCGCGATCATCCTCGACACCTATCACGACCGTCAGAACGGCTTCGTCTTCGGGACCACGCCCGCCGGGGTCGAATACGACGGCCAGGTGGTCCGGGAGGGCGACGGCGGCGGGGTGACGCAGCAGGGGCAGACCCGAGCCCAGTCCGGGGCGGCGGGCGGGTTCAATCTCAACTGGGACGCCAGCTGGAAAGTCGCCACGTCGGTGGACAGCCTGGGCTGGTACGTTGAAATGCGGATCCCGTTTTCGACGCTGCGCTACGGCAGCGGCAAGCAGCAGACCTGGGGCCTCAACGTGGTCCGGAGCATCCGGCGGCGGCATGAGGAGGCGTTCTGGTCGTTCATCCCGCTGCAGTTCAACCTCTACCGGATTTCGCGCGGTGGGCAGCTGGCCGACATCGAGGTGCCGAGTCAGCGGAGCGCAACCCTCACCCCCTACGTGCTGACCTCGGCGACCCGTAATTTTCTGACGGCCTCGAAGGCCACGTACCCGACCGAATTCGGGATCGACGGCAAGCTCGGGCTCACGCCGAGCCTGACGCTCGACGCCACCTACAACACCGACTTTGCCCAGGTCGAGGTGGACGAGCAACGAACCAACCTGACCCGCTTCCCGCTCTTCTTCCCGGAGAAACGACCCTTCTTCCTCGAGAACGCGGGCATCTTTGCCGCCGGAACGCCCCAGGCCGTGGATCTCTTCTTCAGCCGGCGGATCGGGATTGACTCGCTGGGCAATCCGGTCCCGATCCTGGGTGGCGGCCGCCTGACCGGCAAGGCGGGACCATTCACGGTGGGGGCGCTTCAGCTCTTCACCGAGAGCGTTGGGGGTGTCCAACCCGCCAACTCGTACACCGTGGGCCGCGTGACCCGGTCGTGGGGGCGGTCGCGGATCGGGGTGATCGGTGTCCAGCGGATGGCCACGAGCGACGCCGACGACCACAACCGGACCTTCGGGATCGACGGGCGGGTGGCGTTGAGCGAACCCGTGACGTTCGACTGGTGGGGTGCCAAGACGGAAACGCCTGGCCGGAACGGTCGTGACGGGGCGTTCAGCCTGCGGCTCGGCCACCAGACGCGGGTCTGGAACAATGCGCTCCGGTTCATGCAGGTGGGCGATGCCTTCAACCCCGAGGTCGGCTTCCTCAGCCGGTCGAACTTCCGTTACTACGAAGGCTCGCTGTTCCGGACCATTCCTCTGACCAACAAATGGATCCGGTACTGGATGCCCCACTTCAGCTACCGGGGCTACTACGGATTCGATGGCAAGTTGCAGTCGGACCAGTACCACATCGATTTCGGCGAGGCTGAGTTCAACAACGGCGGGCGGATCGGCCCGGAACTCAACGTCTACGGCGAGGGTCTGACGGCGCCGTTCGACATCGCGATCGCGGGTTCCGACACCGTGAGACTCCCGGTCGGTGGCTACCGGTACACGTCACTCGGCTTCGACCTGACGACGAACCCGAGCGCTCCGGTTGTGGTGGTGGGGCGGCTTGATGTCGGGGGCTTCTACAACGGAACCCGGTACGGCGGGAGCACGACGATTACGGTGCACCGCGGGTCGTCGCTCACGACGGCGCTGGTGGTGGAATACAACAATGTTCATCTCAAGGAAGGCAATTTCGTCCGGGCGCTGGCCGGTCTCCGGTTCGGGTATTTCTTCACGTCCCGGATCTTCCTGCAGTCCCTGTTCCAGTACAACAATCAGGCGCAGGCCTTCTCCGCCAACGTGCGGTTCGGATGGCTCAACACCGGCAATACCGGGTTGTTCGTGGTGCTGAACGATGCCGAGGAAGCCAACGGCCTCTTCGCCTGGCAGCGGCCGACGACCCGCTCCTTCGTGGTCAAGTTCTCGAGGCAGTTCGGCACGGGTCGTTAGGCCGCAGGCACCACCGCCTCGGCCTCGATCTCCACCAGGTTGTCATCGCCAACCAGGTCGGCCCGCACGAGCGTGTTGGCCGGCCTGATCGCTCCGAATCGCTCTCCGTGGGCCCGGGCCACCGATTCCCAGTCGAGCAGGTTCCGCACGTAGATCCGGGTTCGCACGGTCTGGTCGAGCCGGCCCCCGAGTGACTGCAGCGCGCCTTCCAGCTTGTCGATCGCGAAATGGGTCTGAGCGGCGGGGTCATCGCCCCCAATGTGCCGGGACCCGTGGGTGGCCGTGGTCCCGGAGATCAGAATCCGGTCGCCGATTCGCACGGCGCGGGAAAACCCGGCCGCCGATTCCCAAGTCGTTCCCGAGAGACATAGTGTCTTGCCCTGCGTTCCGGGCTCGGTGCGGTAGGGCGAGGGCACGTCGTCGAGGTGATGCGACAGGTCGCCCGAGGCGGTGAGGAAGGGCGGCTTCCGGTATTCGTCGCCCGGATCGCCGGGAATGGGCGTGAGTGTGGCGAGGACGGTCTGGAGCTCGTCACGGTCGGCATCGGTCAGCGAGAACTCGAACAGCCGGGCGTTGTCGGTGATGTGATCGGCCTCGCCCAGCCGGGCCCCGATGATGATACCGGCTACGGCCGGCTGTTCGAGGATGTAACGCGTCGCCACGTTGGTGACCGACACGCCGAGCCGCCGGGCGATGCAGTCCAGCACGGTGAGGAGCCGTTGCAGGGCCGGCCAGCCGCCGGCGGCTCTCAGGAACCTCCCGTACTTCATCTGCGACCAAGTCCCGGTCCGTTCCCAATCCGGCTCGTCCTTGTCCAGCCATTTGGCCGAGAGCCAGCCCCCGGCCACGGTCCCGTACGCGAGCAGGTGGACCCCGTGCTCGCGGCAGTAGGTGGTCATCCGGCCCGCCGCCCGCTGATCGAGCAAGGAGAAGCACACCTGGTTGGTCAGGATCGGAATGCCGCTGGCCACCGCGATGCGCAGATGGGCGGTGTCGAAGTTGGTCAGGCCCAGGTGGCCGATCAGGCCATCGCGGCGGAGCTCGTCGAGGTGGAACAGCGCGTCGAGCCAGCTCGGGTCGGCGTAGTTCCAGGCGTGGAACTGGAGCAGGTCGATCCGGCTCGCCTTCATCCGAAGCAGAGCCCGGTCCACCGCGGTGCGGACGTCGTCGCGGGTCACCGGCCCCGGCTTGGGGACCCACTTGGTGAAGAACCGGGCGGATGCCGACTCGGGGTGGCTGATCCGAAACGCCCCCACGATGTCTTCGGCCGATCCATAGTGATCGGCGAGATCGAAGGTCGTGAAGCCCGCGGCCACGTACGGCGCCATCGCGGTGCCGGTCCGGACCGGGTCGAGCGGGGTGCGGCTCCGCTCGAGATCGGCGATCTGCCAGAGCCCGGTGAGCACGCGGGAGATGTCGAGCCCGGGCGCCAGCGTCATGCGTTCGACCGTCATTGGGGTGGCAGCTCCTTGAACCGTGCGACGAGGTCCACGCCCGAGGCACGAAGGGTGGCGGTTTCCCGGGCATAGATTGCGGTGCCCACCGCCATGACGATCAGCCAGTCCCAGGTGGAACGGAGATACCAGGGGATCGGCGCGTGGAGGTCCTTCCAGGTGTGGACCACGAGCAGGAGCGCCAGCGATGCCGCGCCCGCGATAGCGACCGGCACCTGAATTCGCCGCGATCGGAGCACGATGATCCGTTCGGCGATGGCGGGATTCCGGCTCGGCAAAGCCAGGATGGACAGGCACATCAAGATGAAATTGACGAGCATGGCGGTGACGAGGATGTCGACGCCGAGGAGGAAGTCGCCGGCGACGTGACAGCCGATGACCGCGAGTGATGCCATCATGGTGCTCAGGATGATGGCGACCTGCGGGGTCCGTCGGGTCGGATGCACTGCCGCCACCGCCGCCGGAAAGATCCCGTCCTCGGCCCACGCGAACAGCAGCCGCGAGATCCCCATCAACATGGCCGGGAGATCCTTGATCAGCGCGACCGACACGCCGGCGCCGATCAGCACCGCCCAGGGCCGGGGCAGGAGATAGCCCAGAAGCCCGGGCGCGGTCACGTCCTTCTTCAGGGACTGCTCGGCCACGAAGCTCCACGGGACCGCGTGGTACACGGCGGCGGTGAACAGGAGGTAGAAGAGCGCCACGCCGGTCACCGAGATCAGGATCGCGAGCGGCAGGTTGCGGGTCGGGTTCCTGGCTTCACCGCCGGCCTGGGCGATCGAGTCGAAGCCGATGAAGCAGGAGAAGATCACCGGTACGGCAGGGAGCAGCCCGGGGACGGTGAGCAGGGCGGCTCCCGGGGCCGGTACCGGGAGCCCGTCCCGTGCCAGCAATGCGGCCGCGAAGTCGGCGTGGGTGTAGGAAAAGCCCGCCACGATCACCACGGCGCCAATGGCCAGCGTGAGGAACATCAGGGGGACCACCGTGCGCTGATACGTCTCGACGCCGCGGATGTTCACGAAGGCCGCGGCCCAGAGCAGTCCCAGCGGAATCGCAACCCGGAGGACACCGCCCTCGACCGCGGCGGCGACGCCAGGCCAGTCGAGCGCCACAGCCAGATCCCGAAGGAAGGGCATCAGCATGTAGGACACGACCCCCATGGCGACGCAGATGGCGAGCCATTGGGAGAAACTGGCGACGAAGCCGAGGTACGGGTTGAGGGAGCGGCTGGCAAAGACGTAGGTCCCGCCCGCTCTCGGCATCGCCGAAGCGAGGATGGCATAGGCCAGGCCGGCCAGCAGCGCCGGACCGGCGGCCACCATGAAGACCGCCAGGACGTTGGGGCCGATGCCGGGGACGCTCCGCTGGAGGGTGAACGGGATGATGTTGATCGCGGCCCCGATCATCGAGCAGACACCGGTGGCCACCAGACCGACCAGGGTTAGGCTCCGGGCCAGAGTCGGTTGTGCCACTAGTAGCGCCAGCTCAGCGTGTCGGCGCCGGCGGGTGCCCGCTTCCGCATCTGCTCGATCATCCGCGGGAAGAACATCTGCGGGTAGCGGAGCCGGGAGAACGCGTTGGGCCGGGTGTGGTCCCCGTTCCAGCAATGCTCGTCCCGGTCTCCGTATTCCACTTCGGCGTCGGCGGTCGGGTTGGTGGCAGTTTTCAGGATGTCCTCCACCAGGTACACCGCGTTGTTGAGATAGAAATTGTCCATGTCGCCGGCGTAGAGGTGGAGCTTGCCCTTCACGTTCGGGCCGAGGGTGGCGACCAGCTGGGTCGCCGGTCCGTCCTGCATCTGAAACCGTGGTTCGGCCGTTGAGTCCGTCGAGATCAGCAGGAGGAGTCGGCCATCCTGCGGCGTGGTCGTCCTGGCGGCCGGGAATGTGACCGCGAAACGAGGCCCCGGTGCGGGTGCCGTGGCCCGGACCGGGTGGGCGGCCAGCACCAGGGCCGTCACAAGCAATTTCGTGCGGTGAGCTCGGTTGAGCATGATGGCGCCAGTTTGGTGACGTCCCGAGAATAGATCAGGGCCGGTTGGGCCGCCAGTCGGCGGTTCGGGTGCCCGTTGGCGACGCAGTTCCCTAACGGGGCGAACCCATGGAGGCGTGATGATGCGACACTGGACAACGGCGGCATGGGCCGCGGCCATGATCGGGCTGGTTTCCGGCGTCTCGGCGCAAACCAGCGCCCAGGCCGGGCGACGGTGGAAGGCCCACGATCCGGAGCGGCCGAAACCGGTCAAGGTCGCGCCCGGCGACGCGCCTGGTGCGAACCATCCTTGGCCGCCCAGGCATCGAGACTGTGGCCGTCGAAGAGCACCACGTTCGGCTGTTCGTGGCCGAAACATTGGTCGAAGGCGAACGACTGAGGCCGTAGGGAGCCCCCTTTCACAGGGGGCGCCCGCGTGATACCGTTGGAGACCCATCACCCGCCGAGACGATTGTCATGACCCGCGCTCCTGGATCCATCGCGTTCGTTCTGTCCGTTCTGCTGCCGCTGACCGCCTGCGCTCCGGCTGCCCCTCTCTACGATGTCGTGCTCAGTGGCGGGCGCGTCATGGACCCGGCCTCCGGTCTCGACTCGGTCCGGAACGTCGGGATCAAGGACGGGAAGATCGCGGCCGTCTCGACGGAGGCGCTCAAGGGAACCACGGTGGTGGACGTGACCGGCAAGGTGGTCGCGCCCGGGTTCATCGACCTGCACGCCCACGGCCAGGACGCGGGCGACATGGAGATCCAGTCCCGGGACGGCGTCACCACCGCGCTCGAGCTGGAAGTCGGCGTCTATCCAGTGGCTCCCTGGTATCAGAGCATGGAAGGCAAGGCTCCGGTCAACTACGGCGCCACGGTGGGCCACATCCCGGCGCGGTTCAAGGTCTTCCATGGCATCGACGTCGGCGACTGGCCGCTCAACCCCCAGGCTGCCATGAAGGCGGGCCTCAAACCGGCCGGCACCAACGCCGCCGCATCCGACAGCCAGGTCGCGGCGATCGCCGACCTCCTCCGCCAGGGCCTCGACGAAGGGGCCCTCGGCATCGGCTTCGGAGTGAACTACACGCCGGGGGCGGCGCAGTCGGAGATCGAGCGGATGTTCGCCGTGGCCGCCGAGCGGAAGGTGCCGGCGTTCATTCACACCCGCGCGTTCGGAATCGGCGCCATCCGCGAGGCGATCGAATCGGCGCTGCGGACTGGGGCTTCCCTTCACGTGGTGCACATCGGCAGCAGTTCGGGGCCGGACCTTCCCCAGGCCCTCGCCCTGATCGATTCGGTGAAGGCCAGCGGAAAAGACCTCACCACCGAAGTCTACCCGTACATCGCAGGGTCGACCCGCCTCGAGTCGGCGATGTTCAACCCGGGCTGGCAGCAGAACCTCAAGATCGACTACGGCGAGTTGCAGTGGCCCCTGACGGGTGAACGTCTCACCAAGGCGACGTTCGACAAGTACCGGGCCCAGGGCGGCTGGGTCATACTCTTCACGATGAAGGACGAGAACATCGACAAGGCGGTCGCCCATCCCGGCGTGTTGATCGCGAGCGACGGGGTGCCGTTCGTGAACGGGACCGGCCATCCGCGCGGCGCCGGGACGTTCTCGCGGGTGCTGGGCCGCTACGTTCGTGAGAAGAAACTGCTGTCGCTGATGGATGGGCTGGCCAAGATGACGATCCTCCCGGCCCGCCGGGTCGAGACCGTGGCTCCGGCGATGAAGAACAAGGGGCGAGTCTCGGTGGGGGCGGATGCGGATATCACCGTCTTCGATCCGGCCACCGTCGTCGACAACGCGACCTGGGAGCACCCGACGCTGCCCCCGACCGGCATCACCCAGGTGCTGGTGAACGGCCAGTTCGTGGTTCGCGACGGCCAGTCGGTCAAGGGCGTCATGGCCGGCCGCCCGGTGCGGGGCCTGGTCAAGGCGGCGCCGCCCGCGACTCACTGAGTCGAGGTCAGCAGCTCCGCCAGGTACTTGCCCCAGATGGCCGGGAGCGAGTGGGTGCCGTGGCCGCGGGTTTCGTCGCTGATCGGCAGCAGGACGAAACGGCCCTTCGGCACCTTCCTGATTTCGCGCTCCATGATGCCGAGTTCCGGAGGATTCACCTGGTCGTCGGCGGAGTTGATGGCCAGAAGCGAGGCCTTGATGTCGGCCAGATGGGGCGACGGATCGTAGGTCCGGGAGGCGTCGAAGGCGTAGAGCATGTCGTTGGCGTCGAGGGACGCGATCGTTCGGGTCAGGCGGGTTTCGAGGAAGGCGTCGGCCTGGTCCCGGGTCGGCGCCTCTTTTTGCCATTGGAGGGGGACACTGGTCATGAGCAGCAGGATGTCGGCGGCCGCCTTGAGGCCTCGCGGCGGCGTGGTGTAGTTGCCGTCCCGCCAGTCCGGGTCGCCGGTGATATCGTCCCTGATCATCCGGCGCATCATCCGGTTCCGCCCGGCGATCTGGACCGGCAGACTGGCCAGCGGCATGAGCCCGTCCATGAATTCCGGATGGGTGTAGCCCCAGACCCAGGTGTGCATCGCGCCCATCGAGGTGCCCATCACCAGCCTCAGATGGTTCACCTTGAGCCCCTCGGTGACCAGCCGGAACTCGGCCTTGACCATGTCGTCGTAGGTGTACTTCGGGAACTTCATCCGGAGCCCGTCGCTCGGTTTGCTCGACTTGCCGTGGCCAATCCCGTCCGGCAAAATGACGTAATAGCGACTGGTGTCGAGCAGTTGGCCCTTGCCGAACAGCACCCCCGAAAAATTGGGCGACAGAAAGCCGCGGCCGGACCCGGTGGTGCCGTGCATGATCAGCACGGCATTGCTGGTGCGTCCCTTGGTGTTGTGGGCCGCTCGTCCCAGCGTGGTGTAGTGAATCCGCAGCTCCGGGATGGTCTCGCCCGAGGCGAAGGCAAAGTTCCGGACCACGAAGTCGGCCTCGTTACCCGCGGGCGCGGCGGGTGTCTGGCCGAGGAGGGCGACCAGCGGGAGCAGGGTGTTGAGTGGCATGATGGAGCCTCGGTGGTGGCGGTGCGGGGACAATAATGCCGGGCCCATGGTTTGGGGGCCAGTGCCTAGGCGGTAGATTTCCCGTGGGCCGGCGACCGGCCCGCTTGCCGCTGACAACCAATCAGAGTGGAGCCGATCGTGAAAGTCCTGCATCGAGCCCTGTTGGCAAGTCTGTTCGTGGCGGGGGCCGCGTCGCCGGTTCTGGCGCAGCGCTTCCCGACGGACGATGCCGTGCTCCGCCGCATCTGGGACGAAGGGATGACCGGCAAGTCGCAGATCAGTGCGCTGGCTCAGGCCCTGATGGACTCGATCGGCCCGCGGCTCACGTCGTCGCCGGGGCACCTCTCGGCGATCGACTGGGTGGCTGCGCGTTACCAGGCCTGGGGGATCCCGGCCCGGAAAGAGAAATACGGTACCTGGCGGTCCTGGCGCCGGGGGTACACCCACCTCGACCTCGTGGCGCCCCGGCAGCGGGGACTGGAGGGGCTGATCCTGGCGTGGAGCCCGGGCACCAGGGGGCCGGTCGAAGGTGGCGTAGTGCTGGCGCCCGACGTAGCCGATTCGGCGGCGTACCGGGCCTGGCTCCCGAACGCCAAAGGCAAATTCGTCCTCTGGTCCCAGGCCGAGCCGACCTGCCGGCCGGACGAGAATTGGGAGAAGCTGGCTCGGCCCGAGTCGGTCGAGCGGATGAAGGCCGCCCGCGACTCGCTCAAGAGGGAATGGGCGGCCCGGATCCGCCGGTATGGCGGCGGGGCGTTAGGCGCCCTCGAGGACGCCGGGGCGGCCGGCGTGCTGACCTCGCTCTGGTCGGCGGGGTGGGGCGTGGACAAGGTGTTCAGTGCCGCGACCGCGAAGGTTCCGATGCTCGATGTGAGCTGTGAGGACTACGGCCTGCTGTCCCGCCTCGCCGAGCGAAACCAGGGGCCGCGGATCCGACTCGATGCGACGTCGGAGGAACTCGGTGAGCAGCCGGTCTTCAATGTCGTCGGCGAGCTCAAGGGGACCGAGAAGCCCGACGAGTACGTCCTGCTCTCGGCCCACCTCGATTCGTGGGATGCCGCGTCGGGCGCCACCGACAATGGCACCGGCACCGTGATGATGATGGAAGCGATGCGGCTCCTCAAGACGGCGTATCCGAACCCGAAGCGGACCATCCTGGTCGGGCACTGGGGCGGGGAAGAACAGGGGCTGATCGGGTCGCGGTCGTTCGCGGAGGATCATCCCGAGGTGGTGAACGGGCTCGAGGCCGCGTTCAACCAGGACAACGGCACCTGGCGGATCGACTACATCCGGATGATGGGACTGACCGGGGCGGGCGCCCACTTCGGGCGCTGGTTCGCCCGGTTGCCAACGGAAATCTCGAGCCTGGTCACCATCGACAACCCGGGGGAGCCCGAGCGGGGCGGCAGCGATCACATGTCCTTTCTGTGCGCCGGTGCACCGGCGTTCCGGCTCCAGTCCAACTATCCCGACTATCGCCAGTACACCTGGCATACCAACCGGGATACCTACGACAAACTGATCCTGGACGACCTCAAGAACAACGCCACCATCGCGGCGATGCTGGCCTATCAGGCCTCGGAAGATCCCGAGCGGGTTCCGCGTGAGCAACGGGTGCTCCAGCCGGGCCCGAACGGCCAGCCCCAGGCTTGGCCGACCTGCAACGCGCCACGGCGGGCCAGCCCGCCGCGATGAGTCTCCAGCCGGTTGGTTCCACGTTGACCGGGGGGTGAAGGTGTCACATCCTGGACCGGATTGCGCCGGACAACCTGAACAGAGCATTCGACCATGACTTCGAAACTGTCCGCGTTCCTGACGACCGCCGGCGCGGTACTCGGCCTGGGCGGGACCGCGCTGGCGCAGCGCACGACCACACCGATTACGGCCGCCGACCTCAAGACCAGGCTCTATCTCATCGCCGACGATTCGATGGCCGGCCGGGCCACCGGCTCGTGGGGCAACTACCAGGCGGCTGAGTACGTGGCGTCGGAGTTTCGCCGGCTGGGCTTGACGCCGGCCGGTGAGAACGGCACCTGGTTCCAGACGATACCGTTCTTCCGCCAGCGACCCGACCCGGCGGCACAGATCACGGCCAACGGCGAGACCCTTCGTCTCGGTCGCGACTTCCTGGTCGCGGGCTCGTCGACCGCCTCGCGGAGTATCGACGGCAAGGCGTCGGTCTTCGGCGGGGCACTGGCGGACTCGTCCACCTGGATTTCGGCCGAGGCGGCCAGCGACAAGGTCGTGATCCTGGCGGCTCCTTCCCCGAGCTTCCGGGCCCTGGACCGGCTTCGGCGCTTTGCCGGCGCGGCCGCCATCGTTCTGCCCGCGCTCGACGCGATCGGGGCCGAGTTCGTGGCGGCGCTGCTCGAAGGGCGGGTGACCACGGATACCACCCACACCGGGGTCGGCCCGGGGTTGATTCTCATGTCCGCCCGGGCCGCCGACCGGGTGCTCGGGATGCCCGTGGCGCAGGCCCGGCCGGGGACCCCCGGCGCCGAGCTCCGCGGCCATGCGGCGATGGTGACCGCGCCGCTCGACTACGCCGCCCGCAACGTTGTCGGCATCCTTCCGGGATCGGATCCGGCCATGGCCGGCACCTACGTGGCGCTCACGGCTCACAATGACCACGTCGGGTTCGATCATGCCCCGGTCGATCATGACTCCCTCTACATCTACAACCGGGTGGTCCGCCCGATGGGCGCCGATTCGCCACCGCGCCCGCCAACGACCGCGGAATGGGCCGTGATTCACCGGTCGATCGACAGCGTCAGAAAGATCCGGCCGCCGCGCCCCCGATTCAATCCGGAACGGCGCCGACGATGATGGCAGTGGGACCGTCACCATTGTCGAGGTGGCGGAACAGCTGGCCGGAGCAGCGCACCCGCGCCGCTCGTTGCTGTTCGTGTCTCACGCCGCGGAGGAAGAGGGGTTGCTTGGCTCGCGGTGGTACACCGACCATCCCACCGTGGCGCGGGACTCGATCGTGAGCGAGTTCGACATCGACATGGACGCGCGCGGCGACAAGGCCGACCTGCCGGACGGGAGCCCGACATATCTCGAGATGATCGGCATGCGGCGGCTCTCGAAAGAGTACGGCGACATCATCGAGGCGGTGAACGGCCGGCAGCCGCTGCCGTTCACTTTCAACCTGACTTACGACGCCCCCGGCCATCCGCTCCAGTACTACTGCCGCGCCGATCACTACAGCTACGCCCGGTACGACATCCCGTCGATCTCGGTCTCACGGGGCGAGCACGCGGACTACCATCAGGTAACCGACGAAGCCCAGTACGCCGACTACGACGCCATGGAGCGGGTGGGGCGTTTTGCCGCAGACGTGATCACGACGGTGGCCAATCTGGATCATCGGCCCAAGGTCGATTTTGCCAAGCACGATCCGGCGGCGAGGTGTGTGCAGTAGTCGCTACTCCCTGCTCGCTACCCCATTGATCCGGGGAGCGGGGCTGCCACCACTTCGCCGCGGGCGGTTTCGATGCCGTCGGCGGTGACGGTCATCCTGACCACCACTTTCCGCTTTCCCGTTTCGGCCACTCGGGCCCGAATGACCAGCTCGGGGCCGAGGGGCGTCGGCTTGAGGTAGTCGACGTGGAGGGCGGCCGTCACGTATCGGGGTGTCTCGCCTTCGCCGATGGTGCGGCCGGCCAGACGCACCGCATGGGCGGCTGCCGTCGCCATGGCATGGCAGTCGATCAAGGACGCCAGCAAGCCACCATAGACGAATCCCGGGATCGCGATGTGCTCGGGCCGGGGCGTGTAGCGCGCCACGACCTCGTCACCCTCCCAGGCACTTTTGAGCTGGAGGCCAAGGTCATTCATCCGGCCGCAGCCATAGCAATGGGCGAAAATCTCGGGGTAGTGGTGCTGAACGACGGGCGACGTCATGGGCCGGTCTCGAAAGAGGAGCCGGTACGTTGGCGGGGGCGGGCGGCGAGAACAAGGGCGGCGGTCAGGCCGGCCGAAACACCTCGACCGCCACGGTGAAAGTTCGTTCCTCGTTGGCGCGCAGCGCTCCGACCCCAACGACCTGCCGCGCGATTTCCTCGCCGCGGTCGTTCCGGATCGAGAGGACCATGGAGTACTCCCAAGGCTCGCCCTCCGCGGGATGGCGGATCGAGCCCTCGACCTTGAATGCGGAGTCGCCGCCGGCGTTTTTCGCCGCCGCCCGCGGGTCGAAGCGCAGGTGGTGCCGGCAGGCTGGGCAGACGGCCGCGCTCTCCAGGATGCCGGCTTTGCAGTGAGGGCAGACCCGCATCGCGCCA
>JANXXJ010000313.1 GCA_025350665.1 Gemmatimonadota bacterium | reverse complement strand
CGGACTGGCTCAGGTGAAACTCATGGACCAGGCGATCGTAGCCCAGGGCTTCATCAATCGGCGTCAGATCGTCTCGCTGCAGGTTCTCGATCAAGGCAAGAGTCAGCAGCGCCTGGTCATCGACATCCTTCACCACCACTGGCACCTTCTGCCAGTGAAGCTGCTGGATCGCACGCCACCGGCGTTCTCCGGCAATCAGTTCATAACGACCTGACGGCCTCGGCCGGACGATCAACGGCTGCAGCAATCCAGAGGCGGCGATGGAATCAGCCAACTCCTGAAGCGCCGTTGGCTCGAACACTCGTCGGGGCTGGTAGGGGTTGGCGTCAATCGAACTGACGGCGACCTCCCTGAGAGCCCCCTGAGCTTCAGCCTGCTCCTTGCTGATCGGCCCAAGCAACGCCTCCAGGCCGCGACCAAGCCGACGCGATTCGCTCATGAGCCCTCCACCATGGCGGTCGAGCCTCGCTCGGTGCGCTTGAGGAGGTCCTGAGCGACCGCGATATAACTCTTCGCACCGACCGACTGTACGTCGTACATGAGGATTGGCTTGCCGAAGCTGGGAGCCTCCGCGAGTCGCACATTTCGTGGGATGACCGTCCGGAATACCTTGGCGCCGAAATACTCCTTGGCTTCTTGTGCGACCTGCCGACAGAGATTGAGCCGAGCATCGTACATCGTCAACAGAACCCCCTCAATCGCAAGCTCAGGGTTGAAATTCTGTTGTACGAGACGCACGGTGTTGAGCAACTGGGAGATACCCTCGAGCGCGTAATACTCGCACTGGATCGGAATCAGAACACCACGCGCAGCGGTCAAGACGTTGAGAGTGATCAGGCCCAAGGAAGGCGGGCAGTCAATGAGTATGAAATCATACGTCGTTTCCAGAGTTCGAAGCGCCTCGCGCAGCCGAGTCTCGCGGTTAGGCAGCCCCACCAATTCGAGCTCCGCACCGACTAGGTCCTGCGTCGAAGGCAACGTCGCGAGGAACGGAAGGTCGCGATCCTGGACAATCCCCTCGGCAGGCGATCGCCCTTCGACAAGGACATCGTAGAGGGAGACGCGGTCCGTTCCCTTCGGAATGCCCACACCACTACTGGCATTGGCCTGCGGGTCGGCATCGATAAGGAGTGTGCGTTGCTCGGCGATGGCCAAGGATGCCGCGAGATTGACGGCGGTCGTCGTCTTACCGACGCCACCTTTCTGATTGGCGATCGCGATAATTCGTGCCATCATTCCGCCAAGTCATTGCGATGTAACAACATACACAACAATACTCTAGTGATTACGTGCCGTAGCTCTAGAAATATACGCCCGGAACAGGCTCTTTGCCACGGTGTTTCACGTGGAACATGTTACATCGGAATTGTTTCACGTGGAACGGTGCATCGGAGGTCCGGCTCGCTGAAGCTCCAAGACGATCCCGTGCAGGTCATTTGGAGAAACGCCCGGAATTCGAGCCGCCTGACCGAGGGTCGCTGGTTGGACCTTTGTGAGCTTTTCTCGAGCCTCAGTCGAAAGGGCAAGAAATGTCTCGTACCTAGTGCCGGCCGGGATGGGGAACGCCTCCATCTCCGCGAGTCGAGCGGCCATGCCGCGTTCGCGATCAAGATACCCTGCATACCGGATCTCGATCGCCGCCCAACGCGTCGTGTCGTAATCCCTCGGAACGCCCGCATTCGCAAGCAAATCCGCCAGGTCGACGTTCGGCCGCTTCGCCAATTCAGCCACCCGCATCGGCGTCAGAATCGACGTCTCACCCGCCCGCCCCAGAAGGTCGTTTGCCTGATCTGGGCGAATTGTGGTCGCGGACGCCAGGTTCATGACCTCCTGTTCCGCCTCTAGGCGGCCGGTCGCACGCGATTTCTCTGCCGGTCCGTACAGACCCATGGTGATCGCAGTCGGTGCCATCCGCCGAAGGGCGCTGTCCTGGCGCAGAAGGAGTCGGAATTCGGACCGGGATGTAAACAACCGATAGGGTTCGTCGACGCCTCGAGTTACGAGGTCATCCACCAGAACGCCGATATAGCTCATCGACCGATCGAAGACGATCGGGGCTCGTTCAAGGGCCCAGGCCGCGGCATTGAGCCCGGCGACAACGCCCTGACCGGCGGCCTCTTCATACCCTGTCGTGCCGTTGATCTGGCCCGCAAAGTACAGCCCTTTCACCTGTCGAACCGACAAGGTTCGGTCAAGCTGGGTCGGCTGGAAATAATCGTACTCAATCGCATAGCCTGGCCTGGTCATCTCCGCTCGCTCCATACCAACCACGGCTCGAAGGAGGCGAAGCTGAACATCAACAGGGAGAGAGGTTGAGAGACCATTGACATACATCTCCCGCGTCTCGAGTCCCTCGGGCTCCAGAAAGATCTGGTGCCGGCTCGCCGTTGGGAACCGGACGATTTTGTCCTCAATCGACGGACAGTATCTCGGTCCCCGACCGCCGATCGCCCCCCCGTACATCGCGGATTCCCGTACGTGGGCCGCGACGATCTCGCGAAGGGCGTCGGACGTGTGAGTCAGATAGCATGGCAGCTGTGCCGGGTGGACAGGCTCCGCAAAATGGGAGAACCAATACGGCTCCGAATCTCCATCCTGCCGCTGAAGCCGCCCGAGATCAACGGTCCGTCCATCGATCCTCGGCGGCGTGCCCGTCTTGAAGCGTTCTCTCGTAAGTCCTAACGCATCAATATCTTGCGCTATTTCTTCAACGGGTGACTCGCCGGCCCGACCACCGGGAATGACCGTGTCAACCCCGATAAAGATGCGGCCGCGCAGAAAGGTACCGGCTGTGAGCACTACCGCGCGGGCGGCGAATTCGCGCCCATCCGTCGTCACCACGCCAGCAACCCTGTCGCCTCGAAGCCGAAGCCGGGCGACCGTGCCCTGTCGGAATTGAACGTTAGGCAGGGCTTCCAGCTCCGTACGAACGGCCCGACGGTAGAGGCCACGGTCGCACTGCGCCCGTGGCGACCAGACCGCAGGTCCCTTCGACCGGTTGAGCATCCGGAACTGTATCATGGCGCGGTCGGTCGCACGCCCCATGACCCCCCCCAACGCATCGACCTCTCGGACAACCGTGCCCTTCGCAATCCCGCCGATCGCCGGGTTACAGGACATCTGGCCGATGGTTTCGAGGTTCTGGGTCAACAGAAGGGTCTTGGCCCCCGACCGAGCCGACAACGCGGCCGCCTCGGTCCCCGCGTGGCCACCTCCAATCACGATCACATCTGCGCGCTCCATAGCCGAGAAGCTACCCCGGCGCCTGCAAAACAAAAGGGCGGAGGCCACGAACGGCCCCCGCCCCCGGGTTCGACCTGGGCCCCTTGAGTCAGGCCGCTCGCACCCAACGGAAAATGTCCTTGAACGAAGCCCGCTTTCCGTACATCAGGATGCCGACCCGGTAAACCCGGGCCGTCACCCAGACAATCAGTAGCAGACCGATGATCATCGTGGCGACATACAGCAGTAACTCTGGCAGTGGAATCCGGGCGATCGAAAATCGAACCGGTACGACAAACGGAGCCAGCGGTGGAATCAGGCTCGCGACCTTCGCAAAGGAGCTGGTAGGGTCGCGCAACAGGGCAAACGCGCTGAACCAGCCCGCGATCGTCATCACCATGACTGGCGTCTGCAACTGCTGAGCCTCCTGAACCGTGTTACACATCGATCCAATCGCTGCATAGACCGACGAGTAGAAGAGGAACCCCAGGACGAAAAAGCCGAGGAATACAACAACTAGCCAGGGATCCATGGTCGGCAGGATCGATGCAATCCCCCCCCCAGCACTCGCTACCCCGAACATCCCGAGGATCTTCGCCTGATTCTTCTGCAGCAGCAGAAATGCCCCAGCCCAGATGCCGAGCTGCAGCAGGCTCACCATACCAACACCGACCACCTTGCCCAGCATCATCTGAAACGGCGTCAAGCTTGACACCAGCACCTCAACGATTCGGTTCGACTTCTCTTCAATAACCGAGGTCATGACCTGGGTGCCGTAGAGAACGAGGGCCATATAGAGGATGATTCCCATGGCATATGCAAGCAGGAACGTGCTCGCTCCTGATTCGGCCGTCAGCTTGCCCTCGGCAACCTTCCTCGTGTCGAGATCGATCGGCGCCGCCGCTCGCATCGCAACAGCAGGATCCACACCGACCGACCGAAGCCTCTCGGAGATCATCAACGGCGTCAGACTTGAGCGCAGCTGCCGCATGTCTTCCATGCTTCCGACGTTCTTGCCGTAATACCGTAACTTGCCGGTCGTCACCGATCCTTCGTCCACGATCAGCAACCCGTCCAGCGACTCGTCGCTCTTCTTCGAGAGACCGGTTCTCGGCACAAGGGAGTCCACCACATCCTGTACCCGGCCGGCGGCCGACACCCGAACCGGGGCGTACAACGGTTTCCCATTCGGCGCATCTCCCATCTTGGCCGCAGCAAGAACAGACGCGATGCGCTCGCCGAAGGCATTCGCGGTTCCGTCCACCACGACCACCCGCTGCCCAACGCTCCCACGGCTCAAAATCAGGCCGGGGATGATCGCCATCGCCCCGAAGAAGATCGGACCAAGGACCGTGCCGATGATAAAGGCCTTGGTCCGTACCCGCTCAACGAACTCCCGGCGTATGACTGCAATTGTCTTTCGTAGCATTGAGTTGAGTTCTCCTCAGTTTCCGCCGGTGATCGCGGTAGGCCGGGCGCCGTCGGCGCCGACCTTCGCAATGAAGATGGACTGCAGGGACGCCTCGGCCACTTCGAATCTCGAGATTCCCACGTCGCACCCGACTAGCGCCCGCAACAACGCATCCGGACTCGCCCCGGCCGCCAGCTCAATCTCCGCGGTGGCCCCACGGTCGTTTACTCGCTTGATCAGGTGTTGATCTTCGAGGACCGGTCGCGCCGCATCGCTATTGCTCGAAAACGTGATGGCGATGTGGCGCCCACCAAACTCCCGCTTGATGTCCGCGAGTGCTCCGTCCACCACTTTGGCACCGTGGGCAATAATGGCGATGCGGTCGCACATCTGCTCCGCATGTTCCATGATGTGAGTCGAGAACAGGACGGTTCGCCCTCCCCGGGCCACCTCCACGACCACGTCCCGCATTACCTGACTGTTGACCGGATCCAATCCGCTGAAGGGCTCATCCAGGATCACCAGCTCCGGATCGTGAAGCAGCGTACCGATGAACTGGACCTTTTGCTGCATGCCTTTGGAAAGATCCTCGACCTTGTGGTTCGTCCAGTCATCCAGGTCTAGCCGGGACAGCCAGTGAAGGGCCTTGCTCCGGCCCGCCCCACGACTCAGGCCCTTGGTTTCCGCGAAAAAAATCAGCTGGTCCAATACTTTCATCTTCTTGTAGAGACCGCGCTCCTCGGGAAGAAAGCCAATACGTTCCGAGAGCGAACGACCACCGGCCGAGGTGCCGAACAATGAAATCCTTCCTTCATCCGGCATGATGATGTTCATGATCATCCGGATGGTGGTACTCTTGCCGGCGCCGTTGGGTCCGAGGAGCCCGAAGATGCCTCCCTTCGGTACGGTAAGCGTCAGCGCACGAACCGCCGTATGCCCTGCAAACCGCTTCGTGACACCCTCGACGGCGATGACCGTCTCTGCCATAATCTCTGCCCTCCAGTGTGGGTGAAGCCCGACTTGTCACGCCTCAGGGCGATGGTTCCGGGCTGAAAATCGCTTCAATCGGCATGCCGAACAGGCGCGCAACAGCAAAGGCCAGCGGCAGGCTCGGGTCATACTTCCCGGTTTCGATCGCGTTCACCGTCTGTCGCGACACGCTGAGCCGCTCAGCCAACTCCCCCTGCGACCACCCACGCTCGGCGCGAAGAACCCTGAGACGGTTCGTCAACGGTACTTCCTGCGGACCAGGACCAGTCCCAAACACCAGAATACGAAGATCGCGAACCAGAGAAATGGGAATACCTGGCTCGCGCGAAAGTCCGGTACCAGACCTGCCTTGGCCACCATCCCGTAGCTCATGACGAGAATTCCCGTGGCTCCAAACTGCACCAGGATCGCCTCGTGATGGATCATTCGCTCCAACTCGTCGAGATCCCGAAGCCAGCGGGCGATTCGGAAGAGAAAGAGGACCAACGGCACCACCGGAATCAGTACAACGATCGGCCGCAACGTCGTCGGCAAGGCCCACCACCGGTCCAGCGCCGAAACGCCGAGAGCTAAGCCGGCTGAAATAATGGCTAGGCCAAGCACTGACCGGGTGTACCGTGAGTTGGTAGATCGCATCAAGAGCCCAATCAGCGTGACCCGAAAACAGTAAAGCAACATTGACAATATATCAATGTTGCTTTACATACTCAAACGGAGGTGGACCGCCGCTACCGGCTACCGATCGATGAGCTCAGAGAATCTCGCCAGTTCTCGGATCTCATCCGTCGGCACGACCACATGCTTGTGTGCCACGTGGACGCCGAACTTCCATTGCCGTCCAATCCATTCCTCAAAGGCCATCCCGCCGGACTGCTCGAACGCCGCGACATCGTGGAGCAACACCCCCCGGGGGGTGGTCTCATGGTACCGCCCGACGTAACGCCGCCCGTCGACGCAGGTCACCAAAACCGTGACCCCATGAAGCGCTTCGTGACCCGGGTGAAAAACGTGGCCGGACACGAATCAACCAGCGCAGTGCCGGCCGAACGCGACGCCCAGGTCCGCCGCAATCGCCTCAGGCCCTCGGCCCTCGATCTGATGACGGTGCATGAAATAGACGACCTCCCCGTCCTTGAGCAACGCAATCGACGGCGAGCTCGGCTGGAAATCCGAGAAGTAGCTCCTGGCACGCGCCGTCGCCTCAAGGTCCTGCCCGGCGAAGACCGTGAACGACCCCTCCGGCTTCACCGACCCTTGCAACGCCAGCGAGAGCCCGGGCCGAGCGGAACCTGCCGCACAGCCGCAAACCGAGTTCACGAACAGCAATTGCGTTCCATGCGGGTCACCCAGGATGGCATCCACCTCTGCGACCGACGTCAGTTCTTTCACTCCCTGACGGACCAACTCGGCCCGCATCGGGGCTACCAGGCGCTCATCATATGGCATGTTCGCTACACTCCCTTCGCTCGTTCCGCGCCCTCATCCACGGCCTTCATCAAGGCGTGCCAGGCGAGGGTCGCACATTTTACCCGGATCGGAAACGCGGCCACGCCAGCAAACGCACTGAGGCAGCCCAGGCTCTTTCGTACCGCACTCTTCTCACCGTCGTCAGCGGGCGCCCGGCCGGTCACCATCTGGTGGAACCGCTCGAACAGGCGCCGCACTTCGTCGACCGATTTCCCCTTGATAATCGTTGTCATCATGGACGCCGAGGCTTTGGAAATCGCGCAGCCCTGCCCCAGAAAGGCCACATCCGTCACCACACCCTCCGCAACAGACACCCAGACATCGAACGTATCCCCGCACAGGGGATTCCGGCCCTCAGCATGGCCGGACGGCGAACCGATCTGCCTGAAATTCCGCGGGGCCCGGTTGTGGTCGAGGATCAGAGTCTGGTACAGGTCATCGAGATCGCTCATCGACCAAAGACCTTCTGGGCCCGCCTCACGCCGGCAAGCAGCGCCACCACGTCGCCCTCAGTCGAGTATGGGCCAAACGACGCACGAACGGTGGACGCGACGCCCAGCTTGGCCATTAGCGGCTGGGCGCAATGGTGACCGGCGCGAACACAGACTCCGCCTGCATCGAGTGCCGTGCCGACATCGTGCGGGTGGACGCCGGCGACCCCGAATGTCACCACCCCCACTCGCGCCCGGGGAGCACCGAATACCGTGACGCCTGGCAGCGCGCGTAACTCACTCCGTGCCAACTCGACGAGCCGATCCTCAAAATGGCCCAGCGCCTCCCAGTCCCATGTCCCGAGATATTCCAGCACCGCGCCAAGCCCATAAACCTCCGCAATCGGCGGCGTCCCGGCTTCAAATCGCGCCGGTGGAGGGGCATAGGTCGATCTCTCGATCGAGACGGAGCCGATCATGCCGCCACCCCCCTGCCAGGGCGGCATACCCTCAAGAAGCGCACGCCGCCCGTACAGCAGCCCCAACCCGGTCGGTCCGAACAATTTATGGACGGAGACCGCGTAGAAATCGCACCCGAGGGCGACCACATCCACGGGCAAATGCGGCGCTCCCTGGGCACCGTCCACGACGCAGACCGCGCCAACCTCATGGGCGAGATCCGCAATGCGTCGAATTGGGTTCACCGTGCCGAGGACATTCGAGACATGGCACACCGCCACGACTCGTGTTCGCTCCGAACGGTTCCGGGCAAGCCAATCCAGGTCCAAATCCCCGCCGTCATCGATCGGAATGGCGCGAATCGTCGCATTCGTCGCCTGGGCAACGAGTTGCCAGGGCACGAGGTTCGAGTGGTGCTCTAACTCTGAGACCAGGATCTCCGCACCGCCGCCTTCGAGCCTCAGACGACCGATAGTCTGGGCAACCAGATTGAGGCTCGCTGTTGTACCGGCTGTAAAAACGATCTCGCCCGCGCTGGCGCCGAGAAACACGGCCGCGGCACTCCGTACTTCCTCGAACCGTTCCGTCGCCTCCTGGCTTGGCGTGTGAACCCCACGAGCCACATTCGCGCTGACGTTGCGGTAGTAGTCCGACACCGCGTCGAGCATCGCCTGGGGCTTGAGGGCCGTCGCCGCGCTATCGAGGTAGGCCAGCCTGTTCCCGCGGGTCACTCGGGCCAACATCGGGAAGTCCGCCCGGACTCGCTCACCACTCCAGGGCGCCGTCACAACCGCGGGCACTCTATCTCGCATCGTGTGCCTCCAAGCGATCCGAAGCAAGGCGCCCGTGAATCAGCCGATCGAGCACGGTTCGGACCGGCTCGGCCGAGATCTCGTTGAGCACTTCGGCGGCGAACGCATACGTCAGCAGTTCACCGGCAACCCGGTCCGGAATGCCCCGACTGGTCAGGTAGAAACGAGCGAGCGGATCCAGGTTTCCGACCGTGGCGCCGTGCGTACACTTCACGTCGTCAGCGAAGATCTCAAGCTGCGGCTTCGTGTCAATCTTTGCCGTATCCGACAACAGCAAAGCCCGATTCGTCTGCTTCGCGTCCGTCTTCTGGGCGATCGGCTGGACTATGATCTTGCCGTTGAACACCCCGTGGGCCCGATCGGTGAGAATGCCTTTGTAGACTTCCCAACTACGGCAATCCGGCTGATCGTGGAAGATCGTAGTGTGATTGTCGACCAACTGATCGCCACGTCCAAAGTAGAGGCCGTACAGCAGTGCCTCCGCACCGGATCCGCCCAGTCGCGAACGGAGGTCGTGACGCGCGATGGCCCCACCAATGGCGAACGAAAATGACCGGTAGTGGCTGTCCGCCTCCTGCCGAATCTCCGTCACTCCGGTGTGGTATGCAGACTCCGACTCCCGCTGAATCCTGGTATGCTCAACCCAAGCCCCCCGCGAAAGTCGTACGTCGCAAACCACGTTGGTCCAATAACAACCCTCGCTGCCCAGTCCAACATAACTTTCAATGACTTGGGCTCGGGCTCGCTCCCCAATAACGACCAGCAGCCGCGGGTGGGTCACTGTCCCGTCCGACCCCGGCGTCGTGACATGCACAAGGTGGACCGGCTCCTCCATGACTGAATCGCTGGCCAGACGCAGTACGGTCCCGTCCATCCCCAGCGCGGCATTTAGCGACGCGAACGGCGTCACCGTCCGACCCGATGCCTCCGCCAAATCTGAAGCCAGATCGCCGTCGCCAGATTTTACAACCGAAGCGAGATTGGCTATCGCGAGCCCGGCTATCGACGGCAGTTGGGACAACTCCGGGCTGAACCGACCATCGACCAGCACCAGACGTGGCCAGTCCAACCGCCCGAATAGGAATGGCTCCAGGTCCGTCAATCCAACTGGGGTCGCGCTCCCCGCCGGACGGAACGTCGCCCGAACCAGCGGTGCGATCGGCGTGAAGCGCCATTCCTCGTCCTTCGGTCCCGGAAAACCCGAAGCCCGGAACAGTTCAATCGCATCCGCCTGCAATGATCTGAACCAGCCTGGCGCAGTAGCACCACCGTCGGCAGCGGCAACTTCGTACTCGCGGAGGTAGTGCTCGATCACACCCGCTCCGGAGTTCCAGTCAGCCACTCATAGCCGCGGGCCTCCAGCTCGAACGCCAGCTCCTTGCCACCCGTCTTGATCAACTGGCCGTCCGCCAGTACATGCACGATGTCAGGAATGATATGGTCCAGCAGCCTCTGATAGTGGGTCACGACGACATAGGCGTTGTCAGGCCGTTTGAGGGCATTGACTCCCTTGGCGACGATCCGAAGGGCGTCGATGTCCAAGCCGGAATCAGTTTCATCCAGCAGGGCCAGCTTCGGTTCGAGCACCGCCATTTGAAGGATCTCATTTCGCTTCTTCTCGCCACCGGAGAAGCCGGCATTGACCGCCCGCCGCATGATCTCGGGACCCCACTCGACGAGCTTCAATTTCTCCTCGAGGAGGTCGATGAAATCAATCGGATCCATCTCTTCGAGGCCGCGAGCTTTTCGCATTTCGTTATAAGCGGCCCGCAAGAAATACGCGTTCGTTACCCCGGGGATTTCCACCGGATACTGGAAGGCAAGGAAGATCCCAGCCTGGGCCCGCTCCTCTGGAGGTATTTCGCCAATGTCGACTCCATCGAACCGAATCGAACCACCGGTAATCGTGTACGCCGGATGCCCGGAGATGGCCTGCACCAGCGTACTCTTGCCGGAACCGTTCGGCCCCATGATCGCGTGGACTTCGCCGCGGTTCACGACAAGATCAACGCCCTTGAGAATGGGCTTGTCTCCGACACTGGCCCGGAGGTCGATGATTTCAAGTAACGGTGCCACGTATGACTCCCCTATCCGACGCTTCCCTCGAGGCTGATCCCGAGCAGTTTCTGGGCTTCCACGGCGAATTCCATCGGGAGCTCGCGGAACACTTCTTTACAAAACCCGTTGACGATCATCGAAATGGCGTTCTCGGTATTCAGTCCCCGCTGCTTCAGATAGAAGATCTGATCCTCGCCGATTTTCGACGTTGACGCCTCGTGCTCAACCGCCGCGGTCCGGTTCTGGACGTCGATGTACGGAAAGGTGTGAGCCCCGCATCGGTTCCCGATCAGCATCGAATCGCACTGAGTGTAATTCCTCGCGCCATCGGCTCGCGGCATCACCTTCACCTGACCGCGGTAGCTGTTCTGACCACGGCCCGCCGAGATCCCTTTCGAAACAACCGTGCTTTTCGTGTTCCGGCCGATGTGGATCATTTTCGTGCCCGTGTCGGCCTGCTGACAGGCATTCGTGACCGCCACCGAGTAGAACTCACCGATGGAATTGTCGCCCTGCAGGATAACGCTGGGGTATTTCCACGTGATCGCGGAGCCGGTTTCGACCTGGGTCCAGGAAATCTTGGCGCCGGCGCCGGCACACTTCCCGCGCTTGGTGACGAAATTGTAAATGCCGCCCTTGCCGTCCTCATCGCCGGCATACCAATTCTGGACCGTTGAGTACTTGATCGTCGCGCCGGCCATGGCCACCAGTTCCACCACCGCCGCATGGAGCTGATTCTCATCTCGCTTCGGCGCTGTGCAGCCCTCCAGATAGCTGACATACGACCCTTCATCGGCGACGATCAAGGTCCGTTCGAACTGCCCGGTATTCTGGGCATTGATCCGGAAATAGGTCGATAGGTCCATCGGACACCGGACCCCCTTCGGAACGTAGACAAACGACCCGTCGCTGAAGACGGCCGAGTTCAGCGCCGCAAAGAAATTGTCGCTCGCCGGGACCACGGAACCGAGGTACCGCTGGATGAGGTCGGGATATTCACGGACGGCTTCGGAGAACGAACAAAAGATGATCCCCATCTCGCCCAGCTGGCGGCGGTAAGTGGTGCCCACCGATACACTGTCGAAGACCGCGTCGACCGCGACACCCGACAGGATCTTCTGTTCAGTCAACGGTATGCCGAGCTTATCGTACGTCTCCCTGATCTTCGGGTCGACGTCGTCCAGACTGCCAAGCGGCGCCTTGGTCCTGGGCGCGGCGTAGTACACCATCCCCTGATAATCGATCGGGGAGTACTTGATGTTCGCCCAGTGCGGCTCCGTCATCTTGAGCCAACCCCGGTAGGCCTTGAGCCGCCATTCCAGCAGGAACGGCGGCTCGCCTTTCTTCGCCGAAATGAGGCGGACGACGTCCTCATCGAGACCAGCAGGAATCTGGTCGGCCTCGATGTCAGTCACAAAACCCCACTTATAGTCGCGATTGACCAACGACTCGACAGATTCGGTCACGCGGTCCTCCTTCGGACAACCAACTCCTCAGCAATGAATCCTAAGTGAAAAAGTCGGGATTGTCAAACCGACTGGCTCCCAACGCCACCGTCGACGAGCCTATTCATTCACGATGATAGCTGAATATCTATTAGTCGTTGTTATTGCTACTTCTAATATGATCCTTGGCAGGACTTGCGAATTGGAACCAGAATCCCTGTATTGAGAGCCATGACGATCCACCGGATCCGCCTGTTGGGCGACCCAATTCTCAGGACCAAGTGCGCCACAATTTCCCATCCTGGCTCCGCCGCGGTGCGTATGATCGTCGACGACCTGCGCGAAACCCTCCGCGACTGGCAGTCGCGGTTTGGGACCGGACGTGCCATCGCGGCCCCGCAGATCGGGGCCCCAGTACGAATCGTCTACGTCGAAATGGACCGCCCCTGGCCACTGATCAACCCCGAGATTGTTGATATTGGCACCGAAGATTTCATCGTGTGGGACGACTGTTTCTCGTTCCCCAACATGCTGGTACGGGTCCAACGGGCCTACCGAGTTCGCCTCAAGTACCAGGATATGCGAGACGCCGTTCACGAAATCGAACTCGACGGGGATCGAGCCGAGCTCATCCAGCACGAGGTAGATCACCTCGACGGCGTCCTGGCGGTCGATCGGGCGCACGGCACGGATCCAATCTGCCTCCGTGAGGAGTGGAACCGATGGTACACATCGAACGATCGCTGCACCACTCCCGAACTCAGAACCGAGCACCTGCATAGCAACATCCTCTGACGCGGGTCCTTGACCCGCCTCCTACCTTCCCTCAACCAGCGAGCAGCCGATGGGCGAAATGGTCCGTTTCCCCGCCAACGGACATACCACGTCCGGCTACCTCAGTCTCCCAACCGCCGGGAGGGGACTTGGGCTGGTCATCATTCAGGAGTGGTGGGGCTTGGTCGACCACGTCAAGGACATCGCAGACCGGTTTGCCCATGCCGGGTTCGTGGCGCTGGCCCCCGACTTCTATGACGGCCAGTCGACCAAGAGCCCCGATACCGCTGCGAAGTTGTTCATGGCGTTGAACATCGACCGTGCCGCCGCGGACCTTCGCGGCGCGGCCGACTATCTCCGCAGCCGGCCTGATGTCTCCTCGAACCGAATCGGGGCCCTCGGGTTCTGCATGGGTGGTCAGTTGGCTCTCTATGCGGGCACCGAATTCCCCGATCGGTTTGGCGCGGTCGTCGACTTTTACGGCATTCACCCGAAGGTACCCATCGATCACCACCGCCTCCGGGTCCCCGTCCAAGGTCATTTTGGGCGCCGCGACACGTCGGTCCCCGTTGCAGCCGTGGAGGAGTTGGCTCAAGCAGTCCGCCGTGACGGCGGCACATTCGAGACCCACTTCTACGACGCCGACCACGCCTTCTTCAATGACACCAGACCCGCTGTGTTCAACCCCGCGGCCGCCAGCCTCTCATGGACCCTGTCAGTCGATTTTCTGACGAAGCACCTGCTCTGAGCAATGACGTTCCTGACCCCCTTGCGCCGGCTCGAATCACCCCCTAACCTGAGCCTCGGTCAGGTCAACAATTCTGGAGCAATTCATGACGTACATTATCACCGAAGCCTGTATCGGAGTTAAGGATCGGGCATGCGTTGATGTCTGTCCGGTAGACTGCATCTACGAGGGCGACGACCAGCTCTACATCCATCCCGATGAGTGCATTGATTGCGGTGCCTGTGAACCGGAATGTCCGGTCAGCGCGATTTTCCCCGAGGAAGAGGTCCCAGCCAACCTGACTGCCTTCATTTCGAAGAACAAAGAGGCCTTCGGCGGTGCCAATCCGCCAGGTCGCCCCCAGCGTTAGTTTACGGGAGCGTCTTTGCTCGAAGGGCGACCCGCGGGTCGCCCTTTATCGTTGGATCCCGGTCGCCCGCCGGACTGGTTTGAGCCGGCCTCGACGCCGCCTGGTAGGAGGTTCCTCCGAACCGTGGCGGTGACTCCCAGGCCGGGGCGCGGCGCCGCCAGTATCCAATATCATTGCCGCTCACCACCCCAAAGGGGTATCACCGGAGACTCTGCAGGAATTTGAGAATGGCTCGCGTCGTCGGTACCGGCTGTTCGACACAGGGGAGATGACCGGCCCCCGGTATCTCAACCAACCGGCTCTCGGGCAACGCCGCCGCCATCGCCTCTGAGATCGCCGGCGGCGTGATCACATCCTCCTGCCCAACGATCACCAGTGTAGGAATTCCCAACAGCGTCCCAAGCAACGGAGTGCTGTCGGGCCGGTCCCGCATGGCCGTCAACGCCCCGACGATACCCGGCACCGGCGCGTCAAGAATCATTGTCCGAATCGACTGGATGATTTCAGGCGGCACCATCGGGGTAAAGAGCCTCGGCAACATCGCCTCAGCCGCGGCCATGGCCCCCTGATCTCGAACCTTGGCAACGAGCACGTCCCGAGCCTTCCGCCCTTCGGTGCTGTCCGCCTCCGCGCGGGTATCCATCAAGATCAAACCGCGAACCCGCGCTCGATACCGACGGACAAACTCGAAACTGATATAGCCGCCCATCGACAGGCCGCAGAGCACGACGCGGTCTTCGCCCAAGGCGTCAAGCAAGCCGGCGAGATCATCGGCGTACATTGCGATCGAGTAGCCCAAGTCGGGCGCGTCCGACTGACCGAGCCCCCGGAGGTCGTACGCGATCCGGCGATATCCTGTGAGAGTGTCGAGCTGGTGCCGCCAGACATGGCGGTCAAGTGGAAAACCGTGAACGAAGACGATTGCCGGGCCCGAACCGCGCGTCTCAATCGCCAGGCTGACCCCATTCACCGTCACGCGGTCAATCGGTTCCGAGGATCGGCCTGCGCTGAAGAACCGCCCAAGATCATCCGGTACGTTTTGCGGCTGCCCCTGGGCGTCGACACAGACGAAAAGGAACTCCGCCGTGGCGACGGCCACTGCATCGGAGGCCCGATGAGCAATCTGGCGGAGAGTAAAACTGGTCCGGCCGAAGTGGGTCAGGGTCTGCTGGAATCGCAGGGTCTCTCCAGCCCGGACCGGCGCATGAAAGTCGGCCACACTGCGACGGACCGTCGGCCAGAGCCCCTGGCGAGAAAAGACATCGACCCCCGGGCCGCGGCTCAATTGATCCCATCGAGCCCGCTCGAACAGCCTCAAGAATGCCGCGTGACTGGCCACCCCGAACGGATCGCAATCATCCGGAAAGACCGTCAGCTCGACATCCGCCTCGTGCATCGTACGATTTGCCTTTGCTGGGCCCGATTGAAGCTACGCCAACAGGGTTCCCCATCGCTACCTTTCGGTCCAGGCGACGGTTCTTTGAACTCTTCAACGCGGCCCCAGCGAATTGACCACCAGCCCCTCAGTAATGATTGCCACCCCGGCCGCCCTCGAATCGTTGATCGACGGATGGATGGGGGAACCGGTGGTTGGCATCGACACCGAAGCCGCCAGCTTTCACCGCTATCGCGATCGCGTGTACCTCGTCCAACTGTCCACGCCGACATCCACCGTCATTGTGGACCCCCTGGGGACCGCCGGCATCGAGGCATTCCGCCGCTGGTTCGAGGCGGACTGCACAGAATTCATCTTCCATGATGCCGACTACGACCTGCGTCTCATGCATCGGGAGGCGGGTCTCCGCGTGCGTCGCCTGTTTGACACCCGAATTGCCGCCCAGTTTCTCAATCTCCCCGGCATCGGACTGGGCGCCATCCTCGAGCAGCGGTTTGGCGTTGCGACCGACAAGCGGTTCCAACGAGCCGACTGGTCCGCTCGGCCGCTGAGCCCGGAGATGATCGCTTATGCGGCGACTGACACCCGGTTCCTCCCGGCGATCCGCGACGCCTTCCTCAGTGAACTTGAGGAGGCGGGCCGCCTCGACTGGGTCCTTGAAGAGTGCAAGTTGCAGACCGGGGTCGAATGGGCTCCGACCGATCCGCCGGAGCTCAGTTTCTTCCGCATCAAGGGGGCTCGCGACCTGGATCGCCGAGCGCTCGCGGTCCTCCGCGAACTCTTCGTGTGGCGGGAGCGGACGGCCGAACGTCTTGACCGAGCTTCATTCCGAATCCTTGGGAACGAAACGCTGCTGCTGTTGGCGGACAAGCAATCCCGCAACACCAACGACTTAGCCGGGATCCGGGGAGTTGGTCCCGACAATGCGGCGCGATGGGGTACTGAGGTCATAGCAGCCGTGGAACGTGGCCTCGCCATTCCCGATGACCGATTGCCTGCCTTCGAGCGGACGGCCCGCTTTCGACCGGACCCGGCGTTCGAGGTACGCCTCGACCGTCTGAAGCAGTGGCGTACGGGGCTCTCGGCCCGCATCGGCCTTCCCCCTGGGCTCCTGGCTCCCAACGGGACGCTGGAAGGTATTGCCAGGCTGGTACCGACCACAGCGAGCGCCTTGCTGGGGGTAGCTGGCGTTCGGCGTTGGCAGGTGCGCGAGTTCGGAAACGAAATCCTGACGGAGGTCGGCCGCTCGACCTAGCCGAGGAAGGCCCGAACCCGAGGATCCATCCGTTCCGGGGTCCAGTACGGCTCCCAGATCAGCTCAACCTCAGCGCTGTTCACGCCCTCCATCTGCTGGGCCACCAATCGGGCGTCTCCGAGAATCTCCGGTCCGGACGGACAGCCCGGAGACGTAAGGGTCATCTGAATGTGCACGTCTCCGGCGTCGGAGACGGTGATATCGTATACCAACCCAATATCGACGATATTGAGCCCAAGCTCCGGATCCTTGACCGCCCGGAGCGCTTTGCGAACGAGTTCTGGCGTTACCATGAGGTCAAGCTTCCGGGGCAGTAGGTGGGCGGAACCTACTCGCCGGCCCCCGGCAGGTCAAAGACGAACCCATCACCGGTGGTGGACGCGGGAGGCCATCGCCGTGCCGGCCGCGTCAGACAGCCGGCTCCGAAGTTCACGCATGGCTCGAAAGGTGGAACGCGCGTTCGAACCGAGGCTCCGATTGGTGAGCAGAACCAGGAAGATGTCTCGGACCGGGTCGAACCACAGGAACGTTCCCGTCCAGCCCGTGTGACCATAGGTGGTCCCGGTGGCCGATCGACCGAAGGCAGACCGATCGAGATGCTGCGAATCCGGGATCTCCCATCCAAGCGCTCGCGTGCCTCCGGGCGAGTTGTGCTCGAGAAATCGGCGCACCGTTGCCGATCCAACCCATGGCCCACTGGGGCCGGCGCCGGACCGGAGCCAAGTCTGAGCGAATCGGGCAAGATCGAGCCCGGTCGCGAACAGACCGGCGTGACCTGAGATCCCGCCCATCGCCCACGCATTGCGATCATTGACCTCGCCCGGCGCGGGGTGCCCTCCGTGGGCAATACTCGGGGCGGCCATGGTTCGGTCGGCAACCGCGAAGGTGGTCCGCCCCATCCCTAGCGGAGAGAACACGGCTTGCGCGGCAAAGCGGTCCAACGTCGTGCCGCTCGACGCCTCCACTATCAAACCCAGAAGGATCGCGTTGAGATCACTGTACGTCGTCCGGGTCCCCGGTGCGGCGATCAGAGGCACGCCAAGCAGTTGATCAATCACACCTTGTCGTCCAATCGCTGTCCGATAGAACGGCACGAAGGCCGGCAGGCCGCTCGTGTGGTCGAGCAGCATGCGAAGGGTGACCGCCGATTTCCCTTCCCCGACAAATAGCGGCAGGTATCGCGCCACCGGTTGGTCAAGTTCAAGCCGACCCTGATCCACAAGCGTCATGATCGCGCTCGCTGTGGCCACCACTTTGGTGAGCGACGCGAGGTCCCAAAGGGTCGCGGCGGGATCAGCAAGGGCCGCGTCCCTGTCCCAGGAAACTCGCCCGAACCCCTTGGCGAAGAACACGGAATCGCGGTCGCCCACTACCACCACGGCCCCGGGGAACAGGCGCCGCCGGATCGCACCATCGACGATCGCGATGGCGGACCTCCAGGGTGGAGTCGTCGCCGGCGGCGCACCGACCGCGTGAAGGAGGAAAAAAAGAACCGAGATCACGGATTCAGGGTGTAGTCGGCTCCCGGAGCGAGCCCGGCGGAAGTGAATAGAGCAAAGCAATCGTTGCCCGATCTCTGGCCGAGAGCGCCGGCCGACGAACAGTCGGATACATGATATCGCCAGGATCCCCTGAATGCGGCAGGCCTAAGGCGTGCCCCAGTTCGTGCATCGCAATGCCCCGCGCCTCGGCTGGGTCAAGGCGCCGCCCCCGTGGTTCGGCAGTCGCGAGGGTCACCAACGCGTGTTGGACCTCGCCGTGCCTCGTCCACTCGAGCAGGGTCAGGCCCGTGCGTCCGACGGAATCATTCGCCGACGACCCCGAGGCGGAGTCAAACCGCTCGATGAATTGCACCAACACGTCGGCCCCCGTTGTATCGGTAACGTCAATGAGAACCATGCCGTGACTCGCGGCCCGCCATTCCCGGACGGCTGCTCGAACCTCGACGATAAGGGCGGGATTGTCTGCCGGCGGTAGCACCGCGATCCGCAGCTCGGGACGCTCGTTCCAGCGCCGCAGCGTAGAATCCGGATCAGCGAACGCGGAGTCGAGGTAAACCGCCCGCCCCGCCCACCCGATCCGGCGGCGTGACTCGGCCCGCGCCAATCGGTCGATCATCGGAGTCAAGGTCGTTGGCTCTGGCGCCTTGGTGGCCTCCGGAGCAGGTGTCGGGCGAAGCAAGCCCGCCGGCGCCGTGGATCGGCGGGGGGCCCGCGTCGGGAGACCAGGCGCTACCGATACCGCCCCGGAAAGTGACCGGAACAGGCGACTCGCGCCGACCATTCCGATCAGCAAGGCTAGAACCAGCCAGAGCAGACGCATACCTGGACTCTAGTTGCAAGACCAACGCCGCGCGCCTCGGCTGGCCGGAGGGTGGGAACCCCTTTAGATTCCATTCGTACCCGAACCTCAGCCTTCCAAGGCGAACTGCTTGTCCCGCCTACACATGGAGCACCGGTGATCCTCAGTACCATCGCCCGCGTTCTGGTGAGGTGGCGGTGGCTTGTAATCGCCCTTTGGGCGATCGTCGGGACAATCGCGTTCATCCGCGCCCCAAAAACTCCGGAACGTCTCGACCTGCGGGGCGGCACCCTCAAGCCGACCGAAGGCCGGGCAGCCGACAAACTCCTGACCACGCGATTCGCCCGGCCTTTCGGCGAGTTCTTCGCGATTACCGTCGAGGGCCCAAGTTCATTCGCGGATGGGCCGGCCCGGGCGGTGCTGGACTCACTAACCATCACCGCCCGTCGGCAGGCGTACGTCCAAAGCGTGGTTTCCTACGCGACCCAGGGTGACTCGCTGTTTCTCTCCAAGGACCGGCGAACGACCTTCTTCCTCGTCGCTCTGTCGGCCACTGTCACCGGTGACCACGCCAACCTCCTTGTCCGGGCCTTCCGAAACGAGATGCAGCGAACGCTCGCGGTCGTTCCCAACCGACCAGCGTACCTGCTCCGGGTAACCGGGCGGTCCGCGCTGGATCTCGACATCCGAACCGTTAGCGCGCAGGATGGCAGTCGTTTCGAGCTTCGCCTGTTGCCCGCCACCCTCGTCATTCTTGTCCTCGCGTTTGGAGCGCTGGTCGCCGCGATCCTCCCTCTCGCGATCGGCATGCTGGCCATCGCGGTCTCGCTGACCATCATCGGGATGCTGGCCTCGATCACACCAATGTCGGTGTTCGTTCTCAATTTGACGACGATGATTGGCCTGGGCGTGGGAATCGACTACTCACTCCTGATGGTCACTCGATTTCGCGAGGAATTGGCGCGTGGGCACCGCCGTCGAGAGGCAGCTGAACGCACCCTGATGACAGCCGGTGTCGCGGTTTTCAATTCGGGCCTCACAGTTGTGGTCGGATTCGGGGCGCTCTTGATCACGCCGATGGTCGAGACCCGCAGCGTGGGCATCGGCGGACTCATCGTCGTTGCGGTCGCGGTCCTGCTGTGCACCACCCTACTCCCCGCCTTGCTGGCCACCATGGGGCGAGCGATCGATCATCCCCAGTGGCTGGCCCGGCGGCTCACCTGGTACCACTCTCCGCAGGTCTGGGAGAAATGGGCCCGTTCCCTGGCCCGTCATCCGGTCCGGGCGCTTGCCGTGGGTGGAACGATCGTCGGCGTCCTGACGCTTCCCGCCTTTTGGATCCGGATCGGGTTGCCCGCGCGAAACTGGTGGCCGACGCAGACTGAAGCCGGGGCCGGGGTCGAGACGCTCTCTCGCATGGGTGTTTCCGGCTACATCACACCGATTCGCATCCTTGTGGAGGTTCCCCAAGGGAAGCAGGCTACCGAGGCATTCACCCTGAGGGGGCTACGGACGCTGTCCGATTCGATGCGATCGGATCCCCGTGTCCTGGATGTTCGAAGCCTGGTCGACCTCAAGCCGGGCATGTCGATTCTCGCTTACTCCCTGCTCTATTCGGATGTCGATTCAGCCCGAGTTCAGCACGGTGATTTCATCGACGCATACCTCAGCCGGGATGGGCGTGCCGCATTGGTAGACGTCATCCTTCGCGATTCGACATCGCTGACCTCGGCAATGCAAGTCGTCGCGCGGGCCCGGGCGATTGGGCAATCGAATCAGATCAAGCAGCTCCGGAACGATCGCGTACTCGTTGGCGGATACGTGGCTGGAAGTGTCGATCTTCAGGCCGAAATGCTCCGCACGTTTCCTCGACTCATCGCTCTAGTGCTCTCGGCAACCGCCATCATGCTCGCGATCGCGTTCCGTTCGATTCTGGTACCGCTGAAAGCCGTTCTCATGAATTCGCTGTCGGTAAGCGCGACGTTCGGACTCATCGTTCTCGTCTTTCAGCACGGGTACGGCGCCTCACTGTTCCGGCTTGACGGCCCGACCGAAGCCATTTTCGTCCTCGTTCCGGTACTGGTGTTCGCCGTCGTCTTCGGGCTCAGCATGGACTACGAGGTCTTCCTGTTGAGTCGGATCAAGGAAGCCTTCGACCGGACTGGCAAGAATACGGAGGCCACAATGGAGGGCCTCAGCGCCACCGCCTCAGTCATCAGTTCCGCGGCCCTGGTCATGATATGCGTGTTCGGCGCATTCGCCTTCGCCAGGGTCCTGGTCATGCAGTTTCTTGGCTTCGGTCTGGCGGTCGCAGTCCTGCTGGACGCCACCTTGATTCGGATGGTGCTGGTGCCCGCCTTCATGCACCTGATGGGCAAATGGAACTGGTGGCCCGGTGGCCGCCGCACTGCGGCCGAGCGCGGCGAACCGCGCCACTAGTGCTTCGCGTCCAACCAGTTGTCGCCCACGCCGACTTCAACGACGAGCGGCACCTTGAGCTCGGCAACACCTTCCATGTGCTCCCGAACGAGCCCCGCTGCGCGGTCGACCTCGGCCGCAGGAGCCTCGATCACCAGTTCGTCGTGGACCTGGAGTAGCAGGCGGGCCGCCATGCGCTCTGACCGAAGGGCCCGGTGTAGCCGCACCATGGCAATCTTGATGAGATCTGCCGCCGATCCCTGGAGCGGCGAGTTCTGGCTCAGCCGCTCGCCGAACGCCCGGGTGTTGAAGTTCTTGTCCTTGATCTCGGGAATGTATCGCCGCCGCCCGAACAGGGTCTCCACGTACCCCTGGCTACGGGCAATCTCGATCTGCCGATCGAGATAGCTGCGTACCCCCGCAAATCGCTTGAAGTATTCGGCGATAAACGCCTTCGCCTCACTCACCTCAATTCCAAGCTGACGGCTCAGCGCAAAGGGTCCCTGCCCGTAGATCGTGCCGAAATTGATCGTTTTCGCCCGTGATCGCATTTCCGGCGTCACGGCCAGAGGGTCAACCCCAAAGATGATCGCTGCCGTCTGCCGATGAATATCCTCGCCGTTGCGAAAGGCCGCGACAAACGCGGGGTCACCCGACAAGTGGGCCATCAGACGCAACTCGATCTGGGAGTAATCCGCCACGACGAACTTCCACCCGGCCTCCGGAACGAAGCCGCGACGAATGGCCTCCCCCCGCAGAGTCCGGATGGGAATATTCTGCAGGTTCGGATCGCTGGAGGAAAGCCGCCCCGTGGCCGCGCCGGTCTGGTTGAAGCTGGTGTGAATTCGACCGGTCCGACGGTTCACCCGCCCCGGAAGCACGTCGACGTATGTGGACTTCAACTTCTGCAATTCCCGGTATTCGAGCAGCAGGCGCGGCACCTCGTGGCCCTGTTCGGCAAGCTCCGCCAACACATCAGCATCGGTTGACGGCCCCGTCTTCGTCTTCTTGAGAACCGGCAACTGGAGTCGCTCGAACAGCACGGCCGCCAGTTGCTTTGGACTGTTCAGGTTGACCGACCCCCCGGCGGCGGCGGCGATCTCCGCCTCGAGTCGGACCAAATCGGAAGTTAATTCGCGTGACAGTCGCTCAAAGACCTTCGCGTCGATGGCGATCCCCCTCCATTCCATTTCGACGAGCACCTCCACCAGCGGCATTTCGACGTTCTCGAGCAGCGGAATGAGCGATGTCTCCGCGAGTCGTGGGGCGAAGTATTGGTGGAGCGCAATAACGGCCGCCGCATTCGCCCCGAAGCGCTGGGCGGTATCCACCACGTCCACCTCGGCAGTCGGAGTCGAACTGCGACCGCCTCCCCTGGGTTCAATGGGGTGAGACAACGATTTGCCGAGGTAGTCCAGACTGAGGGTGTCGAGGCCATGGGAACGCCGACCCGGATCAAGGACGAAGCTGGCGAGCATCGTATCGAAGCGGACGCCGCCCAGCTCAACACCAGCCCGTCGCAGGACCTGCCAGCTGAACTTGATATCGTGCCCGCCCTTCCCGACTGATGGGTCGGTCAGCAATCGCGCCACCTCGCTACAGGCCGGGTCACCGAGCGAGGGGAGATTCCGAACCGGAGCCGGGGCGGCCAACTCACCGTCCGCGGGGCGATGGGCGAACGGGAGGTACCAGGCCTCGGTCGGAGATATCGCCAAGGCCAGTCCAATGAGATCCGCGTCGCGCGGCTCCCCGGAACCAACCACCGTGTTGAGCGCTATGAGCGAAGCGTCCCGCAGCCGACCAACGAGCGCCGACAGGCCGGCCGGGTCGTCTACGACAGTCACTGACGCGCTCACCGTGACGTCCTTTCCAGCCGCTACCAGCGTATCAGCGCCGTCGTCGGCCGGGGCCGCTTCGATCGTAGCCAGGCGACCCACCAGTGAATGGAATTCCAAACGAGCCAGCACCCGGCGAAGGGACGCCCCGTCCGGTTCGCGGGCGGCGGCCTCGTTCACATCCAAAGCCACCGGCACATCCGTGCGAATCGTCACGAGTTGTCGGGACAGGCGGGCGGTCTCCGGTTCGGCAATCAGCGCCTCCCGCGCCCGTTTGGACTTGACGGACGCGGCATTCGCCAAGACGTCCTCGAGATCCCTGAACTCATGGAGCAGCTGGATGGCCGTCTTTTCGCCGACGCCCTTGACGCCGGGAACGTTGTCGGAGGCATCCCCGACGAGAGCCAAGTAGTCGACGACCTGGCCCGGCGGCACGCCCAGCCGATCCGTCGCATTGGCCTCATCCACCCAGGATTCTTCCACCCCGGCCGGTCCGCCCCGCCCCGGATTCAAGAGTGACACATGCGGACCGATCAGTTGGTAGAAATCCTTGTCGCCGGAAACGATTACAGAGGCCATGCCCTGTGTTGCCGCCTGGTGGGCCAGGGTTCCGATTACGTCGTCAGCCTCGTATCCGTCAAGCGCCACGATGGGAATCCGGAAGGCCGAAAGGATCTCGCGCACATGCTCCAAAGCGAGGTCGAAGTCCTGTTGTAACTCGGCGGTGAGTTTCTCTCGGGTTGACTTGTACGCGGGGTAGATCAGGGTGCGGAACGAACTACCTTTATCCAGGACCCACACCACGTGCGATGGATGGTACTTTGTCTGCAGGCGGAGGAGAAAGTTCACGACTCCCCACGCCGCTGAGGTATTTTCGCCTCGTGAAGTGCGGAGCGGCCGGCTGATCATTGCGAAGAACGCGCGATAGATCAGGGCGTGCCCGTCGATCAGAAAGAGTCGGGATTCGTCGGCTTGAGGCATAACCGAAAGGTAAATCACCATCGCACCGGGCGGCGGCCTTGCCCTGCCCCGTCGTCCCGGTGCCGCGTGGCTGGGCACCTACCGGCGGCGCGGATCCCGACTGGCCCGGGCCCGGGCCCGGGCAAATTCGGATCGAGAACTGGGAGTCAGACGCAAACGCGAAAAGCCCATCGTACCTTCAAAATCGAGGACGGCCCGGTATTCGTTGTACACCCAACGGACCAGGCGACGGTCAGTGGCAGGCGGCGTTTCGAACGCCTGATCTGGTTCACCAAGCGTGATGAATACCTCTCCCCGCTCAGTGCGCCACCCTTCTCCACCTTCATCTCGAAATCGCTCGTTCGCGATCGCAAGGCGGGTGAAATACCGGTCCAGCGCCTCGTTCTCGGCAGTTTCGGGAATCGGGTCGGTTGCAACCCAGAACTGCTTCCACAGGCGAGCCCGGTCGGCCGGCTTGGCGCCCCGAAGTGAATTAAGCAGTCCCTGCTCTGTCGGGAAGAAGCGAAGCAGGCTCAGGAGATTCTCGTAGTTGGTCACCACCCAGCCCCTGGCGAACGACACCAGGGTCTTGAGCTTGTGGGCCGACGGTCCCTCTCCCACCACGATCGACAATTCTCCGAGGGGCGGCGCGTCAGAGCCGAGCCGAACGATGCGGCCCTCAACGGCTTTGCCGCCAGCAAACTCGATCTCCGTTCGCTCCACGACGCTGTCGCGGTCATCGCGAACCACCACGGGGACCCTTGTCGGCCCTGAGAAGCGGTAGCCCTCAACATAGAGGTACAGCGAATCGCGGCCGCCATGGGATACGGTTCCACGAGGGTTGAGCACGACATGAAACGAATCGGCGACGGATGTCCGACTTCGCACTTCATAGACCATGGTCGGCGGGGATGTCGACCCCGCCCCGAAGGCTGGGACCTCCAAGGTCCGCTCGACACGACTCGCCGCGGAAGAACCCGGATCCCGGACCACGAGCGTCAGGACATAGGACCCGGGGGCCACCAGAAACTCCTGCTGGAAAAAGATGCTCTCTTCGTTCCGCTGGGTTTCCTGGAATGAACCGACCCGAACCACTTCAGTCTTACTGACGGCGATGGGTGACGCCCCGGTCCGGCTGAGGGACATGTCCACCCGATAGCGTGCGGCGAATGTCCCCTGGTCTCGCTGGAATGACAGAGCCCGATTTTCAAACGACAGGCCAACCTCGAGGAGGGTTGAATCTCCCCGACCGGCAAGTATCGCCACATTGCCGACGAAGGGAATCGGGCCCGTGCCGGCCAGCCGACCAAGGCGCTGATAGACGGAGGAAAGACTGAACAACTCCGACAGCGTTTGATCGGTGACGGTCCCGGGACTACCCGCGGGTGTCTGCCGACCGGGCGCACAGGCACAAAGCAGGGCCAGCGGGACCGACCTCACCAGCATTCGTCCGAGTAAGGACTCCATGACCGCCCCTTCGCCAAACCAGAAATGGGAAACCGTCTTGCCTAGGCCCGCGGGCGTCGTGTAGCTTCAACTGGATCCCATGAGCCAAGATAATCTCGTCGGCCGCACTGTGGCCGGATACACTCTGCTCGCTCACGTAGGCGAAGGTGGCACTGCCACCGTCTACCGGGCGCAACACCCGACCCGCGGATTGGCCGCCGTCAAGATCCTGCGAGCCCGGATGGGTCAGGATCCCGTGGCGGTCAAACGGTTTCTCCGCGAAGCAGAATTCGGTGCCCGACTCGACCATCCTTACATCGTCCGAACATACGAGTTCGGCGAAGCCGAAGGCATGTACTACCTCGCCCTCGAATGGGCCAAGGGCGAGCCACTTGCTTCCTTCCTGACAGCGTCCGGACCGCTAGCCCCTGACTTGGTCGCCAAGATCATCGGCCAACTTGGCGCTGCGCTGGGGGTCGCCCACCGGGCCGGAATCATTCACCGCGACCTCAAGCCCGCCAATATCATGTACGACCCGGAGGGGCAGGAGGCCAGGCTCTTGGATTTCGGCATCGCCCGGGACGCAGAAGACGACCCAGCCCAGCGACTCACCAGGGCCGGATTCTTTGTTGGCACGTTGCAGTACGTCGCCCCCGAGGCGCTCAGCGGCGAACTCGTCAACGAACAGGCCGACGTTTACAGCCTGGCGACCATTGCCTACCACTTGCTGACAGGCCAACTACCATATCCAGGGAAAAATCCAAGAGAGTTGTTTCAACAACTACTCTCTAAGCCTCCGATTCCGCTCAACCAGGCCTCGAAGGGTATGAAGTTCAGCCCTGAGATTGAAACAGCTGTGATGCGGGGACTGGAGCGAGACCTGGTCAAGCGCTGGAAGACCGTGGCGGAATTTGCGGCGTCCTTTTGTCAGGCCGGAGCCGATACGGCGGACAAGAGCAAGAGTGGGGGTGGCTTTCTTTCCTCCCTGTTCCGTCGACGCAAAGAGTGACCGATCATCAACGTCTCAAGGAGCTCATCAAGGAGAGGTCCATCACGTTTGGGGACTTTGTCTTGTCTTCCGGACTTCGCTCCAGTTACTACATCGACGCCAGACGAACTACGATGTCCGCCGAGGGACTCGCCCTGATCGGCCGCATTGGTCTCGGCCTAATTCGGGAAGCGGCATGGGCGGCGGACGCAATTGGGGGCCTGACGATGGGCGCCGATCCGGTCTCATACGCGATTGCCAGAGAGACGTGGGGGTGCCCGCCGGTGCTCGACGCTTTCAGCGTCCGCAAAGCCGCGAAAGAACACGGCACGAGGCGTCAAATCGAAGGCAACTTCGCCACCGGCCGCCGCGTCATCATAGCTGAAGACGTCATTACCTCGGGAGGCTCCGCCCTTCAAGCGATTGCCGCGGTGCGAGAGGCGGGGGGAATCGTCGTCGGTGTCCTCGCCGTTGTCGATCGTGAGCAAGGAGGCCGAGCGCATATCCTTGGCGCTGGCGTTGACGTGGTATCATTGACAACTACCTCTGAACTCGGGGTCAAGCCAACCTAGAATCATCCCTTAGGTCGCCTTCCAGGGCGGCCGTGCGCCAGCGGACGGAAGCGACCCCACTCCAATCGGTAGGGCTCAACCAGCAAGGCAACGAAGCGATCGATTGCCGTGTCGAAGGTAAACCGGCGCCGAAACTCCCCGGGTGTGATCCCCATCATCGAACGCAGGTGTCGACCGAAGCTCTGTGGCGACGAACACTCAAGCCGGTAGGCCACGTCGCTGATCGACAGTCCGTCGTAGTCGAAGTATTGGGCCGCGTAGACCAAACGAAGGGCGGCCAGGTAGGCTTTCGGCGATGGCAGTCCGGCCCTGGCGAACCGTGAGGTGAGGGTGCTTGGCCTGATCCGGCTCTGTTGGGCCAGCGTGCGGGCCACGGGGGTTGAGGGAGCGATCCGGATCATCAGCTCGAGGAACATCCGCGTGTCAGCGGAGATTTCAGGCAGGGCATCGTGCACCTTGGCCAGGATCCGGGCGGCCGGCTTCGACGCCGGCTCGGCGAGCATCTGCCGCAGCCGACGCCATCCTGCCGGTCCGGTCACATCGACGACGTGCCGAACGCCTGTCGCCCCAAGCCGCAACAAGGCCTCCGGCGTTTCCGCATCGTTGCGGGTCAGCAGCGCGACCGCCGGTACATCGGGGAACCGACGAACCAAGTCGTCGATTTGGTGTGCTCCGTGCCCACGGCAGTGGTGGACGGAAAACACGATGGCATCGACCGGCCGCTCCCGGACTGCTTTGACCGCATCGGGTAGCGAAGCCCGGTGAACGACGGTGAAACACCCAACGCCGGCCGCCTCCAGACCGGCCCTTTCACCGGGCGCCAGAACCGCCGCAACCGTCAACGTCGAACTGAGAGCAGGGGACATGTGGCCTCCGTGAAGTGGTCCGGATAACCTGCCATGCCACCATCAACGGTCCATCAACTGGGAGCAGGACCGTATTCCCGCCGGGCTGATCCTTTCCGCGACCGCAGCGCCAATTGGGTCATCCCATCCCAAGGACCTCATGACCGCGAGCCCAGGATGAGCCTGCCGCCCACAGCATGGTATCTTGCCGTCCAGCCCCAGCAGGATCCGTCATCTGTGAACGCTGGCCCGTTTGACAGCCTGCAATCCGCCCTCGGCCATCAGTACCGGGTCGAGCGGGAGCTTGGCCGCGGCGGAATGGGCGTCGTCTATCTCGCTCGAGACCTCACGCTCGACCGGCCCGTCGCCATCAAGGTCGTCCACCCCGACCTCTCCACGAACCGCGCCGTGGCCAGTCGCTTCCTCGCTGAAGCTCGGACGATCGCCAAACTGCGACACCCCAGCATCGTCTCCGTCCACGCGGCAGGCGAAGTGGACGGGCAGCTGTATTTCGTGATGGACTACTTGCCCGGGGAGACCCTTCGTCAACGGCTCACCCGTGAGGGCCGGCTTGAACCGACGATCGCCGTCCGCATCGCGTCGGCCATCGCTGATGCTCTCGATACCGCCAGCGCAGCGGGCGTCGTGCACCGTGACCTCAAACCGGAAAACATCCTGCTCGAAGGTCCCGCCGATGAACCGAGGGCACACCTGACGGATTTCGGGATTGCACGCCTGGTTGAGGACGGGGAAGGGCATACTGGCCCGGGGGCCGTGATGGGAACACCGGCGTATATGAGCCCCGAACAGGCTGCAGGGGAGGAGTTGGACGGCCGTAGTGATCTGTATTCGCTGGGAATTGTTACTTACGAGATGCTGGCCGGTTCTCCGCCCTTCACCGGACCCCATCGCACGGTCATCTCCCGGCAGATCCTCGACCCCCCGACCCCGATCGGGAGGATAAGGCCAGACATCGGTCCGGCCATTGCCGAATCGGTCATGCGGGCCCTCGAGAAGGTGCCCGACGCCCGGTGGGCCTCCGGCAAGGCCTTCCGACGCGCCTTGACAGAACACGACGAGGCATCACCCCCGGGAGGTCAGATGGTCGACCCCCGGACTCCTGGCAAACGCGCCCGCATCGCGACCGTCGCCATCCTGACAATCCTCGCGGCGATCGCTACCACTCTTTCCGTCTGGCGGCGAAACGGACCCCCTGCCGGGATCAACCCGCGTCACTCAATTCTGGTCCTGCCGTTCAGCAACACCCGGAACGACACCGGCTACCGCTGGCTCCGCGAGGGTAGTGTCAGCATGCTGTCACTGTCACTGTCCCAATGGCGGGACCTGACGGTCGTAGATCAGGATCGGGTGCACGATCTGGTCTCCGGGCATGGTCCCGGCGATGGCGTCATTGGCCTTGAACTCGCCCGGGCCATGGCCCGGGAGAGTCGGGCATGGACGGTGGTGCTCGGGGACTTCGAGCGGGTGGCGGATACGCTGCGACTGGTGGCACGGATGTACGATGTCGCGTCCGGCAGGCGGCTCGAGACCGTCCAGGTCGCGGAACGGGCAGGCGAGGATGTTCGCCCACTATTTGACCAGCTGGCGACGAAGCTGCTCGATCTCACGGGTGCGCCGCCGACAGGGAGAGCATCTCTTGCGTCGGTAACCACGCAGTCCGTTGAAGCGTACCGGGCCTACCTCAGAGGTGTTGACGCGCTCAATCACTGGCGACTGACGGAAGCAAGCCAGGAACTGGAGCGCGCCGTTCAGATCGACAGCACTTTCAGTCTCGCGAACTACCGCCTGGCAATCGCTCGGGGGTGGCTCAGTGCTGCCGACACCGTCGGGCTTGCCGCGATCCGTCGAGCCGCCCGAACGGCCGAACGCCTCCCGCCACGAGAGCGGCAACTGATTGAGGGATACCGAACGTTCGTCGAGGGAGACTACGAGCACGGAATGACGCTGTATGGGCAGCTGATCGCCAGAGACTCGAGCGATGTCGAAGCCTGGTACGGCCTCGCGGATGCGGCCTTCCATGGCGGGTACGCCCGCGGCCAGGTCGCGATGCTGGCACAATCACTCAAAGGCCTCCGCCGGGTCATCGAACTCGACTCCACGTTCGGGCTGGCATACGAGCATATCGGCGCCCTGTTGACGGACGCCAGTCAGCTCCACGGATGGTTTCGGCTGCTCACCGCCGATTCGATCGTGGGTTGGCGGCCGGGCGGCGATTCGGCTGGCCTTGAGACGGAACGACAAGCGGCCAACCAGCAGGCGGTCGCCTTGGCCCAAGCCTGGACCCGCCTCCAGCCCGGGACATCGCGAGCGCAGTACCATCTGTACAAGGCGTATCTGGCTGGAAATCGGGTACCAGAGGCCCGGCAGACTGTCGCCCGTCTCAAAGCAATGCACCCGGACTCGGCCCAAGCAATTTTTTCGCTACTCGATGCCCGTGCCCAGTTCGTTGGCGGCGACATGCAAGGCGCGGCCCAGACCATCCGGGCCGCGTTGGACAAGGTGATTCCCTCGGCATTTGGGCAACTCGATTTCGCACCGGAACCCGTGGTGGATATGATGACCGGGGCGAATGCCTTGGGCTACCTCGGCGACCTGTCGACAGCGATTCAGTTGATCCGCCTCGGCCACGATTTACGGCGGGCCCATCACGAGGCTCGCGACTCCACCCAGAAGGCCAGGGAAGACGACCTCTGGGAGTTCGCTCGTCTTGGGTCAGTCTATGCGGCCAGCGGCACCCGCACCGATCGGCTCCGCTCCATCTGGGCCCGCGGCGTCGAATTGGCGAAGGCCTCAGTGACTGAACCGGTGGGGATGGCCTGGTCGTACTTGGCACCGGCGGCGTTGGGCCTGCTTCTCGGGCCGAGCGGCGACCCATCCGCCGTCACCGAGCTCGAGCGCCTGACGGACCGATCCAGCCCTGTAGCAGTGCGAGCCCTCATATTGGCTCGACGGGGCGACACGGTCGCGGCAAGAACCCTGCTCGCCGACTCCTCCGACCGATCGCCATCGTCCACCAACAAGCTCGCGTGGGGGTTCGACGGAACCGACCTCGCGCCAGTGGTTGCTCAGGCATATTTTGAACTTGGTGATTTTGGCAAGGTCGTTGAGGCGCTGCGACGATTTCAACCCCGCGATTTTTCTCGCCGCGGTTTTGACTCGCGGTGGATTCTCCTCCCCCGCATTCGCTTGCTCCGGGGCCAAGCTCTCGAACGGTTGGGACGCAACACGTTGGCGGCGGCTGAGTTCCGGGCCGTCGTCGATCAATGGGCTGGCGCCGACGCCGAACTGTCCCCGGTTGTCGTTCAGGCCCGCCACCATCTGGCCCGACTCTCGGGCAATCCCGAAGTTCGCTGACGGCATTACCTTTCCGCGCGGGGGCGGGCGTGACAGTCGCGAGGCTATGAGTCTCGAGGAAAGTCCGAGCTCCACAGGGTAGACTGCCAGGTAACGCCTGGGCGCCGCGAGGCGACGGACAGGGCCACAGAAACAGACCGCATCCAGACATTTGGGTGTAAGGGTGAAAAGGTGGGGTAAGAGCCCACCGCGGCATCGGTAACGACGCCGGTCCAGGCAACCCCCAGTCGGAGCAAGGCCAAATAGGCGGCGAGGTACGACCCGTACCGCCCCGGCCTCCTCGGAGGCCGAAGCCGCGGGTAGGCTGCTAGAGGCGGTCGGTGACGACCGTCCCAGAGAGATGACCGTCCGCCGTTTCCTCAGGGATTCGGCGAACAGAACTCGGCTTACGGCCCGGCCCCGCAACCCCCTTTCACAAAGGGGGTTGCCCAAATCCGGTGGTGCAGGCGCGAACTTTTCAGGTTGGAGGAAGACCATGGCTGGACGTTATTTCGTTACCGCCGCGTCACTAGTTGGCCTCGGTGGTTTCCTGTTGGCCGGGCACCCGGCTCCGATCATGTTGCGCTATCGGATCGAATCGAAAACCGAGCAAGTCGTGGATCTGAGCGCCATGGGGCAGGGCAGCCAGACCAATGCCTTCTCACAGATCGCGATCGTTTCGATCACCCTGAGCGACACGGCCGGCGGCAAGGTGCTACATGCGGTGGTCGACACCATCGCGTCCGACGCACCGGTGCCCGGAACGGCAGAGGCGGCCCTGAAGGCCAAAGGCGCGTGGCTGCATGGCTTCGTCGATCAGTGGGGCCGAACCAAGATCACGGCAACCTCAGCCGATTCCAACGACATGGTATCCCAGATCAAGAATTCGATGGCTCGGTTCTTTCCCATCGTGAAGCCCGGGACCAAAGAAGGGGACATCTGGACCGACACATCCCGCGTCGATACCAAAACGGCTCAGCAGGCCATGAAGACCACAACGGTGACCACCTACAAGCGCGGAAGCTCGGCCCCCCGTGGGACCGAGACTGCCGTTCGGATCGACGCATCGTCTACCACGACCGGCGCCGGCACGATCGAGAACCCGATGGCGGGGACAATGGACGTAGAGTTGACCGATACTGGAACGGAAACGTTCTTCCTGGGTTCCGATGGCCGGTATCTCGGCGGGGATTCCAAGTCGGAAGGGAAAAGCCTCGTGAAGACCCCGATGGCCCCCGAGGCCATTCCAGTCAAGATCACCCGAACCACGACGGTCTCCGTCATCAAGTGATGAACGGGGAATACCCCAGTCAGCAGGGGGCGTCCGGTCGAGCGACCTGGCGCCCCTCTGCTTGTTGAGCGATATGACTGCCTCCGCCAAACCCGTTACTAGCCACGGTATTCCGCAGAGGCGGAGTCGCTGGAATTTGGTGATTCGATTCTGCGGGGCGGCGGGCGGCCTATTCATGGTGTGGCTATTTGCGGTTTGGCCCCCGCCCCTCTGGTATCGGTGGTTCTGGCCCCACCAGACCGCTTTCATGGCGATGCGAAGAGACCAGGGGGATAGCCTGGCCCGGCATATCGAACGGAAGCGTGACGCGGTTGATGGCCGGTTGCCTAGGAGATACCAGCCAGTTGAGCTGACCTCGATGGCTCCTTGGCTTCCCCAGGCGGTAATGATTGCCGAGGACCACCGTTTTCTCGAGCACTCCGGCGTCGACTACCAGGCAATTCGGCAGGCCCTCGGCTACCGGCGGGACGGGTTCGACTGGGGTAACCCCCGTGACAGATCGGAGATGCGGCGGGTACTCGGCCAGGTGTGGGCGCGAAGAGAACGAGTTCGCGGAGCCAGCACGATCACCCAGCAGCTGGCGAAGAATTTGTACCTTTCGCCCTCGCGAAACCCGCTTCGCAAGGTGAAAGAGGCGGTAACGGCCTATAGGCTGGAGTCGGCACTCGGCAAGAACAGGATTCTCGAGCTCTACCTCAACGTGGTAGAGTTTGGGCCTGAGGTCTGGGGTGTGGAGGCAGCGTCCCAACTCTACTTCAGCCGGTCAGCCGCCAAGCTCTCCGCGGAGCAGTCCGCGGCCTTGGCAGGGACACTACCATTCCCTTTGCGGTCGAACCCGGGATTTCGGCCCGGCCGGATGCGATGGCGACAACAGTTAATCCTCCGCCGTTTGGCTGGTGAGCCCATTCAGATGCCAACGGATGCCGATACCACCGACACCCGCGATCCGATCGGCCCGGACACTGCGGGAACCGTCATTAACCGCTAATCCAACAGCCGCAGAGGCATCACCAAGGTCAGATAGCTCGCCGGATCATCCCAACCCACGGGTTCGCAGGTCATAGCCCGCTCGGGACCTTTGAAGCTCATCCGGACCTCATCGGTCGGGGCGTACTTCAAGATCTCGATCAAATATGCCGCGTTGAAGCCGATCTCCAGAGGGTCCCCTTCGTACGCGACCGTCATCTCCTCTTGGGCCTCACCAAGATCCGGCGTCGTCACGGACAGCTTGCAGGCGCCGTTGGCAAAGGCCAAGCGAATCCGGTGGGTCTGATCACTCGCGACGATACTCATGCGACGGAGAGCGGCCGTGAACGCCGCTTTATCGGTCGTCATGATCTTGTCATTCTCCCGGGGAATGACCTGATCGCAATTCGGGTAGGGCCCCTCGATGAGACGGGTAAAAATCTGAGTGCCGGCGGATCGAAACCCCAAGTGATTGTCACTCCGGGCAATCTCGATTTCTTCATCGGGCCCAAACAGTTTCCGAATCTGCTCCAGGGCCTTCGGCGGAACGATCAGGTCGGCCTGGCCGCCCGTTCCCTTTACCGGCACGTCCATCCGGGCCAAGCGGTGCCCGTTGGTTGCCACCATGCGCATCCGGTCCGGCCGCAATTCCCATAGCACACCGTTCAGGATTGGCCGACTCTCCTCCGTGCTGGCCGCGAATGCCACATGGGCAATCAATTTCTGAAGCTCTTTGGCCTGGACTCGCCACGCACCATCAAACTTGACCGCCGGAAATGCCGGGAATTCGTCCCGGGACAAGCCAAGAAGCTTGAACTTCGAGCGGCCGCATTCAATCTGGACTCGTTGTTCGCCGGAGCCGGTGACCCGGATAGCCGCGCTGGGCAACTCCCGAACGATTTCGGACAGTTTCCGAGCTGGCAGGGTCGTAGCACCCTCCTGGTCGACCTGGGCCGGGATGATCGTGCTGACGGCGATATCGAGATCGGTTCCCGACAGTCGCAGCCCGTCTTTCGTTGCCTCCACGAGGATGTTGGAAAGCACCGGGAGGGTCGTCTTGGACGGAATACTTGCGGCGACCGCTCCAAGCCCCTCATGCAGTTTTTCACGAGTGATGGTGAACTTCATTCCGGCTCGCTCCCCAACATCTTTCGAGTTTTCACCACGGGATAACTACTAAAAAGAACCCTATATAATAAACATAGTAGGAGTAGTAGAGGCGTGATTCTGTGGAACGGTCCGGGAAACGCCATCAAGGCATCGAGTTGCCGTCCCCATCCCACTGCCGCGGCGTGTTGAGGGCGGGGATATCGGCCTTGAATTTCCCGATTCTCCCCTGTCATCCACGCCGCCCACACACAACCCACATCTACGATGTCGTCAATTCCGTCTTTGCCGAATCGACCCGTTCCCTGAAGCCACGGTCCTTCGCCAATTGGCGCTGCACCTTGTCCACGCTGTGAATTACCGTCGAATGATCTCGGCCGCCGAAGGCTTGTCCGATTTCAACGAGCTGCATGTTGAGGACCTCCCGAGCCAAGTACATCGCGATCTGACGCGGAACGGTGAGGCTCTTGATCCGAGCCTTCGATCGGAGTCCTTCGGGGGTCACGCCCCATCGGCGGGCGACCACGTCCTGCACCTTGTCGATCGACGGAAGGGCTTTCGGCCTTTCCTCGGCCCCACTCTGACTGGGCCGAATCCGATCCGCGAGCGCCTCGCGCGCGAGCTCGACGGTGATCTCCCGGTGTCGAAGGGAGGCGTAGAGCAAGAGCTTGATAATCGAGCCTTCCAACTCCCGCACGTTCGAATAGACGTGTTCGGCGATGAAGGTCAAGACCTCGTCTGGAATTGTGGTCTCGAGGTGGTCCTGCTCCTGCTTCTTGCGGAGGATGGCGATCCGGTGTTCCAAGTCAGGGAGCCCGACATCGGCCACCATGCCCCATCCGAACCGGCTCACCAACCGGTCTTCCAGCCCCGGCATTTCCTTGGGTGGGCGGTCCGACGTCAGTACGATCTGCTTCTGGGACTCGTAGAGCGCGTTGAATGTGTGAAAGAACTCTTCCTGGGTCGCCTCTTTCCCTTCCAGGAAGTGCACGTCGTCGACCAGGAACAGGTCGACATCGGTTCGATATCGGCGCCGCAGGTCGGGCATCGTCCGATTGTGAATGCCCTCGATGACTTCGTTGATGAAATGCTCGGCGCCGACATACAGCACTCTGGTGCCGGGATTTCTTCGGATCACGGCGTGGGCGATCGCCTGCATCAAGTGTGTCTTGCCAAGACCGGTGCCACCGTAGATGAACAACGGGTTGTAGGTCTTGCCCGGGGCCTCGGCGACGGCGTAGGCCGCCGCGGCCCCGAGTTCGTTCGATTTCCCGATAACGAACGAGTCGAAGGTGTAACGTTCGTTCAGCGGCAGGGACGACTGGGCGACCCGCAGGGGGGTCGTTTGCGCTTCAGGCGGCGGGGCGACGAAGAAATCAATCTGAGGCCGCTGGCGGCGATCCTCGGGCACGCGAAAGGCCACTTCGGTCTTCTGGCCCAGGACCTGGCCCGCAATGCGCGACAGAATCAAGCCGTGCTTGGCTTCATTCCACTTGACCGCGAACTCATCGGGTACCCCTAGAGCCAGGCAGCCGTCCGCCAGACTAAGCGGCTCGGCCGGAGCCAACCAGGTGATGACTGCCTGTTCTGGCAGCTCCCGGCGGGCCTCGTCGAGTATTCGCTTCCACGCGTCTTTGGCAGACACCTGCATTTCGCCTCAGGGAAAACCGGGGGTACTGGTGAAGGGGCGACGATCTTACGGCTAGCATGTGGAAAAGTCAACCTTGACCCCAACGGCGCCCCCAAGCTATCTTGCTTGGCTCACTCAAGTACTAGGTGGTTGTCATGCAGCCGACATATCGCCCGCGTAACCGCAAGCGGGTCAATCGGCATGGGTTTCGAGCCCGGATGGAGACCCGGTGGGGTCGGGCGACGCTGGCGCGCCGTCGAAAGAAGGGGCGCAAACTGCTGACGATTCGGATCCCGTCGAAGCACGGGGGTCGCTGACGTCCGAAGACTTCGCGCGTCGGCAACGACTGGCGGGGTCCGAGGATATTCGGCGCGTACTTGCCCGGGGCCGTCGGCACCGTGCGGTGTACCTTGAAATTTTGTGGGACGCAAACCAAGCGGGCCATCCGAGACTGGGACTCATCGTTCCGAAGTACCAGTCCAACGCGGTGGCCCGCAACCGTTTAAGGCGAAGGTTGAAAGAAATTTGTCGCCGTTCGGTACTACCACGGTTGACGGCAGTAGATGTGCTGGTCCGAACGCGACGTGAGAGTTATGAGGCCAGTTGGGGTGGTCTCGAGGCGGAGGTGCTGGGGTGGCTGAAGGCCAAGGCACCGATCAAGGGTTCCGACCACACCTGATTGGTCTTCCCCGCCGCTTGGGAGTCGGCTTGATTCGCGGTTACCAGCGGTACCTGTCGCCGGCCTTCCCCCCACGGTGTCGGTTCAGCCCCAGTTGTTCGCAGTACACCCTCGAAGCAGTGGAACGGTATGGCCTCGTTCGTGGTAGCTGGTTGGGCTTCAAGCGCCTGGCGAAGTGTCACCCGTTTCACCCGGGCGGTTATGACCCGGTTCCCTAACTCCTAGACTCCTCCTCGGCGCCCCCATGGATCGTCGATTTATCCTGGCCATCGTGTTGATGATGGTCGTGTTGGTGGTTCCGTCCCTGGTCCTCAAACGGCCCCCAAGGGCACCCGCACGCCCGACAGTGACGGCCGTGTCGCCGCCGGCGGCTCCGCCGACGCTCGATGCGCCCGCGGGCACCCGACCGACTCGGTTGACTGCCGAATCGACCGATGGCGTTGCCGATGACACCGTCCAGGTGGTTTCTAGCCTCTACCGGTACGCCTTCTCGACTCGCGGTGGCCGCATGGTTGGGGCCGAGATGACCACGTATCGCTCGATGCGGAAGGACGAACCCGGTCAATCGGCTCAGATCTTGGACCCCAACAGTGATTTCATGGCGTTGGCGCTCTTGATTGGCCGGGACACTCTGCCTCTCAAGAATCTCGTTTTTCATCCGTCGACGAAGGATCTTCAGGTTGGCAAGGACGGTGCTCAGCTGTCGTGGCAGGCTCCGCTCGATTCGCTCAGTGGCATCAGCCTGACCTACCGCTTTGTGCCCGACAACTACCGCATCGCTGTCAGCGGTCGGTTGACGGGCGTAGGGCCGGCGGGGGCCACGCTGCTGATTGGGATGGGACCGGGCCTTCGGAACACCGAAGCCGACAGTACCGAGTTCGCCCGGGAGCTTGGAGTCGTAACCCGTGACACCAGGTCTCAGCTAGTGAACTTCAGTCGGATGAAGCCTGGCGAGCTGAAATCACTCAGCGGCCCGTTCCAGTGGGTTGCGGTAAAAGCCAAGTACTTCGTGGCGGCCGTGATCTCCCCAGACACCGGTGGGGTTGGGCTTGGCCGGTTTGGCGGCGTGCAGGCCATGGCCACCGATCGGGTGCACCGGACCCCCGAGACAGCCGACGTCTGGACCAGCCTGACCGTTGGTTCCGACGGCGGGTTCGACTTCGGACTGTATGTCGGCCCGATGGAGTACCCCAGACTTCGGGCGATCGGGCACGAATTCGACGACAACAACCCCTACGGCTGGGCCTGGCTCCGACCGGTGATCCGGCCGGTGGCCGTAGGCGCCCGCTGGCTTTTGGTCTGGCTCCATGAGAAGGTCGGACTCGCCTACGGTCTCGGTCTCGTCGTTTTTGGGGTCTTGATTCGACTCGTTCTCTGGCCGTTGAATCAGAAGGCGATGAGAGCGAGCATGGCGATGCAGGCGATTCAGCCTGTGCTCAAAGACATCCAGGACCGCCATCAGAAGGATCCGCAACGTCTCCAGCAGGAGATGTTCAAGGTCTACAAGGAAAACAGCGTCAACCCCTTCAGCGGTTGCTGGCCCGTCTTGTTGCCATGGCCCATTCTGATCGCCCTGTTCTTCGTCTTTCAGAACTCGATCGAGCTCCGGGGACAGGCTTTCCTCTGGATTCCGGACCTCTCCCGCCCCGATCCGCTGTACATCATTCCGGTCTTGATGGCCGTCTCGATGTTCGGCGTGACGAAGATCGGCCAGCTTGGCCTGCCACCCAATCCGCAGACCAAGATGATGCTCTACTTTATGCCGATCATGATGTTGGTGCTCTTCCTCCGGTTTGCCTCCGGCCTGAACCTGTACTATGCCGTGCAGAATCTGGCCAGCATTCCCCAGCAGTGGCTTGTGGCCAAGGAGCGGATGCGGCGAGCCGCCTCGGCCACGCCGCCGCCCGCGCCGTTGCGAAATCCCAAGCGATAGTCAGAGTCCCCTAACGGGTGTTGTCGGAGGTGCCGACGCGACATGCTCTCTGACCTGATCTGTGCCACTGCGACGCCGTCCGGTCGGGCGGCGGTTGCGCTGGTACGGCTCTCGGGTCGAGGGGCCGTTTCCGTCGCCCTGCGCGTGCTCCATTGGATCCCGGAGCGGGAGCCGGAGCCGCGGCGGGCGTACTTGGCCGTATTCCATGAAGCCGATGGCACTCCGTTTGACCGGGGATTGGTCACCTTCTATCTGGCGCCCGCGAGCTACACTGGCGAGGATCTCGTAGAGTTCGCCTGCCACGGCGGGCTACTCACGTCAAGCCAGCTCCTCGCCGCGCTTACGGCCCTGGGCGCCCGTCCGGCTCTCCCGGGTGAGTTTACCCGGCGCGCCGTGACGCACGGCAAGATCGATCTGATCCAGGCCGAGGCCATTGGGGATCTGGTCGACGCGACAACCCGAGCGCAGGGCCGCGCGGCGATCCGTCAACTGCACGGCGGGCTGTCGCGTCGCTTGGCCGACCTGCGGGAGACGCTGATCGATCTGTTGGCTTTGCTTGCCTACGACATCGATTTCCCCGAAGAGGACGACGGACCGGTCGATCGCACGGCTTTGGGAGCCGCAATCGGCCGGACCACCGCGGCGATCGACGGACTCCTGGAAACGGCAAGCCTGGGTGAACGGGTCAGGCGCGGGGCCCTGGTGGTGATCGCCGGGAGGCCAAATGCTGGCAAGTCGTCGCTGTTCAACGCGTTGCTGGGAATCGAACGAGCCCTCGTAACCGAGATCGAGGGGACGACGCGTGACACGATCGAGGCTGACCTGGATCTGGATGGGTACGCCGTGAGGCTGGCTGACACCGCCGGCCTCAGGTCGTCGGAAGACCGAATCGAACGCCTTGGAATCGAGGTGAGCCGCCGATACCTCGGCGCCGCTGACCTCATACTGCTGTGCGTTGAAGGCGGGGCCGACCTGACCGATGAGGAGCAGTCTCTCGCTGCCCGGTCGAATACGCTGAGGGTCAATACCAAGGTGGACCTGTGTTCCTTGCCATCCCCGGGCGTGTCCGCCCTCACGGGCGCCGGACTTGGCGACCTCAAGCGGCTGCTGGTCGACCGCCTGTACGGTGACGTTGAGTTGCTGGGTGACACGACTCCACTCCTCACACGAGAGCGCCACCAACAAGGGCTTGCAGCGGCCCTTGCCGCACTTCGTGATGCGGCGCCGGAAGCAGGGCAGGGCGGTGACGCGGTACTCGCAGCCCACCACGTCCGCCGAGCGGTCACCGCGCTCGACGAACTACTGGGCCGCGTTGACGTGGAAGAGGTGTTCGGAAGGATTTTCGAGCGATTCTGCGTGGGAAAGTAGTGGTCTAGTCGGCCGAAGGCGGCAGGATGGGCTGCTTGTGGGTACCATCACAGAACGGTCTCTTCAGGCTGCGACCACAGCCGCAGAGTTTTATGATGCCCGGCGACTTGTTGGGCGGGATGGAGATGGGGTTCCCCTCATGGTCGCGCAGGTCGATCGGGCCTTCGATCACGATTGGGCCGAGCGGTTTGATCACGACGGGGAGGGCAGGCTTCACAAGATCCCAATCAAGCGGCTGACCGCGTCCTCGTATTCCTGCCGCAGTCGCGCGACCAAACCGGCCGCGGACGGAATATCCAGAATCGCACCGATGCCCTGGCCCGCGCCCCAGATGTCCCGCCAGGCTTTGGCCGCATGGCTGCCGAAGTTCATCTTGGAAGGGTCGCTCGCGGGCAAGTGATCGGGATCGAGACCGGCCCGCTCGATCGACGCACGAAGGTAGTTGCCGTGAACACCGGTGAACAGATTGGTGTAGATCACGTCCGCGGCGCCGCTGTCGACGACGGTCCGTTTATAGGCCTCGACCGCGTTGGCCTCTTGCGTGGCGATGAACGCCGATCCGATGTATGCCAAGTCGGCCCCCATTGCCCGGGCCGCGAGAATAGCAGAACCGGTGGCGATGGCCCCGGCCAACGCGAGAGGCCCCGACCACCACGCACGAATTTCCTGAATCAACGCGAATGGGGACAGGGTGCCCGCGTGCCCGCCCGCCCCAGCTGCCTCTGCGATCAACCCGTCCG